>NZ_JBSGQV010000008.1:0-224378 GCF_053606025.1 Streptomyces sp. NPDC055254 | reverse complement strand
GGGGTCTGAGATGTTTATAAGACACAGGTCCGGCCCCGCTCCCCCGGCGGCGCAGGTCCCGCTCCCGCCGGGCGCCCGGCCGGGCCCGTGCCTCGACCACCGGCGGCCCGAGCCCCGCCGGGCGCCGCTCTCACCCGGGCGCGCCGGTCCCGCCCTTGCCGGGCGCCGCCGGGGCCCGGGGTCCCGGGCGTCGGCGGGGCGGAACGGCCGGGGGGCCCGCCTGCGGGGCCCGGCGGGGTTCTCAGGAGGCGCGGACGCGGAGGGCGCGGGCGAGGTCGTCCAGCTGGTCGACGAGCTTGCGGCGCAGCAGCGGCAGGATGTTTGGGTCGGCGAGGCAGGCGTGCCCGGCCCGCAGGTTGTCCTCGTCGACGGCGTGGGCGGGGAAGGCCCAGCGGCCGGCCGCCTCCGCGATGGCCGGGCCGCGGCGGGCGCCGAGGGCTACGGCGTCCGGGTAGAAGCGCGGCACGTACTCCCTTACCAGTTCGGCCTGTTCGGGCTGCCAGAACCCCTGGGCGGTGGCGCTGAACAGGTAGTTGGAGAGGCTGTCGTCGTGGAAGAGCCGCTCCCAGGCGGCGGCCTTGGCCTCGGCCGTCGGCAGCGCGG
Source organism: Streptomyces sp. NPDC055254 (assembly GCF_053606025.1). Lineage (NCBI taxonomy): Bacteria > Bacillati > Actinomycetota > Actinomycetes > Kitasatosporales > Streptomycetaceae > Streptomyces > Streptomyces sp. NPDC055254. The sequence goes on along the minus strand of NZ_JBSGQV010000008.1, from coordinate 223,775 downwards.
CCCGGCAGCGGGCGGCGCCTTCCTCGCCGGTGGCGCTCGGGTCGGCGGCGAGGGCCGCGTCGATGTCGGCCTCCCCGACGGCGCCGAGCACGGAGAGCCGGGCCAGGATCCGCCAGCGCAGCTCGGGGTCGAGTTCGGGGCCGCCGGGGACGGTGTCGTCGGCGAGCCAGCCGGCGAGGGCGTCGGGCGTGGCGGCGCTGTCGATGAGGGACCGTACGGCGGCCAGCCGCAGGCCCGGGTCCGAGCCGTCCTCGGTGCGTCGCAGCAGGTCGCGGCCCACGGAGGTGAGGGTGGCCAGTGCGGCGGACCGTTCCGCGGGGGCGACGTAGCGGGCGGCGACCTGGGTGCGGGCGAAGGAGAGGACGCCCTGGACGATGGCGAGGTCGCGTTCCTCGGGCAGGTGCGCCCCGGCGGTCGCCAGGTAGTCGCGCGGGTCGAGTTCGCCGTCGCGGACCATGTCGCGCAGGGAGTTCCAGACGACGGCGCGGGTGAGGGGGTCGGGGATGCCGGAGAGTGTGCGCAGCGCGGTCTCGACGGAGGTCTCGTCGAGGCGGACCTTGGCGTAGGTGAGGTCGCCGTCGTTGAGGACGAGGAGGTCGGGGCGCGGGCCGCTCACGGAGACGACCTCGTCGGAGGGGACGTCGAGGTGGAGGAGTTCGCCGCGTTCCAGGACCCGGTCGCGGCCGGGCTCGCGGTGGTGGACGCCGACGACGATGTGGTGCGGGCGGCTGCCGTCGCGGTCGACGGTGAGGGTCCAGCCGCCCGGGCTCTCCTCGATCCTCGGGGTGAGGGTGTCGATGCCGGTGGTGCGCAGCCAGACCTCGGCCCAGGTGTGGACGTCGCGTTCGGTGTGGGCGGCGAGGGAGTCCACGAAGTCGGCGAGGGAGGCGTTGGCGAACTTGTGCCGGGCGAAATGGGTGTTGATGCCGGCGAGGAAGTCCTTTTCGCCGAGCCAGGCGACGAGTTGGCGCAGGGCGGAGGCGCCCTTGGCGTAGGAGATCCCGTCGAAGTTGAGGAGGGCGGAGGCGGTGTCGGGGACGTCGTCGGGGTCGGGGGCGACGGGGTGGGTGGAGGGGCGCTGGTCGGCGTCGTAGCCCCAGGCCTTGCGGGCGACGCCGAATTCGGTCCAGGTGCCGGTGAAGCGGGTGGCTTCGGTGAGGGTCTGGTAGCCCATGTACTCGGCGAAGGACTCGTTGAGCCAGATGTCGTCGAACCAGCGGAGGGTGACGAGGTCGCCGAACCACATGTGGGCCATCTCGTGGGCGATGACCATGGCGCGGGTCTGGCGTTCGGTGTCGGTGACGGCGGAGCGGTAGATGAACTCGTCGCGGAAGGTGACGAGTCCGGGGTTCTCCATGGCGCCGGCGTTGAACTCGGGTACGAAGGCCTGGTCGTAGGAGTCGAAGGGGTAGGGCTCGGAGAACTTCTCGTGGTAGCGGTCGAAGCAGTCGGTGGTGATCGAGAGGATCTCGGCGGCGTCCGCGTCGAGGTGGGGGGCCAGGGAGCGGCGGCAGTGGATGCCGAAGGGCAGTCCGGCGTGCTCGGTGCGCACGCTGTGCCAGGGGCCGGCGGCGACGGCGGCGAGGTAGGTGGAGATGACGGGGGTGGCGGCGGAGGTCCAGATGCCGGCGCCGTCCGTGTCGCGGTCGCCGGTGCGGGTGGTGACGCCGTTGGCGAGGACGGTCCAGTGCGCGGGGGCGGTGACGGTGAACTCGAAGACGGCCTTGAGGTCGGGCTGGTCGAAGGCGGGGAAGACCCGCTGGACGTCGTCCATGAACATCTGGCTGTAGACGTACGTCTCCCCGTCGGCGGGGTCGGTGAAGCGGTGCAGGCCCTCCCCGGTGCGGGAGTACCGCATGCGGGTGTGGATGCGCAGTTCGTGCGGGCCCTCGGTGAGGGCGGTGAGGGGGAGGCGGTTGTCCTGGAGGGCGGTGAGGGGGACCGGCCGGCCGTCCAGGGTCGCCGAGTGCACCCGTTCCGGCTTCAGCTCGACGAAGGTGTCACCGGCGGCGCGGGCGGTGAAGCGGATGACCGCGGTGGAGTCGAAGGTGTCGTCGTCACCGCCGGTGAGGTCGAGGGCGACGGCGTAGTGGTGGACGTCGAGGAGCTGGGCTCGGAGCTGCGCTTCGTTGCGCGTGAGTGCGGACATGTGGCCATGCTGCCTCACGGGGCGCCCGGGTCCCCAGGCCGATTCCGCCGGGTCGGGGGGTCGGGGGGAGGGGCGCCGGCCGGGGCTACTCCTCGCCGGCGGCGATGGTCTCGTGGTGGCGGATGACCTCGGCGATGATGAAGGTGAGGAGCTTCTCGGCGAAGGCCGGGTCGAGTTTGGCGTTCTCGGCGAGCTGGCGCAGGCGGGCGATCTGGCTGGCTTCGCGGCTCGGGTCGGCGGGCGGCAGCTGGTGCCTGGCCTTGAGGTGGCCGACCTGCTGGGTGCACTTGAAGCGTTCGGCGAGCATGTGGACCACGGCCGCGTCGATGTTGTCGATGCTGTCCCGCAGGCGGGCCAGTTCGGCGGCGACGTTCTCGTCGATCCCGCCGGCGGCGGCGCCCGTGCCGGTGCCGTTGTCGATGTCGCTGTTGTTCATGGTCCCCGAGAATACGTGGCGGCCGCGGCCGGTTCCTCGCCCGGCCGCTCCGTGAGACGCCCCCGGCGGCAACGCTCCCGCGGGGGCCGCGCCGGGTCGGGCTCGGCGGGGCCGTGCCGGTCGAGCCCGCAGGGCCGGGCCGCTCAGGCGCGGCAGAGCCGGGCCGGGCCGCTCGGGCTCGGCGGGGCCGGGCCGGTCGGGCCCTACCCGGCGCGGCGGCGCGCGGCGGCCGGGGCCGGGGGCCGGGGGCCGTCCCGCGCGGCAGTCCAGCGGTGGGGCGGGCGGGCGAGTCTCGACCGCTGCCGGTCGTACCGCTTCAACCGGCACGGCCGGGCCGGCGTCCTTCAGGAGGAAGCCGGACGCCCCGCCGTGAGCGCCGCGTGGACGTACGCGTCGAGGTCGAAGGCGGTGGTGACGAAGACGGTGCGCGGTCCGTCCTGGCCGGAGAGCCGGCGGGTGACCTTGGCGGGTCCTTCCCGTGGGACGGGTGCGCGCTCGGCCCCGCGACCGTGGCGGGAGCCGGCGGATGGCTGCCGCGGGGCGGGGACGGAGGCGTTCCGTGGCGCCACCGCCGGGCCTGCGGCCGTCCGGCGTGCGAGGGCCTCGCCCTTCCGGCCGGATGGTGCCCGGCCGGAAGGGCGAGGGGGTACTGCGGGGGTCGTGCGCGGGGTCCTACAGGGTGGCCGCGGCGCTCTTGATCGCGGCGGCGAAGGTGGACACCTCGGTGTAGACGCCGGGGTAGCCGGCGCGGGCGCAGCCCTCGCCCCAGCTGACTATGCCGACCTGGATCCAGGCGTTGGCGTTGTCGCGGCGGAACATCGGGCCGCCGGAGTCGCCCTGGCAGGTGTCGACGCCGCCCTGGTTGTAGCCGGCGCAGATCTCCTCGCTCGGGACGAGGTCGCTGCCGTACGCGCTCTGGCAGCTGGCGTCGGAGACGAAGGGGACGGTGGCCTTCATGAGGTAGCGCTGCTGGCCGCCGCCCTCGCGGGTGGCGCCCCAGCCGGCGACGGTGAAGGTGCCGTTGTCGTAGGCCTTGGTCTCGGCGATCTTGAGGGTGGGCAGGTTGATGGGCTGGGCGAGCTTGATCAGCGCCCAGTCCTTGCCCTTGCCGTTGTAGCCGGGCGCGCGCAGGACCTTGGTGGACTTGACCTTGATGGCACTGGCGCTGTTGAGGTCGACGACTCCGGCGGTGGCGGTGATGGAGGTGTTGTTGCCGGAGCCGTTCACACAGTGGGCGGCGGTGAGGACGATCTGTGGGGTCAGGAGGGAGCCGCCGCAGCCCATGGAGAGGCGGACCATGAACGGGAACTCGCCCTGGGCGGCGCGCGTTCCGCCGACGACGGGGGCCGGGCCGGCGCTGGCGGTGCCGGGCTGGAGGCTGACGGCCGCGAGGGCGACCGCGCCTGCGGCGAGGGCGCGCTTCATGAATCGCGTGAGGGTACTCACAGTCAACACACTGCCTTTCGTGGGGGGTTGGGCCGTGCGTGTCATTGGGGGATGACGGGTCCATGACACATCCGATGTATGGCGGACATCAAGAAGGCATTTTCGGCCAACCGCTGTCCTCGGCGGCAGGGATTGCGGCGGAGGTGGCCCCGGGACGGAGAACGGCGGGCGCGGCAGCCCCGTCGAGCACGGGTTTCCGCACCTGGCCCCCGAACGGGACCTGCGCCGGACCCCGCCGGCGGCCGCCGGCCGGATGGAGCGCCGTCGGTACGCGAGGGACCGGCGTGCGGCGGCCACGGCGGCGGAGGTCCCGGCGGCCGGAGCGGCGGCCTCACCGAGGAGCCCGGGCCGAGCGCGAAGGAACGGGGCGGCGCCGCGTATCCGCTTCGAGCGCGACGGGACCCGACCGCGGGTCAGCTTCCCGCGCCCGGTGTGCGCGCAGCGGCCGCGGCTCCCGGTGCGCGGCCCGCTGCGCGCGGTGCGGGCCGTGCGGGCTGTGCGGGCCGTGCGGGCCGTGCGGGCTGTGCCGCGAGGTGCTGGAGTGCGACACGTAGCACCGGCCCGGGGGATTCATCGCGCGGCAACGAAAAGTTTCCTACCGACCAGTAGACAGGGTGTCGGGAGAGGCTGAATCTAGACGCGTACATGCCAATCCCCTGGTCCGAGGAGCGCCCCCCATGCGCATCACCCGCCGCACGTCCGCCCACCGCACGAGCCGAACCGCCGCCGCCGGAGCCGCCGTCGCGGCCGCCGTCCTCCTCCTGGTCCCGGCCGCGGCCGCCGAGGCGGCCCCGGCCGGGGCCCCGGTATCGGACGCGGCCCCGAGTTCCGTTTCGGCCACGGCGGTCGTCACGGCGTCCGCGCCCGGCGGCAACGCGGCGATCCTCGGCATCGACTACGCCACCTGGCAGCGCGACGTCGCCGCGGTCGTGGACGCCGCCCGCCCCGGCATCGAGCGGCGGATCGCCGCCTCGCCCGCCGGGGAGCGGCCCGCGATCGTCCTCGACATCGACAACACCTCGCTGGAGACGGACTTCCACTGGTTCTGGACGTTCCCGACCCCCGCGATCTCCAAGGTCCGCGAGCTGACCCGGTACGCGAACGAGCGCGGGGTGGCCGTCTTCTTCGTCACCGCCCGCCCGGGGATCATCCACTCCCTCACGGAGCGCAACCTCAAGGCGGTCGGCTACCCGGTCTCGGGGCTGTACGTCCGCGACCTGCCCGACCTCTTCCACGAGGTCAGCACCTACAAGACGGGCAAGCGAGCGGAGATCGAGGGCCGCGGCTACACGATCATCGCGAACATCGGGAACAAGGAGAGCGACCTCGTCGGCGGTCACGCCGAACGCACCGTCAAGCTGCCCGACTACGGCGGCAAGCTGTCCTGAGGTCGGGCCGCCGGTCCCGTCGAACCCCGTCAGGCCTCGTCCGCCGTGCCGTCGTTGTCGTCCCCGGCGGGGTTGCGGGGGTGGCGGACCATCTCGATCAGGAACCAGACCAAGGTGGCCGCGACCACGACGGCCGGCCCGATCACGTCAGCTCGGCTCATGCACAGAGTGTGCCCGATCCCGGAGACCGGAACGCACCACTCCAACATCCGGAGGCCCTCTGCGGTTCAACGGACGGCCCCGGCGGGTACTGATACTCCAACGCACGAAGCAGGCCCCGGACCCGACCCCTCGCCAGGGGGCCGGGCACGGGGCCTGTTTCCGTACGCGGCGTGTGGGGCCCTATCGGCCGGGGCACACCTGCCACGCGAGGTGGTACAGGGTGCTGACACTGGCGTCGGTGGAGTCCATGGCCATGAAACTGGTGGACGTCTGCGGGTTGGAGGTGCCCGCATTCACGCGCAGTTCGGTATTGATGTTGAAGTTGCGCTTTTCCCCGCACGGCGCCCAGACGAGATCGGCGTACTCCGTCCGGTCGGTCGCCTGCCAATTGTCGTTGAACGGACCGTTGAACTGATGGGTCCGCTGCGAGGTCTGCGGCATTCCCTGGAAGTAGTAACTGGCGCGTTCCTGGCCCCACGCGCCGGGCTGGAGGAAAGCGAATCCGCGGTAATCCGCCTGAACGATCGCGTAGGTGAATCCCGAGGGAACGTGCACGCGGAGATTGAGCTGGCAGTTCTTGCGGAAGGCCGTCGGCGGGGCGCCCGGTCCGACCTGCGCGAGGTAGTCGCTGTAGGTGACCGTGAAGGCGGTGTTGTCCGGTGCCACGGCCACTTCGGCGGTACCTTCGCGGCAGCCGGAGCCGTTGACGGTGGCGAGTTCGATCACGATCTTGTCGGGCGGAGCGGTGATCGGCGGCGGGACGTGGCCGGCGGCGCCGGCGGACGGGACGGCCGCGGCCAGCAGCACGGCGGCTGCCGCGCCGGCGAGCAGGGTGCGGGACAGGGAGGGGGACATCGATGTCACTCCTGACCGTGAGTCGGGTGCGTGCGACCGTGCCGGATCAACCCGCCGGGCATTCCTTCCACTCGAAGTGGTAGACGGTGCTGACGCTGCCGTCCGTCGAGTCCATGCTCATGAAGCTCAGGGCCTGCGGGTTCGACGTCCCGGCGTAGACCCGCAGTTCGGTGTTGACGTTGAGGTGGCGGTCCTCGCCGCAGGGTGCCCAGACCAGGTCGGCGTACTCCGTGCGGTCGCTCGCCTGCCAGTTGTCGCTGTACGGGCCGTTGAACTGGTGGGTGCTACGGGCCGTCTGGGCCTGGCCCTGGAAGTAGTAGTTCGCGCGCTCCTGGCCGAAGGCGCCGCGCTGGAGGTGCGCGAAGCCCCGGTAGTCGGCCCGGGCGATGGCGTACGTGAACCCCTGGGGGACGTGGATCCGCAGCGCGAGCTGGCAGTTCTTGCGGAATTCGGTGGCGCCGGAACCGGCTCCCGCCTGGGCGAGGTAGCTGCTGTACGTGACGGTGAAGGCCGTGTTGTCGGAAGCGGTGGCGACCTCCGCGGTGCCCTGGGGGCAGCCCGAGCCGTTGACCGCGACCACGTCGACCGTGATTCTTCCGGGCGGTGTGTGCACCGTGTCGGCCTGGGCGGGTGCGGTCACGGCCGACAGGGCCACGACCGCCGCACCGACCGTCAATCTGCGGAGCGACATCCTTTTTCTCCATCCGTGCGACCGGTGGTGAATTCGGCAATTCGGCACGCACATGCCACCACAGGTCTCACGGAGTGGGATAGGACCCGATACGGCCAACGGTCCTCGGCCGCGTTTCCTGGCCGAATTCCACGAGGCCGCGCGCGCCCGCGGGACACCGCTCATCAGCCCCGCTGCGGTGTCCGACCCGCGCCGCGGCGTGCGGCGCCGGGCGCGGAGATGACCGGAACCCCGCAGCCCGCCCCACCGCGCCCCGCCCCCGCCCGGCCCGGACCGGCGCTTCCGGGCGCATGGCCCGACCGGGCGCCCCCGGCCCGAACGAACCGGCGCCGGGTCCGACCGCGGCACACCCGCGGCCCCGCCCGTCAGCGGGTGCCGTACACCGGCAGCGGGGCCCGGGCCTGCGACAGCAGCTTCGCCGCCGCCTCCCCCGCTTCCGCCGGGGTCCAGCGCGCCCCGCGGTCGGCGGTGGGCCCCGGACGCCAGCCCTCCATCACGGTGATGCGGCCGCCCTCCGCCTCGAAGACCCGGCCCGTGACCCCTTCCGAGGCGTCCGAGCCCAACCACACCACCAGCGGGGACACGTTCTCCGGCGCCATCGCGTCGAAGGCCCCCTCCTCCGGCGCGGCCATGGTCCTCGCGAAGGTCCGCTCCGTCATCCGGGTCCGCGCCGCGGGGGCGATCGCGTTGACCTGGACCCCGTACCGGCCCATCTCGGCGGCCGAGACCAGCGTGAGGCCGAGGATGCCCGCCTTGGCCGCGCTGTAGTTGCCCTGGCCGACGGAGCCCAGCAGCCCGGCCCCCGAGGAGGTGTTGACCACCCGGGCGGCCACCGGCCGGCCCGCCTTGGCCTGCGCCCGCCACCACGCCGCCGCCGCCCGCAGGGGCAGGAAGTGCCCCTTGAGGTGGACCCGCATGACCGCGTCCCAGTCGTCCTCGTCCAGGTTGACCAGCATCCGGTCCCGCAGGAACCCGGCGTTGTTGACCAGGGTGTCCAGCCGCCCGAACGCCGACACCGCGCACTCCACCAGGGAGGACGCCCCCTCCCCCGTCGCGATGTCGCCTCCGTGCGCCACCGCCTCGCCGCCCCGCTCGCGGATCTCCGCGACGACCCGGTCGGCGGGGCCGTCGGACCCGGGCAGCCCGTCCGGCCCCACCCCCAGGTCGTTGACGACGACCTGCGCCCCCGCCTCGGCGAAGGCCAGTGCGTGGGCCCGTCCCAACCCCCGTCCCGCGCCCGTCACGATCACGACCCGACCCTCGGCGATACCGGCCATCTCAGCTCCCCTTGTTGACAGTTGCCGCATCCAGAAACGCCGGGCGCTCCCCGCCCCCGTGCACCAACAGGCTCGCCCCGCTGATGTACGCCGCCCGCTCGGAGGCCAGGAAGACGGTCGCGTCCCCCACGTCCGAGGGTTCCGCCAGCCGCCCCAGCGGTACGGTCGCGCCGACGGCCGCGATGCCGTCCGCGTCCCCGTAGTGCAGGTGGGACAGCTCGGTCCGCACCATGCCCAGGACCAGGGAGTTCACCCGGATCTCGGGCGCCCACTCCACGGCCATCGAGCGGGCCAGGTTCTCCAGCCCCGCCTTGGCCGCCCCGTACGCGGCCGTGCCCGGCGAGGGCCGGGTCCCGCTGACGCTGGCGATCATCACGACCGAGCCGCGGGACTCCCGCAGCCAGGGGCGGGCCGCCAGCGAGGCCGTCAGCGGGGCCAGCAGATTCAGCTCGACGACCCGGGCGTGGCGCTCCGCCTCGCCCTCGCCCAGCAGCCGGTAGGGGGTCCCACCGGCGTTGTTGACCAGGCAGTCGAGCCGCCCGTACCGGCCGGCGACCGCGTCGAAGAACTCCCGTACGGCGGCCGGGTCGCGCAGGTCGAGGGCGGCGAAGTCGGCCTGGCGGCCGCCCTGCGCCACCGGTCGCCCGGGCGGCCTGCGGGCGCACACCACGACCCGCGCGCCGGCCGCGAGGAGCGACCGGGCGATCCCGGCGCCGACGCCCCTGGTTCCGCCGGTGACGACGGCAACCCTCCCGTCGAGCTCCATCGGCTGCTACCTTCCTCACCTAACAAATGTTTGGTGGAAAGGTAGCTGATCCTCTCATGGGTGTCTCCACCTCCGGCCCGGACCAGGGCGTCGCTCTCGTCAGCGTCGACTTCCCACCCGTCAACGCGCTTCCGGTCAAGGGCTGGTACGCCCTCGCCGACGCCCTGCGCGCGGCCGGCCGCGACCCCGGGGTCCGGTGCGTCGTCCTGGCCGCCGAGGGGCGCGGTTTCAACGCCGGTGTCGACATCAAGGAGATGCAGCGCGACAGCGGGCACGCCGCGCTCGTCGGCGCCAACCGGGGCTGCTACGAGGCCTTCGCCGCCGTGTACGAGTGCGAGGTGCCGGTGGTGGCGGCCGTGAACGGGTTCTGCCTGGGCGGCGGCATCGGCCTCGTCGGCAACGCCGACGCCGTCATCGCCTCCGACGACGCGACCTTCGGCCTGCCCGAGCTCGACCGGGGCGCGCTCGGCGCCGCCACCCATCTGGCCCGGCTGGTCCCGCAGCACCTGATGCGCACCCTGTACTACACCTCGCGCACCGCGACCGCCGCCGAACTGCACGCCCACGGCTCGGTCTGGAAGGTGGTGCCGCGCGCCGAGCTGCGGGCGGCCGCCCTGGACCTCGCCGCCGAGATCGCCCGCAAGGACGGCTACCTGATCCGGCTGGCCAAGGCCGCCATCAACGGCATCGACCCCGTCGACGTCCGCCGCAGCTACCGCTTCGAACAGGGCTTCACCTTCGAGGCCAACCTCAGCGGGGTGGCCGACCGGGTCCGCGACACCTTCGGGAAGGGAGCGTCCGCATGACCGACAAGACCATGACCCCCGAGGAGGTGGTCGGACAGTTGCGCAGCGGCATGACCCTCGGCATCGGCGGCTGGGGCTCGCGCCGCAAGCCCATGGCCCTGGTGCGGGCACTGCTCCGCTCCGAGATCACCGATCTCACCGTGATCGCGTACGGCGGCCCCGACGTCGGGCTGCTGGCCGCCGCCGGCCGGATCCGCCGGCTCGTCGCCCCGTTCGCCACCTTGGATTCCATCGCGCTGGAGCCCCATTTCCGGGCCGCCCGCGAGCGCGCCGCCTTCGCCCTCACCGAGCTCGACGAGGCCATGTTCATGTGGGGCCTGCACGCCGCGGCCAACCGGCTGCCCTTCCTCCCGGTCCGTGCCGGTCTCGGCTCCGACGTCATGCGGGTCAACCCCGAGCTGCGGACCGTGACCTCGCCCTACGAGGACGGCGAGGAGTTCGTCGCCGTCCCCGCCCTGCGCATGGACGCGGCGCTGGTGCACCTCAACCGCGCCGACCGGCTCGGCAACGCGCAGTACCTGGGCCCCGACCCGTACTTCGACGACCTGTTCTGCGAGGCCGCCGACGCCGCCTACGTGTCCTGCGAACAGCTCGTGGAGAGCGCCGAGTTCGCCAAGGCGGGCCCGCCGCAGTCCCTCCTCGTCAGCCGCCACTGCGTCACCGGGGTCGTCGAGACGCCGAACGGCGCGCACTTCACCTCCTGCGTCCCCGACCACGACCGCGACGAGGCCTTCCAGAAGCTGTACGCGACCACCCCCTGGCCCGAGTTCGCCGCCCGCTTCCTCTCCGGCGCGAGTGAGCACGACTACCAGTGCGCCGTCCGGACCTGGCACGAGGAGCAGCAGTGACGAGCACCCCCGCACCGCCCCCGCCGCCTCCGCCGTCTGCCGCCGCCTCCGCAGCCGCGGGCGCTCCCGTCTCGCGCGCCGAGTACTGCGTGATCGCCTGCGCCGAGGCCTGGCGCGGCAACGGCGAGGTGCTCGCCAGCCCGATGGGCCTGATCCCCTCCTTCGGGGCCCGGCTGGCGAAGCGGACCTTCTCCCCCGACCTGCTGCTGACCGACGGCGAGGCGATGCTGGTCGGGCTGGACGGGGAGGTCGAGGGCTGGCTCCCGTACCGGCGCCACCTCACCATGGTCACGGGGGGCCGCCGGCACGTGATGATGGGCGCGAGCCAGATCGACCGGTACGGCAACCAGAACATCTCCTGCATCGGCGCCTGGGAGCGGCCCGCCCGCCAACTGCTGGGCGTGCGCGGGGCTCCCGTGAACACGCTGAACAACCCGGTGAGCTATTGGGTGCCCCGGCACTCCACCCGCGTCTTCGTCGAGCGCGTCGACATGGTCAGCGGCGTGGGCTACGACCGTGCCGAGGCGGCCGGCGTGACCCGCTACCACCGCCTTCCCCGGGTCGTCAGCGATCTGGGCGTCTTCGACTTCACCGGACCCGGCCGCTCGATGCGCCTGGTGTCCGTCCATCCCGGGGTCACGGTCGAGCAGGTCCTGGCGGCCACCGCGTTCGAGCCGGCCGTCGCCGACGAGGTCCCGTACACCCGGGAGCCGACCGGCGAGGAGCTGCGCCTGATCCGGGAGGTCATCGATCCCCGGGGCCGGCGCGAGCGCGAAGTGCGGGGGTGACCCGGTGAGGACGGCCTTCACCGAACTGGTCGGGGTCGAGCACCCGATCGTGCAGACGGGCATGGGCTGGGTCGCGGGACCGCGCCTGGTGTCGGCCGCGGCCGACGCGGGGGCGCTGGGGATCCTGGCTTCGGCGACGATGACCCTGGAGGAGCTGCGCTCCGCGGTGCGGGATGTCAAGTCCCGCACCGCGCGGGGCGCCGCGTTCGGGGTGAACCTGCGGGCGGACGCGGGGGACGCCGCCGAGCGCGCACAGCTGATCATCGAGGAGGGGGTCCGGGTCGCCTCGTTCGCGCTCGCGCCCTCCCGGGAGCTGATCGCCCGGCTCAAGGACGCGGGAGTGGTCGTCATCCCGTCGGTCGGCGCCCGCCGGCACGCGGAGAAGGTGGCCGCCTGGGGTGCGGACGCGGTGATCGTGCAGGGCGGTGAGGGCGGCGGCCACACCGGGGACGTGGCCACGACCGTGCTGCTGCCCCAGGTCGTCGACGCCGTGGACATCCCGGTGATCGCGGCGGGCGGCTTCGGTGACGGGCGCGGGCTGGTCGCGGCGTTGGCGTACGGGGCGGCCGGCATCGCGATGGGCACCCGTTTCCTGCTGACCTCCGACTCCACCGTCCCGGACCCGGTGAAAGCCCGGTACCTGGCGGCCTCCGTCAAGGACGTCACGCTCACCACGGCGGTCGACGGGCTGCCGCACCGGATGCTCCGCACCGAGCTGGTCGACTCCCTGGAGCGGGCGGGCCGCGCCCGGGCGCTGGTCCGGGCGGTGCGGCACGCGGCGGGCTTCCGGAAGCTGTCGGGGCTCTCCTGGCCGCAGATGGTGCGGGACGGCCTGGCGATGAAGCACGGCAAGGACCTGTCCTGGAGCCAGGTCCTGCTCGCCGCGAACACCCCCATGCTCCTTCGGGCGTCCATGGTCGAGGGCCGGACGGACCTCGGTGTCATGGCATCGGGCCAGATCGCGGGGGTGATCGACGACCTGCCGTCCTGCGCGGAGCTCGTCTCCCGGGTGATGGCCGAGGCGGACGCGGTCCTGGGCCGCCTCCAGGCCCCGTACGCCGCACACGAACCGCACCCTCCGGAGTGCCCGCGGCCTCCGCACTGACCCCACGAACCGCACCGCACCGCACCGCACCGCACCGCACCGCACCGCACCGCACCGCACCGCACCGCACCGCACCGCACCGCACCGCACCGCACCGCACCGGCCACGATCCGCACTCGCTCGGCGCCCTGCCACCACCAGGGTGAACCGCCTTCCGGCGCTACAGGAGTCGCAAGATGAGCCGTGCACGCATCCGCCTGGCGACGGCGGTCCTCCCCGCCGCCCTCGCCGCCGCCCTCGCCGCCCTTCCCGCCGCCGCGCACGCCGCGCCGGCCGCCGGAGCCGGGGTCGGCGCCCGGCACCAGGTCGGTCACCACCCCGCGGCGGAGACGATCCGCCGCATCCCCCTCCAGGGCGCCGTCAACGTCCGCGACGTCGGCGGGTACCGCACGTACACCGGCGGCAGGGTCCGCCAGGGTCTGGTCTACCGTTCGGACGCGCTGAGCAAGCTGACCTCGGCGGACCTCACCGCCGTGTCCGATCTGGGCCTCGGGAAGGTCGTCGACTTCCGCATCCCGATGGAGCTGCAGTACGACGGCCCCGACAAACTGCCCGCGGGGCTCACCCCCACCCCGCGGCCGGTCAGCGACCTGGGTCTGTACGGGACCCTGGTCGGCGCGATCTCCAGCGGCGATCCCGTCGAGCAGGAGCGGATGCTCGGCGGCGGCCGCGCCGAGGCCTACATGCGGGACATCTACCGCACGTTCGTGAGCAGCCCCGAGAACCGGGCGCAGTTCGCGGCGACCCTGCGGGAGATCGCCAACGGCAGCCAGGGCCCGCTCCTGTACCACTGCACGTCCGGCAAGGACCGGACCGGCTGGATGACGTACGTGCTGCTGCGGGCGCTGGCCGTCCCCGAGGCCACCGCCGAGGGCGACTACCTGGCGTCGAACACCTTCCGGGCGGCCTACGACGCCCGGCTGCGGGCCGGCCTCAAGCAGTCCGGCCGGATGCAGAACCCGGACCTGCTGATCCCCCTCCAGGAGGTGCGCCAGGACTACCTGGACGCCGCGACGGCGCGGATGGAGGCCGATTACGGCGGCTTCTACGGCTACCTCACCGACGGCCTCGGCCTGGACCTGCGCACGCTGGCGAAGCTCCAGAACCGAATGGTCCGCTAACCGGCCGCCGGCCGGCCGAACCGGCGGTCCGGGTCCGGACACGACCGCGCCGGGCGGCGCGGTGTGCGCTGCCCGGCGTGGCGGACGTTCGGGTGCGGTCGGGCGGTGTCGGGCGCCCGGCGGCGGTCAGACGGAGCGGCGGCGGCCCTGGCCGGCGGACGGGCTGCCGACCCGGCTGCGGGCGGACGCCGCGGCGGCGCCGCCGGAGGCGCCGCCCCCGGTGCGCCGGCCGCGCTCGCCGGAGCCGTTCGCCGTCGCGCCCTGGCCGCCCTGGCCGCGACGCGCCTGGCCCGCACCGGAGGACGGGGCCTGACCGGCCGCGCCGCCACCGGAGCGGCGGCCGCGGCCACCGGCGGCCGGAGCCGCGCCGGCGGCGGTGCCGGTGCGCGGGCCGCCCGAGCGGCGGCGTCCGCCGCCCCCGGCGCCCGTACCGGACTTCGCGGTGGAGCCCTGCTTCGCCGGGGTCGGCTGCGGCACGTCCAGCACGACCGGGATGCCCGAGGGCTCCTTGGCGCCGGTCAGCCGGGCCAGTTCCGCGTCGGAGGACTTGATCTGCGCGGTGCGCGGGGAGATCCCGGCGTCCGACATCAGGCGGGTCATCTCCCGCTTCTGGTCGGGCAGCACCAGGGTGACCACGCTGCCGGACTCGCCGGCCCGGGCGGTACGGCCGCCCCGGTGCAGGTAGTCCTTGTGGTCGGTGGGCGGGTCCACGTTGACGACGAGGTCGAGGTCGTCGATGTGGATGCCGCGCGCCGCGACGTTCGTCGCGACGAGCGCGGTGACCTCGCCCGTCTTGAACCAGTCGAGGGTGCGGTTGCGCTGCGGCTGCGAGCGGCCGCCGTGCAGGCCGGAGGCGCGGACGCCGTCCGCGAGGAGCTTCTTGACCATGCGGTCGACCCCGCGCTTGGTGTCCACGAACATGATCACCCGGCCGTCGCGAGCGGCTATACGCGTCGCCACGGCCTTCTTGTCGGTCTCGTCCATGACGTACAGGACGTGGTGCTCCATGGTGGTGACCGCGCCGGCCGACGGGTCGACGGAGTGGCCGACCGGGTCGGTCAGGAACATCTTGACGAGCTTGTCGATGTTCTTGTCGAGGGTCGCCGAGAAGAGCATCGTCTGGCCGCCGGCCTCGACCTGCTTGAGCAGGGCGGTGACCTGCGGCATGAAGCCCATGTCGGTCATCTGGTCGGCCTCGTCGAGGACGGTGATCGCGACCTGCGAGAGGTCGGCGTCGCCGCGCTCGATGAGGTCCTTGAGCCGGCCGGGGGTGGCGACGAGCACCTCGGCGCCGCGGCGCAGCGCGCCGGACTGCCGGTTGATCGACATGCCGCCGACGACGGTCGCGATCCGCAGGTTGACGGACGTGGCGTACGGGGTCAGGGCGTCGGTGACCTGCTGCGCGAGCTCACGGGTCGGTACGAGGACCATCGCGAGCGGCGCCTTCGGCTGCGCGCGGCGGCCGGTGGTGCGGGCCAGCAGCGCCAGGCCGAAGGCGAGGGTCTTGCCGGAGCCGGTGCGGCCGCGGCCGAGCAGGTCGCGGCCGGCGAGCGAGTTCGGCAGCGTCGCGGCCTGGATCGGGAACGGCTCGGTGACGCCCTGGGCGGCGAGGGTCTTCAGCAGCGCCTCGGGCATGTCCATGTCCTCGAACGCGGCGACCGGCGGGAGGGCCGGGGCCAGCGGTTCGGGCATGGTGAATTCTTGGGGTCGGGCAACGGGGGCGGACTTCTGCCGTCCCGCGCCAGCCTTCGGACGTCCCTGGGCCGCACCTCGACCCCGGGTGGGGCGGCGGCTGGGTCGTGCGGAGCTGGAGCTGGTCATGCGGAAATGCCCTCCTGAAACCGGCAGGTACTACAAGGTCGACAAGCAGACACGCCGGGGTCCGCACCTTCACGGTGCGGACCCCGGCGTGCTGACGTACTTAGTTGGCGGGGAGGATGTTCTCCGCCTGGGGGCCCTTCTGGCCCTGGGTGACGTCGAAGGACACGCGCTGGCCCTCCTGGAGCTCACGGAAGCCCTGGGTGGCGATGTTCGAGTAGTGGGCGAAGACGTCCGGGCCGCCACCGTCCTGCTCGATGAAGCCGAAGCCCTTTTCCGAGTTGAACCACTTCACGGTGCCAAGTGCCATTTTAAATCTCCTGAATAGGCGGCAAAGGGCCCCATCCGGAGATTCCGGCAAGACAATAAAAGCGCCTGAGGATCATTCCCGTCAGGCGCACATAAAGTTCATGGGTACCACAACTGCAACGAGCTCTAAGCTAGCACACCTCGGCGCGGCGGTGGCACCACGGGGCTGTGACCTGCGTCGCACGGAAGCCGGGCGCGCCGCGGGGCGCCCGCCCGGGCAAGGGGCGGACGGCCGGCGGCGGGCGGCTCCTACAGCCGTTCGATGATGGTCACGTTCGCCTGACCCCCGCCCTCGCACATGGTCTGGAGGCCGTAGCGGCCGCCGGTGCGCTCCAGCTCGTGGAGCAAGGTGGTCATCAGCTTCACCCCGGTGGCCCCCAGCGGGTGGCCCAGGGCGATGGCGCCGCCGTTGACGTTGACCCGCGCCGGGTCGGCCCCGGTCTCCTTCAGCCAGGCCAGCACCACGGGGGCGAAGGCCTCGTTGATCTCCACCAGGTCGATGTCGGCGAGCGACATGCCGGTCTTCTTCAGCGCGTACGCGGTGGCCGGGATGGGCGCGGACAGCATGCGGACGGGGTCCTCGCCGCGTACCGAGAGGTGGTGGATGCGGGCCCGGGGCCGCAGGCCGTGCTCTCGGACGGCCCGCTCGGAGGCGAGCAGCAGGGCCGCCGCGCCGTCGGAGACCTGGGAGGAGACCGCCGCGGTGATGGTGCCGCCCTCGACCACGGGCTTGAGCCCGGCCATCTTCTCCAAGGTGGTGTCCCGGCGCGGGCCCTCGTCCGCGGTGACGTCCGCGTACGCCGCGGTCTCCCGCTCGAAGCGGCCCTCGTCGATCGCCCGGACGGCCCGCCGGTGGGACCGGAGCGCGTATTCCTCCATGTCCCGCCGGGAGATGCGCCACTTCTCGGCGATGAGCTGCGCTCCGTGGAACTGGTTGACGGGGGCGTCGCCGTACCGGGCGCGCCAGCCCGCGCTCCCCGCGTAGGGGCCCTCCGTGAGGCCGAGCGGCTCGGCCGCCTGCCGGGAGGCGTAGGCGATCGGGATCATGGACATGTTCTGGGTGCCTCCCGCGACCACCAGGTCCTGGGTGCCGGAGAGCACGGCCTGGGCCGCGAAGTGCACCGCCTGCTGGGAGGACCCGCACTGGCGGTCCACGGTGACGCCGGGCACCTCCTCGGGGAGGCCCGCCGCCAGCCAGGCCGTGCGGGCGATGTCCCCGGCCTGCGGCCCGACCGCGTCGAGGCAGCCGAACACCACGTCCTCCACGGCGGCCGGGTCCACGCCCGACCGCTCGACCAGCGCCTTCAGGACGTGCGCGCCGAGATCGGCCGGGTGGACCGCGGACAGGCCGCCGCCCCGGCGCCCCACGGGGGTGCGTACCGCGTCGACGATGTAGGCCTCGGGCATCGGGACTCCTCTGATCGGTCAGGTGCGTACGGCGATCCCGTCCAGCACCATCGACAGGTATTGGCGGGCGATCTCTTCGGGGCTGTGCTGTCCGCCGGGCCGGTACCAGGACGCCGCCACCCACACCGTGTCGCGCACGAAGCGGTAGGTGAGGCGGATGTCGAGGTCGGGGCGGAAGACCCGGGCGGCGACGCCGCGTTCCAGCGTGCCGAGCCAGGCCTTCTCGAACTTCTGCTGCGAGTCGGAGAGGTAGTGGAAGCGGGGCTGGGCGGAGAGGTGCCGGGATTCCTTCTGGTAGATGGCGACGGCGGCGCGGTGCCGGTCGATCTCCCGGAAGGACTCGGTGACGAGGGCTTCGATGGTCTCCCGGGGGCCGAGGCCGGCGGCGAGGACGGTGTCGTAGCCCTGCCACAGCTCGGTCAGGAAGGCGGAGAGGATCTCGTCGAGCATCGATTCCTTGGAATCGAAGTGGTAGTAGAGGCTGCCGGCGAGCATGCCCGCGGCGTCGGCGATCTTGCGGACGGTGGTGGCGTTGTAGCCCTGTGCGGCGAAGACCTCGGCGGCGGTGTCGAGGAGTTCCCGGCGTCGCTCGGGTGACGCGGTCACCTGCGGCTTCTTCTTGGCTCTCGGTTCGTTCGTTGGCACGGGCCCATTCTGGCGCTAGGCGTGCTGGCTGCTGACCGAGACGGTCTCGCCCGTCATGTAGGACGAGTAGCCGCTGGCGAGGAAGACGATGACGTTGGCGACCTCCCAGGGTTCGGCGTACCGGCCGAAGGCCTCGCGGGCGGTCAGTTCGGCCAGCAGTTCCTCGCTGGTGACCTTCACCAGGTGCGGGTGCATGGCCAGGCTCGGGGCGACCGCGTTGACCCGGACGCCGAACTCGGCGGCCTCCAGGGCCGCGCAGCGGGTCAGGGCCATCACCCCGGCCTTGGCGGCGGCGTAGTGGGCCTGGCCGGTCTGGGCCCGCCAGCCGACCACCGAGGCGTTGTTGACGACGACTCCGCCGGCGCCGGACCGCCGGAAGGAGCGCAGGGCGGCGCGGGTGCAGCGGAAGGTGCCCCCCAGGGTGACGTCGAGGACCTTGGACCACTGGTCGTCGGTCATGTCGGCGAGGGCGGCGGTGCCGCCGAGTCCGGCGTTGTTGACGACGACGTCGAGGCGGCCGTGGATCCGTTCGGCCAGCGCGAGGAGGGCCCGGACCTGCGCCTCGTCGGTGACGTCGCACGGCAGGGACGCGACGCGGTCGGCGCCGAACTCGGCGGCGAGGGCGTCCTCGGTCTCCTTGAGGCGGCGGGCGTGGGCGTCGCCGATGACGACGCGGGCGCCCTCCTCCAGGAACCGTCGGGCGGTGGCCCCGCCGATCCCGGCTCCGGCGGCGGCGGTGACGACGGCCGTGCGGCCCCGCAGCAGGCCGTGGCCGGCGACGTACTCGGGTGCGTTCACGTCCGTACCTCCTGGGGTGCGAACTCCTCGACGCTGCTCATGGCCGTACGTTAACCTACCAAACACTTGTTAGGGAAGCGTGGTCCGGCGGAGCCGATGGAGGCGAACACCTGATGGATCTGACCCAGACGGCGGACGTGGAGGCGTTCCGGGACGAGGCGCGCGCCTGGCTCGCCGCCCACGTGCCGTCCGTACCGCTTCCCTCTCTGGAGACGGAGGAGGGTTTCGCGGCGCACCGGGCCTGGGAGGCGGCCCTCTCCGTGGACCGCTGGTCCGCGGTGAGCTGGCCGGAGGAGTACGGGGGCCGGGGTGCGGACATCGTGCGGTGGCTGGTCTTCGAGGAGGAGTACTGGGCGGCGGGCGCACCCGGCCGGGTCGCGCAGAACGGCATCAGCCTGCTCGCCCCCACGCTGTTCGACCACGGAACCCCCGAGCAGCGGGCCCGGGTGCTGCCCCCGATGGCCACCGGCGAGGTGGTCTGGGCGCAGGCCTGGTCGGAACCGGAGGCGGGCTCCGACCTGGCCTCCCTGAGGTCCCGGGCCACCCGCACGGAGGGCGGCTGGCTGCTGTCCGGACAGAAGACCTGGTCCTCCCGGGCCGCCTTCGCCGACCGGGCCTTCGGCATCTTCCGGACGGACCCCGGGGCCGCGCGACCGCACCACGGACTGACGTACCTGATGTTCGACCTGCGGGCGGCGGGCGTGACCGTGCGGCCCATCGGCCGCCTCGACGGCAAGCCGGCCTTCGCGGAACTCTTCCTGGACCGGGTCTTCGTACCGGACGAGGACGTGATCGGGGAGCCGGGCCGGGGCTGGCGGATCGCGATGTCGACCACCGGCAACGAGCGCGGCCTCACGCTCCGCTCCCCCGGCCGGTTCCTGGCGGCGGCCGACCGCCTCGCCGCCCTGTGGCGGGCGGCCGGAGACCCGGCGGACACCGCGCTGCGCGACCGGGTGGCGGACGCCCTGGTGGGGGCGCGCGCCTACGAGCTGTTCACCTGGGCCCACGCCTCGCGCTTCGCCGCGGGCGCAGCGATCGGCGCCGAGTCCAGCCTGAACAAGGTGTTCTGGTCCGAGTACGACATCGCCCTGCACGAGTGCGCGCTGGACCTGCTGGGCGCGGACGCGGAGCTCGCCGACGGCGAGTGGGCCGAGCCGTGGATCTTCTCCCTGGCCGGGCCGATCTACGCGGGGACCAACGAGATCCAGCGCGACATCATCGCCGAGCGGCTGCTCGGCCTCCCGAAGGGCCGTCGCTGATGCGCTTCCTGCTGACCGACGAACAGGGGGACTTCGCCCGCACCCTGCGCTCCCTGCTGGGCGCGGCGGACGTCCCGGCGGCGGTACGGGCCTGGTCGGGCGGCGCCTTCGGACCGGGGCGGGCCCTGTGGGCCGAGGTGGCGGGGACCGGCCTGCCCGCGCTGGCCGTGCCGGAGGCGTACGAGGGCCTGGGCGTCCTCGCGCCGGAGCTGTGCCTCGGCTTCGTGGAGCTGGGCCGGGCCGGGGTGCCGGGGCCCGTGGTCGAGACGGCGGCCGTCGCGGCGCTGCTGACGGAGCTGGCGGAGCGCGGCGAGGACGCCCCGGCCGAGCGGTTCCTGCCGGCCCTGGCCTCGGGTGGGGCCACCGCGACGCTGACCCTGCCCGGCGGCGGCCCGTACGCCCTGGACGCGGACGCGGCCACGTACTGCTTCACGGTGTCGGACGCGGGCGAACTGCGCCTGGCGCAGGGCTCGGACGGGCCGCCGGCCCGCTCGACGGACCCCGCCCGCCGGCTGTCCCGCCCCGCGGCCGGGGGCGAACTGCTGGCGCAGGGACCCCGGGTGGCCGCGGCCGCCGCCGTCGCGGGGCAGCGGGCCCGGCTGCTCACCGCGGCCCAGTGCCTGGGCGTCGGCGAGGCGCTGCTGGACCGCACGGTGGAGTACGTGAAGCAGCGCACCCAGTTCGGGACGCCGATCGGCGGCTTCCAGGCGGTCAAGCACCGGCTGGCGGACACCCTGCTGGGGCTGGAGTTCGCCCGGCCGCTGGTGCGGGCGGCGGCGCTGACCCTGGAGCCGGGCGACGTGGCCGCCGCGAAGCTGACGGCGGGGCGATCCTGCTACCGGGCGGCGATGTCGGCGCTCCAGTTGCACGGCGCCGTCGGCTACACCGAGGAGTTGGACCTCTCCCTGTGGCTGCGCAAGGCCCGCCCGCTGCGCGACGCGTGGGGCACCCCCTCGGCGTGTCGGGCGGATGTGCTGCGGGCCTGCGACGCGGGCGTCACGGCAGGGCGAGGGCGAGACTGACCACGTACCGTTCCTCGACCGTGCCGTCCGGGAACAGCGCGAGCAAGCGCTCCCGCTCGGCCGCCATGAACGACCGGGTGCGGTCCTCGCCCAGGACGAGGAAGGCGGAGTGGCTGGCCTGGTTGGCGAGGTGGTCGTCGAGCGGGATCCGGCGCGACCAGCGGATTCGGCGGCGGGTGACGTCGAGCCCGACCGTGCTCTCCCGCGCGGGGAGCCC
Source organism: Streptomyces sp. NPDC055254 (assembly GCF_053606025.1). Classification (NCBI taxonomy): domain Bacteria; kingdom Bacillati; phylum Actinomycetota; class Actinomycetes; order Kitasatosporales; family Streptomycetaceae; genus Streptomyces; species Streptomyces sp. NPDC055254. The sequence continues at coordinate 202,462 of NZ_JBSGQV010000008.1, read as the reverse complement.
GATCGCGCCGATGACGGCGCGGATCCGCTCGTCCTGCTCGGCGATCCAGGGCACGGCGGTGTCCAGGTCGTTCCACCACAGCGCGAGCGCGCCGCCCGGGCGCAGCACGCGGCGGGCCTCGGGGACGGAGCGGCGCGGGTCGGTCCAGTGCCAGGACTGGGCGTACGTCAGGAGGTCGAGGGACCCGGTGGCCAGCGGCAGGCGGTCCCCGTCCCCGCGCACGAGGGGGATGCCGGGGTGCGCCCGGCGGAACTCGGCGGCCATCCCCGCCCCCGGCTCCACGGCGAGGACCCGCGCCCCCCGCGCACGCAGCAGCGCGGTCGCGATCCCCGTCCCCGCGCCGACGTCGGCCACCCGGGCCCCGGCGAGGGGCCGGCCGGCCAGGTCCCGCACGGCGTCGAAGAGGGCCGGCGGGTAGCCGGGCCGGTGCGCGGCGTAGAGGGCGGCGGCGGTGTCGAAGGACAGGGCTCGGCTCGTCATCCGCCCATCTTCGCGATGACGGCCCGGCCCGCGCCCGCACACCCGGAAAAGTCGCGCGCGGAGGGGCGGTGATCACTTAGGCTGTCTCGCAAGGGCGGGGTCGTAGCACAGAGGTAGTGCGCCTACACAGCATGGAGGAGGACGCCGGTTCGAATCCGGCCGCCCCGCCCCCCTTGCGTGGCGGCGGCCGGGCTCACGCCGTCGTCGTTCCGCCGTCCACCGCGAACTCCGCGCCCGTCACGTACGAGGACGCGTCCGAGCAGAGGAAGAGGACGAGCTCCCCGACCTCCTCCGGCCGCCCCATCCGGCCCAGCGGCACGTGCGACCAGTCGCGGCCCGCGACCGCCCCGGCCACCATCGGGGTGTCGATGGCCCCCGGGTGCACCGAGTTGACCCGGATGCGGTCGCCGGCCAGGTCCAGCGCCGCCGACCGGGTCAGACCGCGCAGCCCGAACTTCGTCGATCCGTAGGCCGCGTGGCCCCGTATCCCGACCAGTCCGGCCGTCGAGGAGATGTTGACGACGGACCCGCCCCCGGCCGCGCGCAGCACCGGCGCCACCGCCTGGATGCCCAGGAACGGCCCGAGCAGGTTCACCCGTAGCAGCGCCTCGAAGTCCTCGACGGTCTGCCGCTCCACGTGGGCGGTGCGCCACACGGCCGCGTTGTTGACCAGTGCCGAGACCGTGCCGAAGGCCGACACCGCCGCCCGGACGACCCCCGCCCAGCTCTCGGCGTCGGTCACGTCGTGCCGTACGAACAGCCCCCGGGCGCCCAGTGCCGCGGCGACCGCCCGGCCCTCGTCCTCCCGTACGTCGGTGACGACGACCCGCGCCCCCGCCCGCGCGAACAGCCGGGCTTCCGCCGCGCCCTGCCCGCGCCCCGCGCCGGTGACGACGACGACCTTGCCGTCGAGCGAGCCCCGTTCCTCCACCGCTCCGCACCCCCTCGGCGCGCCCGCGCCGCGCCTGCCCGCCCCGTACCGAAGGGGAGTATTCCTAGCAGGCATACCTCACGGGAGGAAGGGGCCCGGCGGCCGGCGGGGCCGGTCGTAGACTGCGCTGCGTGGCAGACGAGACGAACAGGCGCACGCTCCCCGCGACGAGCTGGGCGGTGCTCGGACTGCTCTCCTTCGGGGAGGAGCTCTCCGGCTACGACCTGAAGAAGTGGTCGGACCGGTCGCTGCGGTTCTTCTACTGGAGCCCGTCCTTCAGCCAGATCTACAGCGAGCTCAAGCGTCTGGAGCAGGCCGGATACGCCACCTCCCGGACGGTCGCACCGGAGACCGGTACCCGCGACAAGCGCGTCTACCGGATCACCGACGCGGGCATGACGGCCGTCCGCGCGTGGGCCCGCGAGGCCCCGGTCGACCCGCCGGTCCTCAAGCACGGGCCGATGCTGCGGCTGTGGCTGGGACACCTGCTGGAACCGGAAGGGATGCGCGAGATCCTGGTCCGCCACCAGGAGTTCGCGGAGGAGATGCGCCTGGGCGCGGTGGCCGACGCCGAGGCCGCGCGCGGCGAGGATGCCTGGGCGTACCCGGTGCTCACCCTCAAGTGGGCACAGCGGTACTACGCCTCCGAGCGCGATCTGGCGGCCGCGATGGTGGCGGACATCGACGAACTGTCCGCCGCGCCGGCGCCCGCCGACGTACCCTCCGGCCCATGACGGTCAGTGCCATCGGCCTGCGCGAGGTCGAGGAATCCGCTCCGGCGCTCGTGAACCTGTACAAGAGCGCCGGTGTCTGCCTGCGCGCGTACGGGCTGGAGGGCGGACGGGCCGTGGTGTACCTGGTTCTGGACTACTCCGGGTCGATGCGCCCGTACTACCGGGACGGCAGCGTGCAGGCCCTCGCGGACCGGGTGCTGGGACTGTCGGCGCACCTGGACGACGACGGGCGCGTCCCGGTGGTGTTCTTCTCCACCGAGGTCGACGCGGTGACGGAGATCCCCCTCGCGGGCCACGCGGGGCGGGTCGCCGAGATCGCCTCCCGGCTGGGGCACATGGGGAAGACCGCCTACCACGCGGCGATGGACGCGGTGATCGACCACTACCTGGACTCGGGATCGACGGCCCCGGCCCTGGTCGTCTTCCAGACCGACGGCGGGCCGATCAACAAGCTCGCGGCGGAGCGGTACCTGTGCAAGGCGGCCCGGCTGCCGCTCTTCTGGCAGTTCATCGGTTTCGGGAACACGCGCAGCACGCAGTTCGACTTCCTGCGCCGGCTGGACGAACTGCCCGTCCCCTCCCGGCGCGTGGTGGACAACGCGGGCTACTTCCACGCGGGTGAGGACCCGCGGACCGTACCGGACGCCGAGCTGTACGACCGGCTGCTCAGGGAGTTCCCCGCATGGCTGGCCGCGGCGCGGGGCGCGGGGATCGTACGGGGTTGAGGCGCGCCGGGGCGCCCCGTGCGCGGCGTGCGCCGGCCCGACGCGCTTTGATGGACGTATGACGAGGAACAACTGGGCAGCGTTCGAGACGGCGGAACCGGAGTTCGCCGCAGCGGTACAGGCCCGCTTCGCGCAGTACCCGCACCATGTCCTGGCCACGCTCCGCAAGGACGGCTCCCCGCGGGTGACGGGGCTGAACGTCGCGATCCGCGGCGGGGAGCTGTGGCTCGGCATGATGGCGGGCTCGATGAAGGCCAGGGACCTCCAGCGCGATGCGCGCTTCGCCCTGCACACCAATCCGGGCGCGGGCGAGACGATGCCGGACGGGGACGTACGGATCTCCGGGCGGGTGGTGGAGATCGTCGACCCGCCCGAGCTGCACCGGTACGCCGAGGAGGCGGACACCCCGCATCCCTTCCACCTCTTCCACGCCGACCTGACGGAGGTGGTCCACGTCGGTGTGGACGGTGACGACCTGGTGGTGCGGTCGTGGACCCCGGAGCGCGGTCTGCGCGCGCTGCGCCGGGGCAACGACGACGAACCGGCCCGCGAGGACCCGCCGAGCGCCGCCGCTACGCCGACGGTCTGAGCGGAACCTCAGCCTCGCCGGCGTTTGAGGCGCGGGGTCCGGAGTGGAACCAACACCCTGGGTTCTGCTCGGCAGCGGGCCGTTTCCGCAGGTCACAAAGGGCTTTGGCATGTCTACAAGCACCCTTGCGCGCTCCGACAGGCAACCTTCGCACCCCCAAGAATATGAACAAGACTCCTGAGAGACCTGTGGGTGCCACGGCCGCCCGTGGATGGACCCTGTTCTGGAAATCCAAGATCGTCCGCGAGGGTGAGCGCGCGCTTTCCCTTCGTGCCCAGGAGGAGCGGGGCCGGGCAATGGCCGACGAACACGGGTACTGCGTGCGTGTCCACGTGCATCTGGACTTAATGGACGAGCGGGACCGCCGTTGGATCATCGACCAGGCGGAGAACGCTTGCGAGTATTCGCAGCGGTTGAGCCACAACGTTCGGTCCTCGAAGTCCCGGCAGCGCACCGAGGGGCGTTGGTTGTCCAAGGCTCCGTTCGGTCTGGTATCCGACCCGCACACGCGCAAGCTCGCCCACGACCACACCCTGTACATGTGCACGGCCGCCAACCGGCGCGAGGTCACCCCGTGGGAGATCGTGCAGCGCGTGTTCAAGGCGATCGGCGAGGGCACGTCGTCCCGCGCGCTGACTCGCAAGCTGAACACCGAGGGTCTTCGGACCGGTACCGGGGTTCCGTGGCGTGCCGACGCAGTACGGGCGATCATCATTCACCCCGTATACGAGGGGTGGCTTACGCACTGCCCGGGCGGCAAAGCACACCGCGACAGGGTTCCTTTCCTGGACACCGAGGGCAAGCGTAGCCGGGTCGTCACGGCCGAGACGCTGCCGCACATGATCCCGTCCGAGCTTGCCGAACGAGCCCGCCGGGTGCTGTCCGGGAATCAGACCATCAGCAAGATTCCGCCTACTCCTGGTCGCCCCACCCGCGCGCTCACCAGTCGTATCCGCTGCGCATCCTGCGACAGTGCCATGACGCTGGAAGGGGACTCGTACAACTGCACCCGCTACGGCGGCGGATCATGTGCCGCCCCCGTGTTCGTCCGGCGCTCTGCCATCGAACTACGTGGCTCAGACATGGTCCGACGCTCCATTGCGCGGACGATCATGACCCCCTGTTGGTCGCTGTGGCGGACCGGTGGCACGCGCTGACCCGCCGAGAAGACGCAGGACATCTGGGACGCACGCGCCGGGCAGAAAGCAGCACAATCCAAGCTCGACAAGTTCCACGCAGACGACGCAGCAGACTTCTACACGGGCCGCTCCGCCCGCTACCGCATCCCCCGCAAGACGGCTGCCGAAGCCCGAATCAGCAAAGCTGAGAAGGTGCTCGCCGAACTGGTCGGCAACGGCGGACCCGTAGACCTGGCGTTCCTGCTGAACGGCAAGGGTGAGGCGTACTGGCACAACGCTGACCCGGTGATGCGGCGCGATCTCCTCGGACTCGCCATAGACACCGTGACCAAATCTCCCCCGGAGCAATGCAGCTAGGGTTAAGGACCCTTGACCGGCACCTCCGGTTCTTTCGGTACATCCGATGCCCGCAGGGAGTGGTACATGCGCGTATCGCGACTTGCCTGCATGTGCCCTCACGCAACGCTCTCAATCAGGCGCAAAGCGGGAATCAGTAGAACGACACTAAGTCCGACGATCCCCAGAGAAACCAGGAACGTTACAGTTCCCTCAGAGTCGCCAACCTGATCATTGGCCAACCAGCGAAGGCATGAGAGTTCCCCAAGCACCACGACGCCCGCATAAAAGTACGCGGCGACTCCAGCAATACCCCATGCGATTCGGTCAAAATCGTTCTGGCGAATCAACTTGGCCTCGATGGAGTCTTCTGGGAACTGCGACCCCGAGCGCTTTGCTGTCTTGATTGCGGTGGCGACATCTTCTCGCTTTGGTTTAATCTGCCGGTGAACCACTTGAATCTGAACAGAAACGGCTATTCCGAGTGCCGGAAGAACTACCGCGAGTTGCCGGGTCAACCCTTCGGTCATTTCCATCGTTCTAGTCTGTGACATGGAGGTGGGAGAGGCACGTTGAGAGAGAAGGACCCCCATGCCCCGACGTCCCCGCCCCCCTTGCTCTGCCCCCGGGTGCACTGAGCTGACCCGAGCCAGCGGACGCTGCGCCGAGCATGAGCGTGGGGCGAACGCGGACCGTGCGTCACGTGGTGGCGCTGCGTATGACACGCGCTGGCAGCGCATCCGCAGGGCCCACCTGTAGAAGCATCCGTGGTGCGTGCTGTGCGGCCGTCTGGCGAACGTGGCGGATCACTTCCCGCTGTCCCGAAGCGAGTTGATCGCACGGGGCGAGGCGAACCCCGACGGGCCGAACCATCTGCGTCCGTTATGCGTCGCGTGCCACAACCGCGAGACAGCGAGGCACTAGCCGGGTGGATTCGCTGCGGAAGTCCGTTCACGGCTCCAATCCGGCGAACGTCCGCCGTTCTGACCAGGGGGGTACCCGCCACCCCTCCCACGCCCGAGCGGCAGGGAGGCAAAAAACTCGCATGGCTCATAGCTGGCTTTTTGTGGATCAGAGCCCGGCGTCGATGAAGTGGATTAGCGATCTCACTCTGTGGGGAGGTTTGGCGCATGATGACCGGCCCAACGCTTGCCATGTCCACGACCGACCGTGTTGCGGGAATCTCGGCAATAGTCGCACTCATGAGTCTCTGCATAGCGATTGCAGCATGCCGATTCGCTCAACGCAGCGCGCGCGCAGCGGAACATGTTGCCACTATTGAGTTGGAACGCCAAGAAGAAGAGAAGAAGGCGCTTGTTAGGGTTGGTTTAATGGGCTACGGGCTGGCGACCCAACGTCTAGTCCTAGAAAACGCCGGGCCTGCCATGGCTCGGAACGTACAGGTGACTCTGCACCCCGTACATAGCGGCTTCTATGCGCCTGATATCGAACCTGCCGAAGCTAACGCGCTTCTTCCTGTTGCGGAGCTTTCACCGCAGGGTGAGGTTATGTTGCTGGTTCGCGACTCACGCAAATACAAGAACCAGACGCGTTTCATGGATGTCTACCTGGCGTGGGATGACGATACAGGAGAGCGAAGTAGGCTAGTAAGGATGGACAGAGGGGGCAGGAGTTGAAACGAGGAGTAAGGTCGAAATCTTACATGCGAGCGGTGCGCGAAGGAACATCCGGGCTGACCGAAACAGCGAGGGCGCACGGTTCGGTCTGCTCTCGCCGATCGAACCGGGCTTGTCCGAACTGTTGCCTGGCGACTCCGTCAAGGATGTGCGGGGCAAAGCTGCGAACGGTGTCAGCCAGCCTCACCGATGCCCAGCGAGAAACGGCCGTTGAGCATTGCGTAACAGTCGCGCGCCTATGGCAAGCAGAGCGCGAGCTATCACGTCACGGCCTGGTGGTCGCGAAAGAACGCGGGAACGTCAAGAGTCCGTGCGTGACGATTGCCCACCAGTACCGGTCACACTTCCGGTCTCTGGTCGGCGAGTTGGGGCTTAGCCCTGCGTCGGCAACCCGGATCACCCCGCCTGAATTCAGCCGGGGCGACGATGACGGGATCTTTGACTGACGGGCTTCCCGTCACCCTGGATGCGCTGCGCGAACTCGGTCTTACCGGGGACAAGATATCCGATGCGCTGCGATCCCGCCCGCTCGTCACTGCCGCACAAGCCGCGCCGGCCCCGGCCGCCTACTTCGACGTTGCGTCTGCCCGACGTGCCATCGACCCTATCCAGAGCTTCAAGCACACAAAGGGCGGCACACCATGCAGCACGGCGTTCGTGGCGAGCTCCGAGGCGCAGAGCCGGATGTCGTCCCGCCGCTCGGTCACGCCCCACTCGGCGAGTGTGTCGCCTACAAACTGACGGGCCGCGCGCACCGAAGTGCGGGCCTGAGGGAAACGCTGCTGCCGGGACAAGGACATAGCATCCCACCGCCTTAACGCTGAGCTTCCAAGACCACACAGAGCGTATCGCTATTCGCGAAAAGCGGCAAGGTTTGCAAGGCTGGGTTCGAGTGGCACCGTCGCTTAACGTGGAGCACGTCAGAGGGAATAGGACGTGCGGGAGGCATCGTGAGCAATAGCGGCTGGACCAGTACGTCAATGCCGTATCTGACACCACGGGCCGCCGGGGACACGGACGCGTGGAGCGCGGAAGCCGAGGAAGCGGGCCGACGCGGAAGTCAGCGCATCATCCACGCCGGTGAAGCCGAGGCTCCCGCCGAGGTCGCCCTGTCACTCGGCCTGGCGGCCGGAGCTACGGTGGTGGTGCGCCGCAGGATCATCGAACTCGACGGTGATCCCACCGAGTTGACGGACACGTACTACCCCGCGGCCATCGCGGCGGGCACTGCGCTGGCCGGCACCGGGAAGATCCGCGGCGGCGGCGTGACCCTGCTGGCCACCCTCGGGCACGTCGGCGTGCGGGTCGTCGAGAACGTAATGGCCAGGATGCCGGACGCCGAGGAGAGCGAACACCTCCGCCTCGCGGCGGGCGAACCCGTACTCCAACTCGCGCGCACCACCTACGACGTGGCGGAGCGCCCCATCCAGGCGGACGTGATGGTCATGCCCGCCGGCCGCCAGCAGTTGCGGTACGAGATCAGGATCGGATGACCTTGCCCAGCCATGAACCCGAAGGAGTCGATCCTCGGCCGCTGCATGCCCGCATCGCGGCCGATCTCCGAGACGAGATCATGAGCGGTGACCTCGCGGCCGGCACCAGGCTGCCGTCGACCGCGCAGTTGAAGGCCCGCTTCGACGCCTCGAACGCCACGATCCAGAAGGCCGTGCAACTGCTGAAAGACGAGGGGCTTGCCATCGGGCGCGCGGGGGCGGCGGTGACCGTACGGGAGACACGGCAGCGGACCGTACGCCCGGCAGGATCACTGGCTCCTGCCGCGAACGGAGCCCCATACCCCTGGCTCGCCGAGGCGGCCGAAGGGCGGTCGACCGCGCGCAGCTCGCTCCTGTCGGTCGACAAGGTGCGTGTCACCGGCGACGTCGCCGCCGCTCTCGGCCTGCCGGTAGGCGCGTCGGCGATGCGCCGTCGCCAACTGATCAGCATCGACGGCGAGCCCGCTGAACTGGTGGACTCGTACTACCCCGTGGACATCGCGCACGGCACCGCCCTGGCCGAGGAACGGCGGATCAGGGGTGGCACACCGACCCTCTTGGCCGAGCTCGGCTTTCCACCGCGCCGCAGCGTGGACCGAGTGTCCGCCCGGGTCGCGACTCAGGAGCAGTACACCGTCCTGCGACTGCCTGGAGACCTGCCGGTGCTGCGGACGCTCCGCACGGTGTACGGCGATGACGACCGACCCATCGAGGCCACGGTCATGGTGAAGGCGGGCCACCTGTACGAACTCCGCTACGAGCTCACGGCCGAATCCTGACGGGAACGCCACAGCGCCCGCCATCCCTGGTCGGGGACATGGCGGGCGCTGCGTCAGGGTTCCGTACGCCGTTGTACGGACCGAATGAGGGGTCCCGCCCACGCAGGGCGGGGGTACCGCGGTGGCTACACCGTCAGGGAGCGGTCCGTCGGCTTGACCGGGTACGGGAGGGCGCTCGTGCCCGTCAGGAAGCGGTCCACGCCGCGGGCGGCCGAGCGGCCTTCCGCGATGGCCCAGACGATGAGCGACTGGCCGCGGCCCGCGTCGCCGGCGACGAAGACGCCCTCGACGTTGGTCGCGTAGGCGGCGTCCCGCTCGATGTTGCCGCGGGCGTCCAGCGCCAGGCCGAACTGCTGGACCAGGCCGTTCTCCTGGTCCGTGCCCGTGAAGCCCATCGCCAGGGTGACCAGCTGCGCCGGGAGGACGCGCTCGGTGCCGGGCTTCTGGACGAGCTTGCCGTCGACGAACTCGACCTCGACCAGGTGCAGGGCCTTGACGTTGCCGTCCTCGTCGCCCTCGAAGTGGGTGGTGGAGACGGAGTAGACCCGCTCGCCGCCCTCCTCGTGCGCCGAGGTGACCTTGTACAGCATCGGGAACGTCGGCCACGGCTGCCCGGTGGGACGGTCCTCGGACGGCTTCGGCATGATCTCCAGCTGCGTGACCGAGGCCGCGCCCTGGCGGTGGGCGGTGCCCACGCAGTCCGCGCCGGTGTCGCCGCCGCCGATGACGACCACGTGCTTGCCCTCGGCCGTGAGGGGGGGCGTCATGAAGTCGCCCTCCTGGACCTTGTTGGCGAGCGGCAGGTACTCCATCGCGAAGTGGATGCCGTTCAGGTCGCGGCCCGGGACCGGGAGGTCGCGGGAGACCGTGGCGCCCGCCGCGATGACCACCGCGTCGAACCGCTTGCGCAGGTCGGTGGCGGTGATGTCGCGGCCGACCTCGACGCCGGTACGGAACTTGGTGCCCTCCGCGCGCATCTGCTCGATGCGGCGGTTGATGTGCACCTTCTCCATCTTGAACTCGGGGATGCCGTAGCGCAGCAGGCCGCCGACGCGGTCGGCGCGCTCGTACACCACCACGGTGTGCCCGGCCCGGGTCAGCTGCTGGGCCGCGGCGAGACCCGCCGGGCCGGAGCCGATGACGGCGGCCGTCTTGCCGGACAGCCGCTCCGGCGGCTGCGGGGTGACGTTGCCGTGGTCCCAGGCCTTGTCGATGATCGAGACTTCGACGTTCTTGATCGTGACGGCCGGCTGGTTGATGCCGAGCACGCACGCCGACTCGCACGGGGCCGGGCACAGGCGCCCCGTGAACTCCGGGAAGTTGTTCGTGGCGTGCAGGCGCTCCGAAGCCGCCGACCAGTCCTCGCGGTACGCGAAGTCGTTCCACTCCGGGATCAGGTTCCCGAGCGGGCAGCCGTTGTGGCAGAACGGGATGCCGCAGTCCATGCAGCGGCCGGCCTGCTTGCTGATGATCGGGAGCAGCGAGCCCGGGACGTAGACCTCGTTCCAGTCCTTCAGCCGGTCGGCCACGGGACGGGAGCAGGCGGTCTCGCGCGGGGTGGTGAGGAAGCCCTTCGGGTCAGCCATGGGTCGCCGCCTCCATCATCTTCTCGGTGGTCTCGGACTCCGAGAGTCCGGCCAGCTCGGCGGCGTCCTTGGCGGCGAGCACTGCCTTGTACGTGGTCGGGATGATCTTGCTGAAGCGATCCACCGCGACGGCCCAGTCGGCCAGGAGCTTCGCGGCCACGGTCGAGCCGGTCTCCTCCTCGTGGCGGCGCACCACGTCGTGCAGCCACAGCTTGTCGGCGTCGGTGAGGGCCTCGACGGCCTTCGCGTTGCCGGAGTTCACGTTGTTCCGGTCGAGGTCGACGACGTACGCGACGCCGCCCGACATGCCGGCCGCGAAGTTGCGGCCCGTCTCGCCCAGGACGACGGCCCGACCGCCGGTCATGTACTCGCAGCCGTGGTCGCCCACGCCTTCGGAGACGACCAGCGCGCCGGAGTTGCGGACGCAGAAGCGCTCGCCGGTGCGGCCGCGCAGGAACATCTCGCCGCCGGTCGCGCCGTAGCCGATGGTGTTGCCGGCGATGGTCGAGTACTCGGCGAGGTGGTCGGCGCCGCGGTCCGGGCGGACCACGACGCGGCCGCCGGAGAGGCCCTTGCCGACGTAGTCGTTGGCGTCGCCCTCCAGGCGGAGGGTGATGCCGCGCGGCAGGAAGGCGCCGAAGGACTGGCCGGCCGACCCGGTGAAGGTCAGGTCGATCGTGTTCTCGGGCAGGCCCGCGCCACCGAACTTCTTGGTGACCTCGTGGCCGAGCATGGTGCCGACGGTGCGGTTGATGTTGCGGATCGCGACCCGGGCGCGGACCGGCTGGGCCTCCTCCGCGGTGGCGGCGTTCAGCGCGTCGGCCGCGAGCTTGATCAGCTCGTTGTCGAGGGCCTTCTCCAGACCGTGGTCCTGCTCGATGAGGGCGTGGCGGACCGCGCCCTCGGGCAGCTCGGGCACGTAGAAGAGGGGCTCCAGGTTGAGGCCCTGGGCCTTCCAGTGCGCGACGGCCTTGGTGGTGTCGAGCAGCTCGGCGTGGCCGACGGCCTCCTCGATCGTGCGGAAGCCCAGCTCGGCGAGGAGCTCGCGCACCTCCTCCGCGATGAACTCGAAGAAGTTGACGACGAACTCGGGCTTGCCTGCGAAGCGCTCCCGCAGGACCGGGTTCTGCGTGGCGATGCCGACCGGGCAGGTGTCCAGGTGGCAGACGCGCATCATGACGCAGCCGGAGACGACGAGCGGCGCGGTCGCGAAACCGAACTCCTCGGCGCCGAGCAGCGCGGCGATGACCACGTCGCGGCCGGTCTTGAGCTGGCCGTCCGTCTGGACCACGATGCGGTCGCGCAGCCCGTTGAGCAGCAGCGTCTGCTGGGTCTCGGCGAGGCCGAGCTCCCAGGGGCCGCCCGCGTGCTTGAGCGAGGTGAGCGGCGAGGCGCCCGTACCGCCGTCGTGGCCGGAGATGAGCACGACGTCCGCGTGGGCCTTGGAGACGCCCGCGGCGACGGTGCCGACGCCGACCTCGGACACGAGCTTCACGTGGATGCGCGCGGCCGGGTTGGCGTTCTTGAGGTCGTGGATCAGCTGAGCCAGGTCCTCGATGGAGTAGATGTCGTGGTGCGGCGGCGGGGAGATCAGGCCGACACCCGGGGTGGAGTGCCGGGTCTTGGCGACCCACGGGTAGACCTTGTGGCCGGGCAGCTGGCCGCCCTCGCCGGGCTTGGCGCCCTGCGCCATCTTGATCTGGATGTCGTCCGCGTTGACCAGGTACTCGCTGGTGACACCGAAGCGGCCGGAGGCGACCTGCTTGATCGAGGAGCGGCGCGCCGGGTCGTACAGGCGGTCCGGGTCCTCGCCGCCCTCACCGGTGTTGGACTTGGCGCCCAGCTGGTTCATGGCGATGGCGAGGGTCTCGTGGGCCTCGCCCGAGATGGAGCCGTACGACATGGCGCCGGTGGAGAAGCGCTTGACGATGTCGGCGACCGACTCGACCTCGTCGATGGAGATCGGCGGGCGGGCCCCGGGGCCCTCGCTCTTGAAGCCGAACAGGCCGCGGAGCGTCATCAGGCGCTCGGACTGCTCGTTCACCCGGTCCGTGTACTGCTTGAAGATGTCGTACCGGCGGTTGCGCGTGGCGTGCTGGAGGCGGAAGACCGTCTCCGGGTCGAACAGGTGCGGCTCGCCCTCGCGGCGCCACTGGTACTCGCCGCCGATCTCCAGCGCGCGGTGCGTGGCCGCGATGCCGGAGGCCGGGTACGCCTTGGTGTGGCGCGCGGCCACCTCCTTGGCGATGACGTCCAGGCCGGCGCCGCCGATCTTGGTGGCGGTGCCGTTGAAGTAGGTCTCGACGAACGCGTCGTCGAGGCCGACGGCCTCGAAGACCTGGGCGCCGCGGTAGGAGGCGACGGTGGAGATGCCCATCTTGGACATGACCTTCAGGACGCCCTTGCCGAGCGCGTAGATCAGGTTCCTGATGGCCTGCTCCGGCTCCAGGCCGGAGAGGAAGGTACCGGCGCGCAGCAGGTCCTCGACGGACTCCATGGCGAGGTACGGGTTGACCGCGGCCGCGCCGTAGCCGATGAGCAGGGCGACGTGGTGGACCTCGCGGACGTCGCCGGCCTCGACGAGCAGGCCCACCTGGGTGCGCTGCTTGGTGGCGATGAGGTGGTGGTGCACGGCGGAGGTGAGCAGCAGCGACGGGATCGGCGCGTGCTCGGCGTCCGAGTGGCGGTCCGACAGGACGATGAGCCGGGCGCCGTTCTCGATGGCGGCGTCGGCCTCGGCGCGGATCTCCGCGATCCGGGCGGCCAGTGCTTCGCCGCCGCCGGAGACCCGGTAGAGGCCCGAGAGGGTGGCGGCCTTCATGCCCGGCATGTCGCCGTCGGCGTTGACGTGGATGAGCTTGGCCAGCTCGTCGTTGTCGATCACCGGGAAGGGCAGGGTCACGCTGCGGCAGGACGCGGCGTTCGGCTCCAGCAGGTTGCCCTGCGGGCCGAGCGAGGACAGCAGCGAGGTGACGAGCTCCTCGCGGATGGCGTCCAGCGGCGGGTTGGTGACCTGGGCGAAGAGCTGCGTGAAGTAGTCGAAGAGCAGTCGGGGGCGCTCGGACAGGGCCGCGATCGGGGAGTCCGTACCCATGGAGCCCAGCGGCTCGCCGCCGGTACGGGCCATCGGCGCGAGGATGACGCGCAGCTCTTCCTCGGTGTAGCCGAAGGTCTGCTGGCGGCGGGTGACCGAGGCGTGCGTGTGCACGATGTGCTCGCGCTCGGGCAGGTCCGTCAGCTCGATCTCGCCGGTCTCCAGCCATTCGGCGTACGGGGCGGCGCCGGCCAGCTCGGCCTTGATCTCGTCGTCCTCGATGATCCGCTTCTGGGCGGTGTCGACGAGGAACATCCTGCCGGGCTGGAGGCGGCCCTTGCGGACGACCTTGGCCGGGTCGATGTCGAGCACGCCCACCTCGGAGCCGAGGACGACGAGGCCGTCGTCGGTGACCCAGTAGCGGCCGGGACGCAGGCCGTTGCGGTCGAGGACCGCGCCGACCTGGGTGCCGTCGGTGAAGGTGACGCAGGCCGGGCCGTCCCAGGGCTCCATCTGCGTGGAGTGGTACTTGTAGAACGCGCGGCGGGCCGGGTCCATCGAGGTGTGGTTCTCCCACGCCTCGGGGATCATCATCAGCACGCTGTGCGGGAGGGAGCGGCCGCCGAGGTGGAGCAGCTCCAGGACCTCGTCGAAGGAGGCCGAGTCGGAGGCGTCGGGGGTGCAGATCGGGAAGATCCGCTCCAGCGCGCCCTCGCCGAAGACGTCGGAGGCCAGCTGGGACTCGCGGGCCTTCATCCAGTTGCGGTTGCCCTTGACCGTGTTGATCTCGCCGTTGTGCGCGACGAAGCGGTACGGGTGGGCGAGCGGCCAGGACGGGAAGGTGTTCGTCGAGAACCGCGAGTGGATCAGGGCGATGGCCGAGGCGAAGCGGCGGTCGGACAGGTCCGGGAAGAAGGGCTCCAGCTGGCCGGTGGTCAGCATGCCCTTGTAGACGATGGTCCGCGCGGACAGCGACGGGAAGTAGACACCGGCCTCGCGCTCGGCGCGCTTGCGCAGCACGAAGGCCTTGCGGTCCAGCTCGATGCCCGTGCTGCCGTCGCTCACGAAGAGCTGCGAGAAGGCGGGCATGGTGGCGCGGGCGCCGTTGCCGAGCAGGTCCGGGGTGACGGGCACCTCGCGCCAGCCGAGAACGGTCAGGTTCTCCTCGGCGGCGATGGCCTCGATCTTCTGGACGGCGACGGCCTGTGCGGGGGCGTCGGCGGGCAGGAAGGCGATGCCGACGGCGAAGCCGCCCGCATCGGGAAGCTCGAAACCGGCCACCTCGCGCAGGAAAGCGTCCGGAACCTGGGACAGGATGCCGGCGCCGTCGCCCGAATCCGGCTCGGAGCCGGTCGCGCCGCGGTGCTCAAGGTTCCGCAGTACGGTCAGTGCCTGCTCAACGAGCGTGTGGGTGGCCTCGCCGGTGAGGTTCGCCACGAGTCCGACGCCGCAGGCGTCCTTCTCGTTGCGCGGGTCGTACATGCCCTGCTGGGCAGGGCGACCGTCCATGGGCGACCAGGCCGTGGTGCTGGAGCCGGTCGCGGAGTGCGTGGATGCGGAACGCATCGGCTCTCCCGTCGTCGTCGTGGCATATGTGCATAGCCGAGGGACGACGTTGGCCCTCTGCGAAATTTCGTGCAGATTACATGATGACGACAATCCCGCGAAGTGGATATGCCGTTCCAACATGCGGACACCGCACGAGGCAGGAAGAGGGGACCTTCACAGTGGTTCAAGGGTGTGATCACGGGTGCGATCACACGGAGCGATCACATGGAGCGATCACACGATGTGAGCACGGAAACGATCGCGGGTGCGATCACGTTCGAAGGTCCCGACGCGCGGGGCGGGCTTCATTGCCCGAGCGCCCAAGTCTGATTCCCGGCGGACACGCGATCGAAACCGCCGAGTAACTAACTACTTATGCTGCGTCCTGCATAGTGTCTCACTCTCTGCGCGGTCAGCCTATGGCTCCACCGATCCAGCTTCCCAGGATGTACGTCACACCGGCGGCCGCGCCACCCAGGACCAGCTGGCGCAGCCCGCTGAACCACCAGGACCGCGCGGTGACCCGGGCGACGACCGCCCCGCAAGCGAAGAGCCCGGCCAGCGCGAGCAGCACGGCGGGCCACAGGGACGTCGCCCCCAGCAGGTACGGAAGCACGGGCAGCAGGGCGCCCAGCGCGAAGGATCCGAAGGAGGAAACGGCCGCGACCAGCGGCGAGGGCAGGTCGTCGGGGTCGATCCCGAGCTCCTCGCGGGCGTGGATCTCCAGCGCCTGCTCGGGGTCGCGGGACAGCTGCATGGCGACCTCGCGGGCGAGCGGCGGCTCGACGCCCCGGGAGACGTAGAGCTCGGCGAGCTCCTCCATCTCGTCCACCGGATGCTTGCGCAACTGCTGCCGTTCTATGTCAAGTTCCGCGAGGACCAGCTCGCGCTGCGAGGCGACGGAGGTGTACTCGCCGGCCGCCATCGAGAACGCGCCGGCCGCCAGGCCCGCCAGGCCGGTGATCACGACGGTCTGCGGGGCGACGGCGCCGCCGGCCACACCCGTCATCAGGGCGAGGTTGGAGACGAGCCCGTCCATCGCACCGAAGACGGCCGGTCGCAGCCAGCCGCCGTTGACGTCCCGGTGGGTGTGGTTGTCGCGGTGGGCCGTGTGAAGCGGCGCTTCGGTATCGATGATGGACATGCGTGTACAACTCCCCATTTGTGCGAACGGGCGGCGTGATGCGTTCCGCTCCCCCTGAACACCTCGAAACTACGCACGATTTCGGCCGCTCGCCAGCAAGGAAGGCCGTACTTACCTGGGGTTTTGCGGGTCGGCGACCGGGTGACGGGGGCGTTCGCGGGGTGTTTTGCGACAGGCGACAAACCACATGTCATGGCACAAATCCCCCAAGGGCTCATCATGAGTCCCATCAAGTGGAGAGGCGCGCCATGGAGCTGATTGCATGCAATCCGCAGGTCCTCCTCGAACGGGCCAGGGGCGCTCTTCTCGGACTCGCGGTGGGTGACGCGCTGGGCGCCCCCGCGGAGAACATGAAGCCGTCGGAGATCCGGGCGAAATGGGGCCGGATCGAGGGCTTCGTGTCGGAGGACCCGGCGGGCACGGACGACACCGAGTACGCGATCTTCTCGGGGCTGCTGCTGGCCCGTCACGGGTCGGCGCTGACCGTCTCCCACGTGGAGCGGGCCTGGCACCACTGGATCGCGGACCTGGACGAGGGCCCGTTCCGGGGAGCCGGCTTCTCCGAACGCGGCACCCTGGAGAACCTCCGCCGGGGGCTGGCGGCCCCCATCTCGGCGCAGCACCGGCACGCGTGGTCGGACGGCCTCGCCATGCGGGCGGCGCCCTTCGGGGTCTTCGCGGCGGGCCGGCCGGCCGAGGCCGCGCGGCTCGTCGCCATCGACGGCTGCGTCAGCCACGACGGCGAGGGCATCTACGGCGGCCAGGCGGTCGCGGCGGGCGTGGCGGCGGCGATGGCCGGCGGCAGCCCGGCGTCCGCCGTGTCCGCGGCCCTCTCCGTCATCCCGTCGGACTCCTGGACCGCCCGGTCGCTGCGCCGGGCGGTCACCGCCGCCCCGCGCGGCGAACGGGCCGTGCGCTCGGCGGTGGTCATCGGCGGCTACCCGTGGACGGACCTGGCCCCCGAGGCGGTGGGGCTGGCTTTCGGGGCGTTCGCCGCCTGCGCGGGCGACTTCGCGTCCTCGGTGCTCACGGCCGTGAACATGGGGCGCGACGCGGACACCACGGCGGCGGTGGCGGGCGCGCTGGCCGGCGCCACGTCGGGGGCGGGCGCCATCCCCGCCGACTGGGCGTCGGCGATCGGGCCGGTGCGGGGCAGCTGCCTCCCCTCGATGCGGGGCTACCACGTCCTGGACATCGCGGACCTCCTCACCCCGGAATACGAGGCCCCCCGATGACCCCACCCCCGTACACCCCGGACCCCACCCACTCCCCGACCACCCCCACACCCGCCCTCGCGGCGCCACCGGACACCACCGGGCCCTCCGCACGGCCGGCGCCCTCCGCCCCTGCCGCCTCGGCGAATACCCCGACCACCGGCCCGCCCGCCCTTGCGGCGCCGCCGCCGGACAACCGCGGGCCGGGCGCACGGCCGGCGCCGACGCACCCCTTCGGCCCGGCCGGCATTCCGCCCCACGGCCCGGCGGGGCCGTCCGCCGTAGGGGACACCCAGCCCCCCGGCCCGACCGCCGCCCCCGACAACACCGGCCCGCCCGCCCTCGCGGCGCCGCCGCCGGACAACCGCAGGCCGGGCGCCTCGGCAGGGGTCCTGGTTGCCGTCCCCGTGGGTCCCGGGAGTGGGGCCCCGGCCGTGCTTCCTTCCGGCGGCGGCAGGGGCCCGGTCGCTCCCGAACCGCTCACCGCCTGGGTCCGCCGGCCCGCCGGCGGCCCCGCGGCTCCGACCGGAGCCGCGGTCGACGTGCCGGTCGGCTCCGTCGCGCCCGCCCGGACCGGGGAAGGGGCCGCGCCCGCCGCAACGGCAGTCGACCTGCCGACCCGGAGCGGGGCCGCGGCCGCGGTCGGGGTCGGGGTCGGGGTACCGGTCGGCTCCGCCGCGGCCGGCCGGACCGGGGAAGGGGCCGCACCCGCCGCAACGGCGGTCGACCTGCCGACCCGGAACGGGGCCGTGGTCGGGGTCGGGGTCGGGGTCGGGGTACCGGTCGGCTCCGCCGCGGTCGGCCGGACCGGGCACCGCGGCGACGTGCTCGTGAGGATGCCGGGGAGTGGGCCGGGCACCCGCGGGGGCGGCACCGCGCCCGCGCACACCCGTACCGCCGCCGCCGAGGCACCCGCACCGGCCGGACCCCGCCGGATCGAGGGGCTGCTCCTCGGGCTCGCCGCAGGCGACGCGGCCGGGTGGCCTGCCGCGCGCCACCGCGCCAGCCGGATGCCCGAGTGGACCCGCCGCCTCACCCGCGAGCTCGACACCTTCGCCGAGCAGAACGCCACCACCACCCTCCCGGTCCCCATCGCGCTGAACCAGCCCCCCGAGCCCCTGCGCCTGGGCCCCTCCGACGACGCCGAGTGGGCCGCCTTCGTCGCCGAGTCCGTCATCACCGCCGCCGGTGTCCTGCTCAGCGACCTCTCCCGGTCCCGCCGCATGCGCGCCGCCATCGACCTCGCGTGGAACGCCCTCGCCTCCGAGGTCGCGGCGGCGGCCGAACGCGCCCCCGAAGTCGAGTCCGCCGTCCTGCCGCTCCGCGCCCGGATCTCCGTCCGGGCCGGCCTCGGCAACCTCGCCGCCGGCCTGCGTCCACCCGCCACCGGCCACGACAACCCGCACTACTTCGACGACGCCGCCTGCGTCCGCGCCTGC
This sequence comes from Streptomyces sp. NPDC055254, assembly GCF_053606025.1. Lineage (NCBI taxonomy): Bacteria > Bacillati > Actinomycetota > Actinomycetes > Kitasatosporales > Streptomycetaceae > Streptomyces > Streptomyces sp. NPDC055254. Next base: position 183,654 of record NZ_JBSGQV010000008.1, on the reverse strand, counting down.
GTCCTCGCCGTCGTCCACCCCGGGGACGCCGAGGCGGCGGCCGACCTCGCCGAGTTCGACGCCCGCTACTCCCAGGACGGCGACGGGGTCCACGGCGCCCGCGCCATGGCCGCCGCCCTCGCGACCGCCCTCGGCGGCGCGGACGTCGACGCGGCCGTCGAGGCGGCCCTCGCACAGCTCCCCGGGTCCACCGAGATCGGCCGCAACGCCCGCCATGCCGTCGCACTCGCCCGCGCGCACCTCGACGCGCACTCGGAGGGCGGCGCCTTCGCCATCGTCCCCACCCTCGAACACGAGATCGTGGACCACGTCTACAGCTACGGGATCGCCGCCGCCGAGACCGTCCCCGTGGCCCTCGCCCTCGCGACCGCCGCCCGCGGCAGGATGGCCGAGGCCGTACCGGCCGCGGCCTGCCTGTCCCGCGTCGCGGATTCCGCCCCCGCCCTGGCCGGCGCCCTGACCGGCGCGCTCGGCGGCGGCGACTCGATCCCCGCCGCCTGGCGCGAGGCCTGCCGCACGCTCTCCGGCTGCGCGCTCCCCCGCCTGGCCGGCACCGACCTCGTGGAACTCGCCGCGCTCCTCACGCGCACGGAACTCACCTCACCCAAGGGATGATTCGGACATGACGCTCACGTTGGAGGACCGGGCGGCAGGCGCCCTCGTCGGAGCCGCCGTCGGCGACGCGCTCGGCGGCCCGGTGGAGGGCTGGACCCCGGACCAGATCGTGGAACGGCACGGCGGCCGCGTGCACGGCATCGTCGGCCCCTGGCACGGGGATTGGCGCACGGCCCGCCCCATCGCCCCGTACCACAAGGGCGACGGGCACGTCACGGACGACACCTTGATGACGCACGCGCTGGTTCGGGTCTACGAGGCCGTACGGGACCACCTGGACGCCTACGCGGTGGCCGAACACCTGGTCCCGGACCTGATGGGGGTACCGCGCTGGATCCCGGAGCTGGAGGCCGAGGCCCTGCCCCTGCAGCGGATCTTCCTCGCCGAGAAGTGGATCGTGACCCGGCTGCACTACGGGCACGTGGACCCGCGCGAGGCCGGCAGCGGCAACATCGTCAACTGCGGCGCGGCGATGTACATGGCGCCGGTCGGCATCGCCAACGCGGGCAACCCGGCGGGCGCGTACGCGGAGGCTCTGGACGTGGCGGGCGCGCACCAGTCCTCGTACGGACGCGAGGCGGCGGGCGTGTTCGCGGCGGCCGTGGCGGCCGCGTGCGTCCCGGGGGCCTCGGCCGTGTCGGTGGTGGACACGGCGCTCGCGCTGGCCAAGGACGGTACGCGCGCAGCGATCGCGGCGGTGACGGAAGCGGCCTCCGCGCACCGGGACTTCGAGTCGGCGCTGGTCCCGCTGCGGGCGGCGGTGACCCCCTACGACTCGGTCGGGCCGGACTACCGCGCGCCCTCGCTCGGCGCCCGGCGCCCGTCGCGCCTGCATTCCGTCGAGGAGCTCCCGATCGCGCTCGGCATGCTGCTGATCGCGGACGGGGGGTACGAGGCCTCGGTGCTCGGCGCGGTCAACTACGGCCGGGACTGCGACTCCATCGCCACGATGGCGGGGGCGATCGCCGGAGCCCTGGGCGGTGAGGCCGTGGTCCCCGCGGGGTGGGCCAAGCGGGTCGCGGAGGCCAGCCGGCTGGACCTGCACGCCCCGGCCCGGGCACTGGCCGCCGTGGCCCGGGAGATCTTCGCCCTCGACCGCTCCCGCCACCTGGCCCACCAGTCCGCCTTCGCCGCCCTCACCACCCCCCGGTGACCCCGCCGTCCCCCTCCGGGGCCGGTTCCCCCACCCAGCCCGGCACCCCGCCCCACCCGACACCCCCCACCGACGACCCCACCCGAGCCGGGGCCCGGCCCGGCTCCGGCCACCCCCGCCCGACATCCGCCGCCCGGCAGGCCCCGCACGCGGCGGACCCGACCGGCCGGCCGGCCCCGGACACCGAGGGCCCCGGCCCGGGCGGCGGGAGTGCGGCGGCGCGGCAGAGCGGGCGCGCGTCCGTACGCCTCACCTGGGCGCAACCGGAGGACCTCCTCGGGCACGAGCTGCGGCAGGCGGCCGAGGACGGGCGGGACGCGGAGGCCGTCCGGCGGACCTGGCTGGCGGCGGGCGGCCGTCCGGCCCCGGAACGGGCCGGGGCCTCCCCGTCCCCGGCCCCGCCGGAACTGCGCGACCTGGCCGGCCGACTGCTGGACGAGCTGGCCCGGCTCCCCTCCCCCGCCGCCGCCGACGAGCCCCTGACCTGGGCCGCCGTCCGAGCGACGTGGCCCGCCCACCGGCCGGCCGCCGCGCCCGGCCCAGGCCCGGACGGAGGCCACGGCTGCACGGGGGCGGACCCAGAGGCGCTGGCCGCGCGGTTCGAGGCCGCCTGGGTCGGGCGGGCCGTCGGGTGCCTGCTCGGCAAGCCCGTCGAGAAGCTCCCGCTCCACGCCATCCGCGCCCTGGCCCGCGCCGCGGGCAACTGGCCGCTGGACGACTGGTTCACCGCCGAGGGCGTCCCGCCGGAGCTGCTGGCCGCCCATCCCTGGAACCGCCGCTCCGCCCCCACCTCGCTCGCCGAGAACATCGACGGCATGCCCGAGGACGACGACCTCAACTACCCGCTCCTCGGCCTGCTCCTCCTCCAGCGGCACGGCAAGGGCTTCACCACGGCCGACGTCGCCCGGCTCTGGCTCGACGAGCTGCCCGCCGGACGGACCTTCACCGCCGAGCGCATCGCGTACCGCAACCTCCTCCTCGGGCTGGAGCCGCCCGCCACCGCCACCCACCGCAACCCGTTCCGGGAGTGGATCGGCGCCCTGATCCGCGCCGACGTACACGGCTGGACCAACCCCGGCGACCCGGCCGCCGCCGCGGCCCAGGCCTACCGGGACGCCGCCCTGACCCACACCGGCAACGGCGTCTACGCCGCGCTCTTCGTCGCCGCCGCCACCGCCGAGGCCGCCACCGGCCGCGCCGACGTGCACGCCGCCCTCCGGGCCGGGCTGGCCGTCGTACCGCCCCGCTCGCGCCTCGCGGAGGCCGTCCGGTTCGGTGTCCGCGCCGCCCTCGACGCCGCCGGTCGGGGAACGGGGTTCGACGGCGTCGTCGACGGGCTGCACGCCCGGTACGGGCACTACCACTGGGTGCATGCCGTGCCCAACACCGCCCTGATCGCCGCCGCCCTGACCCACGCCGACGGCGACTTCACCCACTCCGTCTGCCGCGCGGTGTCCGGCGGCTGGGACACCGATTCCAACGGCGCCACCGCCGGCGCCCTCGCCGGCCTCCTCGCCGGCTCGCCCGAGCGACTCCCGCACCGCTGGACCGCACCCCTCAAGAACCGTCTCGCCACCACCGTCCCCGGCTTCGACGGCATCGGCTTCGACGCCCTCGCCCGGCTCACCCTCGCTCTCACCGCACAGGAGGCAGCACGCTCATGACGGCCATCGCCGTGCTCGGCAGTACGAACATGGACCTCGTCGCCTACGTCCCCAAGGCCCCCCGCCTCGGGGAGACCGTCACCGGCCGCGAGTTCCGCACCGTCCCCGGCGGCAAGGGCGCCAACCAGGCCGTCGCGGCCGCCCGCTGCGGCGGCGAGGTGGTGATGATCGGGGCGGTGGGGGCCGACGAGTTCGGTGTCCGGCTGCGCTCCTCGCTCGCCGCCGCCGGGGTCGAGACCGCGGCCCTGCGCACCGTCGAGGGCCCCAGCGGCACCGCCCACATCACCGTGGACGACGAGGGCGGCAACAGCATCGTCGTCATCCCCGGCGCCAACGCGCGCGTCACCGGGCTGGAGGCGGGTGACGACAGCCGGATCGGCGCGGCCGACTCGCTGCTGCTCCAGCTCGAACTCCCGCCGGGGACCGTCCTGGCCGGCGCCCTCGCGGCCCGTGCGCACGGCGTCCGTACGGTGCTCACCCCGGCTCCCGTACAACCGCTGCCCGCCGGACTCCTCGCCGCCGTCGACCTGCTGGTCCCCAACGAGCACGAGGCGGCGGCGCTCACCGGGCTCACCGACCCGTACCTGGCCGCCGCCGCGCTGCTGGAGGACGTACCGGAGGTGGTCGTCACCCTGGGCGCCGCCGGGTCGCTGTACGCCGCCCGCGGCCGGGAACCACTGATCGTGCCCGCGCCCCGGGTCCGGGCGGTGGACACCACCGCGGCCGGGGACACCTTCGTCGGCGCCTTGGCGGTGGCCCTGGGCGAGGGCCGGCCGGTGCCGCAGGCGCTGCACTGGGCCTCGGCGGCCGCGGCGCTCTCCGTCCAGCGCCCCGGCGCCCAGGACTCGATGCCGACCCGCGCCGAGACCGACGCCTTTGCCCGCGCCCTCGCCGGACGTGATCCGGTACCGGAACGGCCGCCCGGGAACGCGTCCGAGGCGGCGCCCGGAGCCGCCTCGTGAGCCGCGCCACCGGTCGGGACGGCCACGGGGACGCCCGGGAGCCGGCCGGGGTCGCCGATCCGTACCCGGGGGACGAAACCGCCGCTGCCCCGGGGTACGGGGACGGCCGCGCCCCCGGGCACGGGGCCGCCGCGCGGGGCGACGGCGCCGGGCCCCTGCGGGGGTTGCGCGTCCTCGACCTCGCCACCCTCTTCGCCGGACCCCTCGCCGCCACCCTGCTCGGCGACTTCGGCGCCGAGGTGGTCAAGATCGAGCACCCCGGCCGACCCGACCCGTCCCGGGGCCACGGCCCCGCCAAGGACGGCGTCGGCCTGTGGTGGAAACTGCTCGGCCGGAACAAGCGGACGATGACCCTCGACCTGTCCGCCCCCGGCGGCCGGGACACCCTGCTGCGCCTGGCCGCCACCGCCGACGTGATCGTCGAGAACTTCCGGCCCGGCACCCTGGAGAGGTGGGGGCTGGGCTGGCCCGAGCTGTCCGCCGTCAACCCGCGCCTGGTGCTGGCCCGCGTGACCGCCTTCGGCCAGTACGGCCCGTACGCGCGCCGGCCGGGCTTCGGCACCCTCGCCGAGGCCATGAGCGGGTTCGCCGCGATCACCGGCGAGCCGGACGGCCCGCCGACGCTGCCTCCCTTCGGGCTGGCGGACTCGATCGCCGCGCTGACCACGGCGTACGCGGTGATGACCGCCCTCGCCGGGCGCGAGCACACCGGTCGCGGCCAGGTCGTGGACCTGGCGATCATCGAGCCGATCCTCACCGTGCTCGGCCCGCACCCGCTCTGGTACGACCAGCTCGGCTACGTCCAGCCCCGCACCGGCAACCGCTCGGGCAACAACGCCCCGCGCAACACCTACCGCAGCGCGGACGGCCGCTGGCTGGCGGTCTCCGCCTCCACCCAGTCCATCGCCGAGCGGGTGGTGCGCCTGGTGGGCCGGCCGGACCTGATCACCGAGCCCTGGTTCGCGACGGGTTCGGGCCGCGCCGGGCACGCGCACGTCCTGGACGAGGCCGTCGGGAGCTGGATCGCCCGGCACGAGGCCGAGGAGGTCGTCGCCGCCTTCGAGGACGCCGAGGCGGCCGTGGCGCGGGTCTACGACGTCCGGGACGTGATGGCGGACCCGCAGTACGCGGCCCTCGACACGGTCACCGAGGTCGAGGACCCGGAGCTCGGCCCGCTGCGGATGCAGAACGTCCTCTTCCGGCTCTCCGAGACGCCCGGCGCCATCCGCTGGGCCGGCCGCCCGCACGGCGCGGACACCGACGAGGTCCTGACCGAACTCGGCCTGACGGAGGCAGAGATCACCACGCTGCGAAAGGAGGGGGCACTGTGATCCTGACCTGGCTGTACGCACCGGGCGACCGTCCGGAGGTGGTGGCGAAGGCGCTCGGCTGCGGAGCGGACGCCGTCATCGTGGACCTGGAGGACGCGGTACCGGCCTCCCGCAAGGAGTACGCCCGCGCCGCCACCGCCGAGCTGCTGGGCTCGCGCCCCCCGGTCCCCGTCCACGTCCGCGTCAACGCCCTGGACTCGCCCTGGGGCGGCGCCGACCTGACCGCCCTCGCCGGACTGCACGGCCTCGCCGGGCTCCGGCTGCCCAAGATCAGCGCCCCGGAGCAGATCACGGCGGTCGCCGACCGCACCGGCGGGGTGGGCCTGTACGCCCTGCTGGAGTCCGCGCTGGGCGTGGAGCACGCCTACGACATCGCCCGCGCGCACCCCGCGCTGCGCGGGCTCTCCCTCGGCGAGGCCGATCTGCGGGCGGATCTGGCCGTGAGCGCGGAGGAGGGCCTGGACTGGTGCCGGGCCCGGGTCGTGGTGGCGGCCCGGGCGGCCGGGCTGACGGCCCCGGCGCAGTCGGTGTTCCCGGACATCCGGGACCTGGAGGCGCTGGCCGCCTCGTGCGTCCGCGGCCGCTCCCTCGGCTTCCTCGGGCGGGCGGCCATCCACCCGCGCCAGCTCCCTGTGATCGAGCGGGCCTACCTGCCCGGCCCCGAGGAGGTCGTCGCCGCCGAGCAGGTGCTCAGCGCCGCGCGGGCCACCCCGGGCGCCCTGGCGCTGCCCGACGGCCGGTTCGTGGATCCGGCCGTCGTGGCGGCGGCGCACCGCACCCTGGAGCTGTCACGGCGGGGGGCTACGCGTTGAGGGCGGACCAGAGCCACTTGCCGCCGACGCGTATGTAGAGCCGCTTGTTGGCGGAGTCCACGGCCATGGTGCCGTCGAGCGGCTGGCGCGTGAAGGAGGCGTCGGTGACGGGCCCGGAGACCAGCCGCAGCGGCGGGTTGGGGGCGTTCTTGACCGGGATCGTGCCGGTCGCCTGCGCCCCGAGGGTGCCGTAGCTGTTCTCCACCCGGAAGTCGCCGGTGGACGACTGCTCGTAGTAGATGTGCGTACCGGTGGGCGCGGTGCCGTAGAGGCCGACGACGTTGCGCAGCACGGCGGTGGATCCGGGGCCCGAGTACAGGGCCACGCCCGCGTTGACCGTGGCCTTGTCCCGGTTGGCGATGACCACGTTCTCCAGGGCGCTGGAGCTCGCCGCCCAGCTGATGATGTTCCGGGCGGTGGCCGGGGTGCCCTCGGCGAAGTCGCCCGCGTAGCAGTAGATGTTGGTCGCGTAGACGTGCTTGCAGCCCGCGTCGGTCTTCAGGTGGGGGCCGCCCCGCATCCGGGAGGTCTCGAACTTGCAGTCCGTGAGGTAGATCCCGTTGGGGTTGTTCAGGGTGACGGCGCCCTGGCCGATCCACAGCGCGCCGGTGCCGAAGGCCTCCAGCCGGCAGCCGATGAAGTGGATCTGGTTGATGTTGTCCTTGCTGTGGCCCCAGGCGCCCTCGGTGGCGGAGGAGGCGTTGCGCAGCCAGACGTTGGGCTGGGTGGTGCTGCCGGTGGTGCCGGTGCAGTCCTCGATGACGAGGTTGTAGAAGCGGGAGTCCCAGAACTCGACGGCGTCCACGCACATGTCGTTGTTGGAGGACATGAAGACGTCGCGGAAGTAGGAGTTGTTGTTGTAGTAGAGCTCCAGCAGCAGGCCGGTCTTGCGGTTGCCGTTGAAGCCGAGGTTCTCGATCGCGCAGTAGCGGCGGTGCGTGGCGCCGGTGGAGTACGCCGGTCCGCTGCCGGACATGCGCAGCAGGATGCCGTCGCCGCCCTTGATCAGGGTGGCGGCCTTGGCGCCGGCGCCGGCGAGCCGGATGCCGTCGGCCTTCACCTCCAGGGCCGGTCGGGCGGGGGTCGGCTTGACCAGGTACTTGCCGACGGGGAAGTAGACGGTGCCGCCGCCCGCCGCGGCCGCCGCGTCGAGGGCCGCCTGGACGGCGACGGTGTCGTCGGTGGAGCCGTCGCCGACCGCTCCGTGGGCCTTGACGTCGAACCGGTCCGGTGCGGCCGCGGGCGCGGCGGCCGCACTGCCGGCGGCGGACAGCGCGGTCGCGCCGGCCAGTCCGGCCACGGCTCCGGTCAGCAGTGCCCGGCGGGCGGTTCTCGGCTTGTCGGTCATGGTCTCCCCCTCGTGTCACGGTGGTCGGAGATGATCATGCCAGTCGGGTCCGACAGCGCGGGCGGGAGGCCGGGAAGGGCGGAGCCGGGGGCATGCGAAAGGGGGGCGCCGCGCGTGCGCGGCACCCCCCTGCGGACCGGTTCGCGGTCAGGGCTTGTCGGCCTCCGGGGCGTCGCCGTCGGCCGGCTCCCCCTTGCGCAGGTCGGCCTTGGTGTCCGTCGCCGTCTTCACGGCGCCTTCCGGGGCCGCGGCCGTCGCGGGCGCGGCGTCCTTCGGCTCCGCCGCGCGGGGGGCGGGCTCGGCCTCGGACCCGGCCGCGGTGTCAGCCTTCGCGTCGCCCTCCGTGGTGTCCGGGGCGTCCCCGCCCTTGGCACCGGGGCGCTCCGGTTCCACGACCTCCTCGCGGCCCGGCCGCAGCTTCGCCGACAGCACGAAGTACACGACGGCCAGGACGAAGACGACGATCGAGGTCCACACGTTCAGGCGCAGGCCCAGGATGTGGTGCGCCTCGTCGACGCGCATGTACTCGATCCAGCTGCGGCCGACGCAGTACGCGGCGACGTACAGGGCGAAGGCCCGCCCGTGGCCGAGCGTGAAGCGGCGGTCGGCCCAGATGACCAGCAGGGCGACGCCGACGCACCACAGCGACTCGTAGAGGAAGGTCGGGTGGTAGGTGCCCGCGTCCCGGTTCGGGCCCGCGGTGATCTCCACCGCCCACGGCAGGTCGGTGGCCCGGCCGTAGAGCTCCTGGTTGAACCAGTTGCCCCAGCGGCCGCAGGCCTGGGCCAGCGCGATCCCGGGGGCCAGGGCGTCCGCCCAGGCCGGCAGCGGGATGCCGCGCAGCCGGCAGCCGATCCAGGCACCCACCGCGCCGAGCGCGATGGCACCCCAGATGCCGAGGCCGCCCTCCCAGATCTTGAAGGCGTCGACCCAGTTGCGGCCCTCGCCGAAGTAGAGCTGGTAGTCGGTGATCACGTGGTACAGGCGACCACCGACCAGGCCGAAGGGCACCGCCCACACGGCGATGTCCGCGACCGTGCCCGGCTTTCCGCCGCGCGCGATCCAGCGCCGGTTGCCGAGCCAGACGGCGACGAAGACGCCGATGATGATGCAGAACGCGTAGCCGCGGAGCGGGATCGGTCCGAGATGGATCACGCCGGTCGACGGGCTTGGGATGTAAGCAAGGTCCATGGCAGACCTGACGCTACCCTGCCGGGCGGTGCGGACCGCAACCCGCCCGGCAAGCGAAATCAAATCAACACACGGCGCGGGCGCCGCTCACTCCCCGGCGGTCCCCGCGGCACCGGCCGAGGCGCCGCTCGCGGAACCGGTCCCGGAGCCCTTCGTGGACGAGGTCCTCGACGCGGCCGACGGCGTCGCCGAGGCCGATGACGACGCCGATGACGACGCCTTGGGCGTCCCCTTCGCGCTCCCGCCGCCGGAGCCCTTGGCCGCGGCTTCCACCCGCTCCTTCAGCTTCTGCGGGGTCAGCGGGTCGGCCTGGTCGGAGAAGATGTCCTTGCCGTCCAGCAGCACCGTCGGGGTGCCCCGGAACTTGCCGGCGCGGAACGCCTCCTGCGATTTGCCCACCCAGCTGTTGTGCGTGCCGTTCTCGACGCACGCCCGGAAGGCGGGGGTGTCCAGCCCGTCCACCGTGCCGGCCAGCTCCAGCAGCTTCGCGTTCTTGCCGTAGGCGTCGTCGACCTCCTCGGGCTGGTTCACGAAGAGCACGTCGTGGTACGGGGCGAACTTGCCCACGTCCTGCGCGCAGGCGGCCGCGTTCGCCGCCTTCAGCGAGCCGCTGCCGCCCATGTTCCCGTCGATGAGGGTGACCAGGTGGTAGTCGACCTTGAGGAGCCCCTTCTCCTCCAGCTCGTGGACCACGGCCCGGTAGTTGTCCTCGAAGGCCTTGCAGGCGGGGCAGCGGAAGTCCTCCCACACCGTCAGGGTGGACTTCGCCCCGGCCCGGCCCGTCCGGATGGCGAGCGCGTCCTGGCCCGTGGCCCCGGAGGGAGCGACCACCGGGCCCGCCTTGTCGGCCCCGTCCTTGCCGGTGTTGGCCGCGATCAGGCCGACCACGGCGGCCAGGCCGAGCACTCCGACCACCGCCGCCGACACGAGGAGGGTCCGCCGGCGCTTGTCCCGGGCCTTCTCCCGCTCGCGCTCCGCGAGGAGTCGCTCCCGGGCCGATCGTTTCGTCTCGTCGCGGTTCGCACCGTCGTTCTTCTCACTCACGTTCCGCCAAACGAAGCAGGGAGGCACTCGCGTGCCTCCCTGCCCCCACTTCCACCCGATCGGGCTACAGAACCCGCCGGGGAACCGCTCGGCGTCAGCTCCTGCGTACGCCTTCCGCAAGCTCGCCCGCAAGCCCCCGTACGGCGGCCAGCCCGGTCGGCAGGTCCGGCGCGTCCAGCAGCAGCTTCACGAAGGCCGATCCGACGATCACACCGTCGGCGAAGCCCGCCACTTCCTGGGCCTGGGCGGCGTTGGAGACGCCCAGGCCGACGCAGACCGGAAGCCCGCCGGCGGCGCCGGGCGTGGCCCGGGTGCGCCGCACCAGGTCCTGCGCCTGGGTGCCGACCGATGCGCGGGTGCCGGTGACCCCCATGAGGGAGGCGGCGTAGACGAAGCCGGAGCCGGCCTCCGTGATGGTGGCCAGCCGCTCGTCCTTGCTGCTGGGGGCCACGACGAAGACGGTCGCCAGGCCGTGCTCGTCCGCGTGCTCGCGCCACAGCGCGGACTCCTGCACCGGCAGGTCGGGCAGGATGCAGCCCGCGCCGCCGGCCGCCGCCAGTTCGGCGGTGAACCGCTCGACGCCGTAGCGGTCGATGGGGTTCCAGTACGTCATCACCAGCACCGGGGCGCCGGTCGCCGCATGGGCCTCCCGTACGGTCCGCATCACGTCGGCGATCTTCACACCGCCGCGCAGGGCGATGTCGTCGGCGGTCTGGATGACGGGGCCGTCCAGGACCGGGTCGCTGTGCGGCAGCCCGATCTCGACGATGTCGGCGCCGCCCTCGACGACGGCCTTGACGGCCTCGATGCCGCCGTCGACGGTCGGGAAGCCGGCCGGGAGGTAGGCGATCAGGGCGGCCCGGTCCTCGGACTTCGCCTTGGCGAGGGTCGCGGTCAGCAGTTCGATGTTGCCTTTGGCCGCTGCGGCGGGGTGGGTGGCGTTCACTTGTCGTCCCCCTCGGAGAACTCGTTCTCGGCGACTTCCCCGTCGGTGTCGTACAGGCCGAAGTAGCGGGCGGCCGTGTCCATGTCCTTGTCGCCGCGGCCGGACAGGTTGACCACGATCAGGCCGTCCTTGCCCAGCTCCTTGCCGAGGTCGAGCGCACCCGCGAGGGCGTGCGCCGACTCGATCGCCGGGATGATGCCCTCCGTGCGGGAGAGCAGGCGCAGGGCCTGCATCGCGGCGTCGTCGGTGACCGCGCGGTACTCGCCGCGGCCGGAGTCCTTGAGGTAGGAGTGCTCCGGGCCGATGCCCGGGTAGTCCAGTCCGGCCGAGATCGAGTAGGGCTCGGTGATCTGGCCCTCCTCGTCCTGGAGGACGTACGAACGGGAGCCGTGCAGGATGCCCGGCTCGCCCGCGGTCAGCGTGGCCGCGTGCTCGCCGGTCTCCACGCCGTGCCCGGCCGGCTCGAAGCCGACGAGGCGGACGCCGGCGTCCGGGATGAACGCGTGGAAGAGGCCGATGGCGTTGGAGCCGCCGCCCACGCAGGCCGCCACGGCGTCGGGCAGGCGCCCAACGCGCTCCAGGATCTGCCGGCGGGCCTCGACGCCGATGACCCGGTGGAAGTCGCGGACCATGGCCGGGAAGGGGTGCGGGCCGGCGACGGTACCGAAGAGGTAGTGGGTCCGGTCCACGTTGGCGACCCAGTCGCGGAACGCCTCGTTGATGGCGTCCTTCAAGGTCCGGGACCCGGACTTCACCGCGATGACCTCGGCGCCCAGCATGCGCATGCGGGCCACGTTCAGAGCCTGGCGCCGGGTGTCGATCTCGCCCATGTAGATGGTGCACTCAAGGCCGAAGAGGGCGCAGGCGGTGGCGGTGGCCACGCCGTGCTGGCCCGCGCCGGTCTCGGCGATGACGCGGGTCTTGCCCATGCGCTTGGTCAGGAGCGCCTGGCCCAGCACGTTGTTGATCTTGTGCGAGCCGGTGTGGTTGAGGTCCTCGCGCTTGAGGAAGATCCGCGCGTGGCCGGCGTGCTCGGCGAACCGGGGCACTTCGGTCAGGGCGCTGGGCCGGCCGGTGTAGTGGACCATCAGGTCGTTGAGCTCGGCGGCGAAGGCCGGGTCGCCCTTGGCCTTCTCGTACTCGACGGCGACCTCGTCCACGGCGGCGACGAGCGCCTCCGGGATGAACTTGCCTCCGAATGCGCCGAAGTAGCCCTCGGCGTCGGGGACGTGACCCTCCGGGTCCGGAACGAAGAACTCGCTGGACATGTCCAGTGCTCCTACGGGATGCGATGCGGCGGGATGGATTCACCGTATGGCGCCGCCCGCCCGGGACGCGCGCACCCCGCTGGGGATGCCGTGCGTACGGTGACGGGACGACCCGCGTCCGGAGCCGGCGGCTCGGGCGGCGGGCCGTACGGGAGCGGCGCGGCGTTCGCCGCGCGGCGTCCCCTCGTTACAGCGCGTCTCCGCGGCGCCATCGCATGCCGTTGACCTGCCCCGGCTCGGAGCCGATCACGTACCGCACCCGCCGCCCGTGCACGCGCCGGGCCGGGGCGCGGCAGCCGCGGGGGCGGCAGCCGCGCGCCAGGGGCGCGTGCGCCGTCGGCACGTCGACCGGGCCGCGGCGGCCGGGTCGGGTGCGGACGAGGGGACGGTCGTGGGGCACGGGAGGGTCAGCTCCGCCCGTGGCGCAGGGCGGGGTGGGCGCCGGCGGCGACGAGGTCGGCCACGGCCGACTTCGGGTCGCGGCCGGTGACCAGGGACTCCCCGACGAGGACCGCGTCGGCGCCCTCGTTGGCGTAGGCGATCAGGTCGTGCGGTCCGCGGATGCCGGACTCGGCGACCTTCACGATGTGGGCCGGGATCTCCTGGACGACGCGCTCGAAGGTGGAGCGGTCGACCTTGAGGTCCTTGAGGTTGCGGGCGTTGACGCCGATGATCCTGGCGCCGGCGTCGACGGCGCGCTCGACCTCTTCCTCGTCGTGGACCTCGACGAGCGGGGTGAGGCCGATGGACTCGGCCCGCTCGATGAGGGAGACGAGCGCCTCCTGGTCCAGGGCCGCGACGATCAGCAGCGCGAGGTCGGCGCCGTAGGCGCGGGCCTCCCAGAGCTGGTACGCCGTGACGATGAAGTCCTTGCGCAGGATCGGGATGTCCACGCGTGCGCGGACGGCCTCCAGGTCGGCCAGCGAGCCGCCGAAACGACGCTGCTCGGTGAGGACGGAGATGACCGCCGCACCGCCCGCCTCGTAGTCGGCGGCGAGCGCGGCGGGATCGGCGATCGCGGCCAGCGCGCCCTTCGACGGGCTGGAGCGCTTGACCTCGCAGATCACCTTGACGCTGTCGCCGCGCAGTGCGGCGACGCCGTCCTTGGCCTGGGGCGCCTTGGCGGCACGCTCCTTGAGCTCGTCGAGGCTCACGCGGGCCTGCCGTTCGGCAAGGTCTTCGCGGACCCCTTCGATGATCTCGTCGAGCACACTCACGCGAGCGGCCCCCTTCCGGGTCGATGACGGTCGGCCGCCTTGCGGACACGTACCACCGCAAGGTCAGCACTCAAATGGTATCCGCAGGTCGCCACGGTCTCCGCACGTGCGGGAGGGCGTCCCAGTACCTGGACATGCGGAACCCGGGCTTCATCCGGGCCCCGCACGGGACTCAGGGGGCCAGCGCCGACCCGAAAGAAAGATTCCGGACCACGGCGAACACCGCGGCCACCACGGCGAGGGCCCACCAGTACGGAGGCCTCAGGGCGAGCCGGGGAACGGCCCCGCCCCGGTAGGCCCGAACCAGCCACAGGGCCGTGAACCCCGCGAAGGCGAAGTAGCCGATGACGGCGAGGGCATTCGCCCCGAGAGCCGCGAGCAGATCGCCGTGGGCGAACGCGTGGGCGCTGCGCAGGCCGCCGCAGCCGGGGCAGAGGATGCCGGTCAGCCTCAGCAGCGGGCACACCGGGTAGTGGCCGGGCTCGTTCGGGTCCACTGCGCCCACGTACGCGAAGGCCGCGACGGCCCCCGCCAGGGTGAGCGCCGGGGCGGCCAGCCGCCGCGCCCGGGAGGCTCGGACGGCGGGCGCGTACGGCGCGGGGGCCGCCGTCGGCCCGGAATCGTACGGCGCCGGGGCCGCCGTCGGCGGCGCGGGATCAGGGGTGTGCGGGGCGTCCACCCGGCGATTGTCTCCGATCATGACAAAAGGCGCAGCCCGGCGGGGCCGCGCCTTTCGGCCGCTCGGACGTCTCAGACCTTGGCCGGGACCTTGGCCGCGGCGATGACCTCGGCGAGGTCCTTGTGGGGGGCCTTGGGCGCGCCCATGCCCGCGGCCCGCATCGCCATGCCGACGACACCGCCGAGAACGACGACGACGAGACCGGCGTAGAAGCCGAGCGGGTTCGCCAGCACCATGAAGGCGCCGGAGATGCAGAAACCGATGAAGGCGATGATGACACCGGTCCAGGCGGCCGGGGTGTGTCCGTGGCTAGTGCCCGCCATGAGTTGCTCCTCGTTTGCTCTGTCGCACGTGCTGTGTCGAACGCTCGGTGTCATTGTCCCGCACCGGGCGGGGTCCCCGCCCAGGGGGGTCGGTGCGCGGGCCGGGGCGACGATCCCGGCCCCGGGCCGTACCGCCGGGGCCCGTACCGGTGGGCTCGCCTCAGCGGGTCGGGTCCTCGCCCCGGTCCAGAGCCTTCCACAGGTCCTCGGGCCGGTCCGGGTCCACCGCCGCCGGCCTGCGCGGTCGGGGGCTGCCGTCCCGCTCGTAGCGGCCGCCCATCGAGGGCCAGCCGCGCCCGAAGCGCAACGCCAGCAGTCCGGCGATCAGGATCAGGGCCGCACCGGCCGCCGTGACGTGCGGCCACGCCGTCTGGGTCAGGCCCGCCACCCGTGCGGCGGTGTCCGCCGTGGTGCGGGCGGCCTCCGCGTCCAGGGCGCTGCGGCCGTCCGCGCCGAGCACGGCGGCGAGCCCGGCGCCCAGGCCGCTGAGCGCGAGCAGCCCGGAGACCAGCAGCCGACCCCTGCCCCGGACGGCGAAAACGGCGACCAGGGCGGCGAGCCCCACGATGGCCAGCGCGGCGGGGAGACCGGTGACGGCCCGCCCGTCCGCGGTCAGCGGCAGCGAACCGCCTCCGACGGCGGCGGTGCCCCGGGCCCAGGTCCGGCCGGAGGCGAGCAGCACGACGGTGGCACCGAGCGTGCCGAGCAGCAGGGCGACGGCCACGCTGCGGCGGCCGCCGGACGCGGGGCTCCCGGCATCGGGCGCCTCGGCCTCGGGGGGCTCCGGGGCGGAATCGTTTCGGGGCGGGGGTACGGCACTCACGTACCCCACTATCCCCTACGCCCTCAGGAGCTGTGGAGGCGGTTCGCCGCACCCACCGCGCGCAGCACCGCGGCGGCCTTGTTCCGGCATTCCGCGTCCTCCAGCTCCGGCACCGAGTCGGCGACGACCCCGGCGCCCGCCTGGACGTACGCCGTCCCGTCGCGCAGCAGCGCGGTGCGGATCGCGATGGCCGTGTCGGAGTCCCCGGCGAAGTCCAGGTAGCCCACGCAGCCCCCGTACAGGCCCCGGCGGGACGGCTCCAGCTCCTCGATGATCTGCATCGCGCGGGGCTTCGGCGCGCCGGAGAGGGTGCCGGCCGGGAAGCAGGCCGTGAGCACGTCGAAGGCCGTCCTGCCCTCGGCGACCCGGCCGGTGACGGTGGACACGATGTGCATGACGTGGGAGTACCGCTCGATGCCCATGAAGTCCACGACCTCCACGGAGCCCGGCTCGCAGACCCGGCCCAGGTCGTTGCGGCCCAGGTCGACGAGCATCAGGTGCTCGGCGCGCTCCTTCGGGTCGGCCAGCAGCTCCTCGGCGAGGTCGTTGTCCTCCTGCGGGGTCGCGCCCCGGTGGCGGGTACCGGCGATCGGGTGGACCATCGCCCGCCCGTCCTCGACCTTCACCAGCGCCTCGGGGCTGGAGCCGACCACGTCGAAGCCGTCCTCGAAGCGGAAGAGGTACATGTACGGGGACGGGTTGGTGGCCCGCAGCACCCGGTAGACGTCCAGCGCCGAGGCGTGGCAGGGGGTCTCGAACCGCTGCGAGGGCACCACCTGGAAGGCCTCGCCGGCCCGGATCCGCTCCTTGATGTCCTCGACGGCGCTGCGGTACTTCTCGCCGCCCCACAGCGCGGAGAACTCCGGCAGCTCGGAGGCCGGCAGCGGGGCCGGCACGTAGGGGGCCGGCCGCGCGAGGTCCGACTCCATGGCGTCGAGGCGGGCGACGGCGTCCGCGTACGCCTCGTCCACGCCCGAGTCGAGGTCGTTGTGGTTGATGGCGTTGGCGATGAGCTGGACGGTGCCGTCCCAGTGGTCCATGACCGCCAGGTCGGAGGTCAGCATCATCGTCAGCTCGGGCAGCCGCAGGTCGTCCGCGCCGTGCTCGCCGATGCGCTCCAGGCGGCGCACGATGTCGTAGCCGAGGTAGCCGACCATGCCCCCGGTGAAGGGCGGCATGCCGCCCGCCAGGTCACGGGGGGTGTGCAGGGCCTCGACGGTGGCGCGCAGGGCTTCGAGCGGGTCGCCGTCGACGGGTACGCCGACGGGCGGGGTGCCGATCCAGTGCGCCCGGCCGTCCCGGACGGTCAGGGTGGAGTCGCTGCGCACGCCCACGAAGGAGTAGCGGGACCAGGAGCGCCCGTTCTCCGCGGACTCCAGCAGGAAGGTGCCCGGGCGTTCGGCGGCCAGCTTGCGGTAGAGGCCGACGGGAGTGTCCCCGTCGGCCAGCAGCTTGCGGCTCACGGGGATGACGCGGCGGTCGAGCGCGAGCTTGCGGAACGTCTCAAGATCCATGGCGTGGGACCCTACCTATTTCGCGTCACTGAGCAGGACATCGGCGTCGAAGCAGGTGCGTGCGCCGGTGTGGCAGGCGGCCCCCACCTGGTCGACCTTGACGAGCACGGTGTCGGCGTCGCAGTCGAGCGCGACGGACTTCACGTGCTGGAAGTGGCCGGAAGTATCACCCTTGACCCAGTACTCCTGGCGGCTGCGGGACCAGTAGGTGCAGCGGCCGGTGGTCAGGGTGCGGTGCAGCGCCTCGTCGTCCATCCAGCCGAGCATCAGCACCTCACCGGTGTCGTACTGCTGGGCGATGGCCGGTACCAGGCCGTCCGGGGAGCGCTTGAGGCGCTCGGCGACGGCGGGGTCGAGACCGCCGGGGCGGGGGGTCGTACTCATGGGGCCATTGTGCCGGTCGGGAATGCCCGGAAAGGATCCCTGTCCGCCTGATGAGCAGCCCTACGACGGGTTCCGGCCGTAGGCTGAGCGGCATGTCTACCCATGCGAAGCGCGAACGCCTGTTGCTGGCGGACCTGTTGGAAGCGGCGGGTCCGGACGCCCCCACGCTGTGCGACGGCTGGACCTGCCGTGAACTGGCCGCGCACGTGGTGGTCCGGGAGCGTCGGCCGGACGCGGCGGGCGGGCTGCTGCTGAACGTGCTGAAGGACCGCCTGGACCGGGCGATGGCGGAGTACGGGGCCAAGCCGTACGACGAGCTCGTACGGCTGATCCGCACCGGGCCGCCGAGGATGTCGGTGTACGCGCTCAAGCAGATCGACGAGGCGGCGAACGCGGTGGAGTTCTACGTCCACGCGGAGGACGTCCGGCGGGCGCAGCCGGACTGGACGCCGAGGGAACTGGACCCGGTGTTCTCGGACGCGCTGTGGTCGCGCCTGGAGAAGCTGTCCCGCCTGACGGGGCGGCGCTCGCCGGTGGGCCTGGTCCTGCGGCGCCCGAACGGCCAGACGGCGGTGGCGCGCAAGGGCACGCCGGTGGTGACGGTGACGGGGGAGCCGGGGGAGCTGACGCTGTTCTGCTTCGGCCGCCAGGACGCTGCCGCTGTGGCCCTGGACGGCGAGAAGACGGCCGTCGCCGAATTGTCGACGGCCGCACTGGGCCTCTGACGACGCCCGAGCCGGACCCCGAGCCGAGCCGCCGGTCGGGCCGCGGGCCGGACCCCGAGCCGAGCCGCGGGTCGGACCCCGACCGGGCGCACCCCAGCCCCGCCGGCGATTGAGGCGCGGGGCCGGGCAGAGCCCGCGGCGGTCGGGGCGGAGGCCGTCAGCGGACCGGGTGGCCCGCTTCCCGCAGCGCGGACTTGACCTCGGAGATCCGCAGGTCACCGAAGTGGAACACCGACGCCGCCAGGACCGCGTCGGCGCCCGCGTCGATCGCCGGCGCGAAGTGCGCCAGCCCGCCGGCGCCGCCGGAGGCGATCACCGGCACGGTGACGTGCTTGCGCACGGCCGCGATCATCTGGGTGTCGTAGCCGTCCTTCGTGCCGTCGGCGTCCATCGAGTTCAGCAGGATCTCCCCGGCGCCCAGCTCGGCCGCCCGGTGCGCCCACTCGACGGCGTCGATGCCGGTGCCCCGGCGCCCGCCGTGCGTGGTGACCTCGAAGGAACCCGACTCGGTGCGGCGCGCGTCCACGGACAGGACGAGGACCTGGCGGCCGAAGCGCTCCGCGATCTCCCGGATGAGATCGGGGCGGGCGATGGCGGCGGTGTTCACGCCCACCTTGTCCGCGCCCGCGCGCAGCAGCTTGTCCACGTCGTCCGCGGCGCGGACGCCGCCGCCCACGGTGAGCGGGATGAAGACCTGCTCCGCGGTCCGCCGCACCACGTCGTAGGTGGTCTCGCGGTTCCCGGAGGACGCGGTGATGTCGAGGAAGGTCAGCTCGTCGGCGCCCTCGGCGTCGTACAGCTTGGCCATCTCGACCGGGTCGCCGGCGTCGCGCAGGTTCTGGAAGTTGACGCCCTTGACGACCCGGCCGTTGTCCACGTCAAGGCAGGGGATCACCCGTACGGCGAGGGTCATGCGGAGGCCTCCTGGACCGGGCCGTACGCCTCGACCTCCACCTCGACGACCATGCTCGGGTCGACGAAGCCGGAGACGATGAGCATCGTCGCGGCGGGGCGGACGGCGTCGAACAGCTCCTTGT
Organism: Streptomyces sp. NPDC055254; assembly: GCF_053606025.1. Lineage (NCBI taxonomy): Bacteria > Bacillati > Actinomycetota > Actinomycetes > Kitasatosporales > Streptomycetaceae > Streptomyces > Streptomyces sp. NPDC055254. The sequence continues at coordinate 164,618 of NZ_JBSGQV010000008.1, read as the reverse complement.
GGGCGCGGCCCACGTCGTCCACGTCGCGGGCGTGGGTCAGGTACATGCGGGTGCGGACCACGTGCTCCGGGCCGAGACCGGCCTGGGCGAGGGCCTTGAAGGCGACGCCGAAGGCGGCGATCGCCTGGTCGTACGGGCCGCCGGCGTCGGCGGCGGTGCAGCCGGAGACGAGGACGAGGCCGTTGGGGAGCTGGACGGCCCGGGAGTACGCGATGACGTCCTCGTAGGGGCCGCCGGAGGAGATGCGGCGGATCGCGTCGGAGCTCATGCGGAGACCACCTTCAGTGCTTCTTCCAGGGTGAAGGCCTTCGCGTACAGGGCCTTGCCGACGATGGCGCCCTCGACGCCCAGCGGGACGAGCTCGGACAGCGCCCGCAGGTCGTCCAGGGAGGAGATGCCGCCGGAGGCGACGACGGGCCGGTCGGTGGCGGCGCAGACGTTGCGCAGCAGCTCCAGATTGGGGCCGGTGAGGGTGCCGTCCTTGCCGATGTCGGTGACGACGTACCGGGCGCAGCCCTCGGAGTCCAGGCGCGCGAGGGTCTCGTAGAGGTCGCCGCCCTCGCTGGTCCAGCCGCGGCCCTTGAGGGTGGTGCCGCGCACGTCCAGGCCGACCGCGATCCGGTCGCCGTGCTCGGCGATGGCCCGGGCGGCCCACTCGGGGGTCTCCAGGGCGGCGGTGCCGAGGTTGACGCGGGTGCAGCCGGTGGCGAGGGCCGCGGCGAGCGAGGCGTCGTCGCGGATGCCGCCGGACAGCTCCACCTTGATGTCCATGGCGCCGGTGATCTCCGCGACCAGGGCGCGGTTGTCGCCGGTGCCGAAGGCGGCGTCGAGGTCGACGAGGTGCAGCCATTCGGCGCCGGCGCGCTGCCAGGCGAGAGCCGCCTCCAGCGGGGAGCCGTAGGAGGTCTCGCTGCCGGACACCCCGTGCACGAGGCGGACGGCCTGCCCGTCGCGGACGTCGACCGCGGGGAGGAGCTCAAGCGTGGGTGCGGTCATCACAGGGTCTCGATCCAGTTGGTGAGGAGCTGGGCGCCGGCGTCGCCGGACTTCTCGGGGTGGAACTGGGTGGCCCACAGGGCCCCGTTCTCCACCGCCGCGACGAAGCGCTCGCCGTGGGTGGCCCAGGTGACCTTGGGGGCGCGGATCAGCGGGTTGGTGACTTCCAGGCTCCACTCGCGCGCCGCGTAGGAGTGGACGAAGTAGAACCGGGCGTCTGCGTCGAGGCCCGCGAAGGCCTGGCTGTCGGCGGGGGCGTCGACGGTGTTCCAGCCCATGTGGGGGACGACCGGGGCCCTGAGCGGGCCGACCGTGCCGGGCCACTCGTCGAGGCCCTCGGTCTCGACGCCGTGCTCGATGCCGCGCTCGAAGAGGATCTGCATGCCGACGCAGATGCCCATGACGGGGCGCCCGCCGGAGAGCCGGCGGCCGATGATCCAGTCCCCGCGCGCCTCCTTGAGTCCCTGCATGCAGGCGGAGAAGGCGCCGACGCCGGGGACGAGGAGTCCGTCCGCGTCCATGGCCTTGTCGTAGTCGCGGGTGATCTCGACGTCGGCGCCGACGTGCGCGAGGGCGCGCTCGGCGGAGCGGACGTTGCCGAAGCCGTAGTCGAAGACCACGACCTTCTTGGTGGGTGCGGCAGTGCTCATTCCCAGATTCCTCGGATGCGCAGGACTCCGGCGACGAGGCACATCACGGAGCCGATGGCGAGCAGGACGACGACCGATTTGGGCATCTGCTGCTTCTGGAAGGAGTAGACGCCTCCGGCCAGGAAGAGGCCGAGGACGATCAGGATCGTGTTGAGTCCGTTCACGATCAGAGGGCGCCCTTCGTGGACGGAAGGATGCCGGCCGCGCGCGGGTCGAACTCGGCGGCGTAGCGCAGGGCGCGCGCGAGGGCCTTGAACTGGCACTCCACGATGTGGTGGGCGTTGCGGCCGTACGGGACGTGGATGTGCAGGGCGATCTGGGCCTGCGCGACGAAGGACTCGAAGATGTGCCGGGTCATCGTCGTGTCGTAGGTGCCGATCATCGGCGCCATGTTCTCGGGCTCGGTGTGCACGAGGTACGGGCGGCCGGACAGGTCGACGGTCACCTGGGCGAGGGACTCGTCGAGCGGCACGGTGCAGTTGCCGAAGCGGTAGATGCCCACCTTGTCGCCGAGGGCCTGCCGGAAGGCGGCGCCGAGCGCGAGGGCGGTGTCCTCGATGGTGTGGTGGGTGTCGATGTGCAGGTCGCCGTCGGTCTTGACGGTGAGGTCGAAGAGGCCGTGGCGGCCGAGCTGGTCGAGCATGTGGTCGTAGAAGCCCACGCCCGTCGCGACGTCGACCTTGCCGGTGCCGTCGAGGTTTATCTCGACGACGACGGAGGTCTCCTTCGTGGTCCGTTCGACCCGTCCGATGCGGCTCATGCGTGCTGCTCCTTCTTCAGTGCGCGAACCGCTTCCAGGAACGCGTCGTTCTCGGCCGGGGTGCCCGCGGTGACCCGCAGCCAGCCCGGCACGCCGTTGTCCCGGACCAGGACGCCCTGGTCGAGGATCTTCTGCCAAGCGGTGTGCGAGTCCGTGAACTTCCCGAACTGGATGAAGTTCGCGTCGGACTCGGTGACCTCGTGGCCGAGGGCCCGGAGCTCGTCGACGAGGCGGTCCCGCTCGGCCTTGAGCTGCTCGACGTAGCCGAGCAGGGTGTCGGTGTGCTCCAGGGCGGCCAGGGCGGTCGCCTGGGTGACGGCCGACAGGTGGTACGGCAGGCGCACCAGTTGGACGGCGTCGACCACGGCCGGGTGGGCGGCCAGGTAGCCCAGGCGCAGGCCGGCCGCGCCGAAGGCCTTGGACATGGTCCGGGAGACCACCAGGTTCGGCCGGCCCTCGATGAGGGGCAGCAGCGAGTCCCGGTGGCTGAACTCCACGTAGGCCTCGTCGACGATCACCAGCGAGGGCTTGGCAGCCTGCGCGGCCTCGTACAGCGCGAGGACGGTCTCCGCCTCGACGGCGGTACCGGTGGGGTTGTTGGGCGAGGTGATGAAGACGACGTCGGGGGTGTGCTCGGCGATGGCCCGCTCCGCGGCCTCCACGTCGATGGTGAAGTCCTCGCGGCGCGGGCCGGAGATCCAGCCGGTCCCGGTGCCGCGCGCGATCAGGGCGTGCATCGAGTACGAGGGCTCGAAGCCGATCGCGGTGCGCCCGGGTCCGCCGAAGGCCTGCAGCAGCTGCTGGAGGACCTCGTTGGAGCCGTTGGCGGCCCAGACGTTCTCGCGCGCGACCGGGTGCTTGCCGGTGCGGGTGAGGTAGGCGGCCAGCTGGGTCCGCAGCTCGACCGCGTCCCGGTCCGGATAGCGGTTGAGGGTGCGGGCGGCGTCCGCGACGCGCTCGGCGATGCGCCGGACGAGCGCCTCGGGCAGCTCGTACGGGTTCTCGTTGGTGTTGAGCTGGACGGGTACGTCGAGCTGCGGGGCGCCGTACGGTGTCTTGCCGCGGAGCTCGTCGCGGATGGGGAGGTCGTCGATTCCGATGTCGGCGCTCACTGCTGGGGCACCTTCCATCCGAAGCGCGCCTTGAGCGCGGCGCCGTGCGCGGGCAGGTCCTCGGCCTCGGCGAGGGTCACCACGTGGTGGGTGACCTCGGCCAGCGCGTCGCGCGTGTAGTCGACGATGTGGATGCCGCGCAGGAAGGACTGGACGGACAGGCCGGAGGAGTGGCAGGCGCAGCCGCCGGTGGGCAGGACGTGGTTCGAGCCGGCGCAGTAGTCGCCGAGCGAGACCGGGGCCCAGGGGCCGACGAAGATCGCGCCGGCGTTGCGCACGCGGGCGGCCCAGGCGGCCGCGTCGGCCGTCTGGATCTCCAGGTGCTCGGCGCCGTACGCGTCGACGACCTTGAGGCCGTCCTCCAGGGTGTCGACCAGCACGATCGCGGACTGCTTCCCGGCGAGGGCCGGCTTGATCCGGTCCTCGACGTGCTTGGATGCGGCGACCTGCGGCTCCAGCTCCTTCTCGACGGCGTCGGCGAGCTCCGCGGAGTCGGTGACGAGGACGGCCGCGGCCAGCGGGTCGTGCTCGGCCTGGCTGATCAGGTCGGCGGCGACGTGCACCGGGTCGGCGGTGGAGTCGGCGAGGACCGCGATCTCGGTGGGGCCGGCCTCGGTGTCGATGCCGATCTTCCCGGTGAAGTAGCGCTTGGCGGCGGCGACCCAGATGTTGCCGGGGCCGGTGACCATGTTCACCGGGAGGCACCCGTCCGGTCCGGTGGTTCCGTACGCGAACATCGCGACGGCGACGGCCCCGCCGGCCGCGTACACCTCGTCCACGCCGAGCAGCGCGCACGCGGCCAGGATCGTGGGGTGCGGCAGCCCGCCGAAGTCCTTCTGCGGCGGGGAGGCCAGCGCGATGGAGCCGACGCCCGCCTCCTGCGCCGGGACGACGTTCATGACGACGGAGGAGGGGTACACCGAGCGGCCGCCCGGGGCGTACAGCCCCACGCGCTCCACCGGAACCCACTTCTCGGTCACGGTGCCGCCGGGGACCACCTGGGTGGTGTGCTCGGTGCGGCGCTGGTTGCGGTGCACGATCCGGGCGCGCCGGATCGACTCCTCCAGGGCGGCGCGGACGGCGGGGTCGAGCTGCTCCAGGGCGGCCTTGATGGCCTCCGCGGGTACCCGCACCTGCGCGAGCTCGACCCCGTCGAACTTCCGCGCGTACTCGATCAGCGCCGCCGTGCCGCGATGATGGACGTCCTCGCAGATGGGCCGCACCTTCTCCAGGGCAGCTTCTACGTCGAACTCGGCACGGGGCAGCAGGTCGCGCAGGGCGCCGCCCTCGGGGAGGGCGTCACCGCGCAGGTCGATACGAGAGATCACCCCACAATTCTCTCAGACCGCATCACGCCACCGTTCGCCCGTATCACTGGCTGATACACGCCGTGGATGTCGGGGACGGCCGTTAGCGTTCCCCTACACATAGGTGCGAGCGGAGGGGGACCGCCATGGCCGAGGCACGCGCGGGGGAGGAACCGGCGGATCTCAGCGCCGCCGAACGCCGCATGTGGGAGGCGTTCCGCACCGGCGGCATCTGTGATCTGAGCGTGCGCGCGGCCGAGCAGGACGACCCGCACTCCGAGCGTACGTGGGGGCCCGGGCGCGCCGTCCGGGCCTCGGTGGTGGCCCTGCTGTTGCTCCACGGGCCGCCGCCGGTACCGGGCCGGGTGGCGTCGCTCAAGCTGCGGGGGGCGCGGATCACCGGGCGGCTGGATCTGTCCGGCGGCACCGTCGAGCCGTACGTGGAGCTCCAGTCCTGCCGCTTCGACAGCGAGATCCAGCTGTCCGAGGCGCGCTTCGGCACGCTGCGGCTGGTCAACTGCGTGATCCCGAGGCTGGAGGCCGCGCGCCTGCACACCGAGGGTGATCTGCACCTGCCGCGCTGCCGGATCGCGCGGGGCATCCGGCTGACCGACGCGCAGATCGGCACGGACCTCCTGGTCAGCCAGGTGGTGGTGCAGCAGGACAGCAAGGGCCGGGCGATCGCCGCGGACGGGTTGTCGGTGGCGCAGGACTTCCAGGGCGAGCTGCTGGAGACGTACGGGGAGGTGAGCCTGCGGGGCGCGAAGGTGGGGGTGTCGATGAACCTGCGCGGGGCACGGCTGAGCAACCCGTACGGGCGGTACGCGCTGAACGCCCCGCAGCTGACGGTCGAGCGGACCCTGTACCTGACCTCGATCGCCCTGGCGCCCGCCCCGGGGTCGAACAGCACCACTCCCCCGTACGGGGTGCGGCTGACGCCGGGGCGCGGCGAACGGGCGCGGTTCGAGTGCCGGGGCGGGCTGCGGCTGGACGACGGCCGTTTCGGTGACGCCATCGACTTCTACGGGGCGCGGTTCCTGTTCACCGACGAGCAGGAGATGTCCCTGCGCCGGATCCAGACCCCGGAGTTCCGTTTCGTCGGCGAGCGGCCCGAGCGCGGGCGGGTGGTGGTCTCGGGGGCCAAGGTGGTGAAGCTCGTCGACACCTCCACCAGCTGGCCGGGGCCGGGGCGGGTGTCCATCGAGGGCTTCGTCTACGAGAACCTCGCGCCGCGGGGCCACTTCCCCCTGTCCCGGCGGCTGGCCTGGGTGGAGGCGGCGACTTCGGAGTACTCGCCGGAGCCGTACGAGCGGCTGGCGGCGGTCCTGCGGGCCGGTGGTGAGGACGCGGATGCGCGCGAGGTACTGCTGGCCAAGCAGCGCCGGCGGCGGCCGACCCTGCCGCCCGCGGCCCGGGCGTGGGGCCACCTGCAGGACTGGACGGTGGTCTACGGGTACCGCCCGGGGCGGGCCGCGCTGTGGATGGCGGTGCTGTGGGCGGCGGGCACGCTGCTGTTCTCGCAGCACGATCCGCCGCCGATCAAGGCCGACGAGTCCCCTCAGTGGAGCGCCCCGCTGTACGCGCTGGACCTGCTGCTCCCGGTGATCGATCTGGGGCAGGAGGGGCGGTGGAAGCTGACGGGCAGCTGGCAGTGGGGGGCGGCGTCCCTGGTCATCCTTGGCTGGATCCTGGCGACGACGGTGGCGGCGGGCGCGTCACGGGCGCTGAGGCGGGGGTGACGGGGCCGGCTCCGGGGCCATTACCCTGTGCCTCGTGACCACCGTTCGCCTGCCCCTCTTCCCGCTGAACTCGGTGCTGTTCCCGGGACTCGTCCTCCCGCTGAACATCTTCGAGGAGCGTTATCGCGCCATGATGCGCGAGCTGCTGAAGACGGGTGAGGACGAGCCGAGGCGTTTCGCGGTCGTCGCGATCCGCGACGGCCGGGAGGTGGCCCCGACGGCGCCCGGTCTGCCGGACCAGACGGCCCTGCCGGAACGCGGCCCCGCCGCGGGCTTCGGCGCCGATCCGATCCAGGCCTTCCACCGGATGGGGTGCATCGCGGACGCGGCGACCGTCCGGGAGCGGGAGGACGGCAGCTTCGAGGTCCTGGCGACGGGGACGACCCGGGTCCGGTTGCTGTCGGTGGACTCCTCGGGCCCCTTCCTGACCGCCGAGCTGGAGGAGATCCCCGAGGACTCGGGGGAGGGCGCGGGCGCGCTGGCGGAGGGGGTCCTGCGGGCCTTCCGCAGCTACCAGAAACGGCTGGCCGGGGCGCGCGAGCGGTCGCTGACGGGTGTGGAGCTCCCCGACGAGCCGTCGGTGGTCTCGTACCTGGTGGCCGCGGCGGCGGTGCTGGACATCCCGGCGAAGCAGCGGCTGCTGCAGGCGCCGGACACCGCGACCCGGTTGGCGGAGGAGTTGAAGCTGCTGCGCGCGGAGACGGCGGTGATCCGCCATCTGCCGTCCCTGCCGGCGGTGGACCTGACCCGCGCGCCGACGAGCCCGAACTGAGGGCGCGGCGGTGGCGAAGAAGTCCAAGCGCGCGGCCGGTACTCCGGCGATCGCCGCCCTGACGGCCGCGGGCGTCGCGTTCACCACGCACGCCTACGAGCACGACCCGGCCCATCCCTCCTACGGGGAGGAGGCGGCGCAGGCGCTCGGCGTCTCCCCCGAGCAGGTCTTCAAGACGCTCGTGGCGGACGTGGACGGTGCCCTGACGGTGGCGGTGGTGCCGGTGTCCGGCTCACTGGACCTCAAGGCGCTGGCGACGGCGGTGGGCGGCAAGCGGGCCGCGATGGCGGACCCGGCGCTCGCGGAGCGCACCACGGGCTACGTCCGCGGCGGCATCTCCCCGCTGGGGCAGCGCAAGCGGCTGCGCACCGTGGTGGACGCGTCCGCCTCGGCGCATGCCACGATCTGCTGTTCGGCGGGGCGCCGGGGCCTGGAGGTCGAGCTCGCGCCGGCGGATTTGGCGGCCCTGACGGGGGCCGTTGTGGCCCCCATCGCCCGCCCGTAGCCGCCGGCACGGCCGCCGCGCCCCGGACCCGTACGGCGGATTCCCCGTGCGGGCGGGCAACCGTCCGGGCGGGCCCCGGGCGGGCCCTCGTACAGACGGCCCCCGCACGGCGGCCTCTCGTACGACCGGTGCCGTGCGTCAGGAAGAGGGCTGCGGCCCCGCCGGGTCGGCTTGGAGGTGCGGGGGCGGACAGTCGGCGGCGACCCATTCGGGCAGGGGCTCCGCCTCCCGCGGCGACCACAGGGCCGTCAGCCCCAGGTGCACGGCCACGGCCACCATCGGCCAGGCCAGCAGCACCCCGTGCGCGAGCAATTGGAGCGGCGCGTCGAAGGGCACGCCCTTGCCGGCATCGAGCGCGGAGGCCGCGAGGTCGGGCGAGGGCCCGAGCCGCAGCCCGAGCCGCCACCCCACCAGCGCGGCGAAGACCGATCCGATGCCGAGTCCGAGCACCAGCGGCACACCGCCCTGGCGGCGCCACAGGAACACCGCGACGGCGCTGAGCACCCCCAGCCCCGCCCCGAGCAGGAAGAACGTCCCGTCGGCGCCGATCCGCGCCTCGCTCTCGGTGCTGCGCAGGAAGACGGCCTGCCCGTTGGACACGTACTGCGCGCGGGGGGCCAGCCATGCCCACAGCAGTCCGAGGAGCACGCCGGCCGCACCGACCAGCAGGGCGACGGCGGCCCCGTCCCGGATGTCCCGCGCGGTGACGACCGGGGCGGCGTCACCGGGCTTACCGGGCGGGAGCGACGGCGGGTCGAACGGGGACGGCGGGGTCACGGCTTCGGTCACCCCCACATCGTGCCAGGTGCGACCGGGGCCGGCGTCAGCGGACCGCCGCGCGCCGGTACGCCCAGGTCGCGAGGGCCAGTGAGAGGACTCCGACGCCGGCGCACACGCCGAGGTCGATCGCGACGGCCGCCCAGTCCGGATCGGCGGCGAAGGTGCGCGCGAACGCCTCCACCCCGTACGTCGAGGGCAGCAGGTCCCGCGCCCGCACGATCACCTCCGGCATCCGCTCCGGCGGCAGCACCCCCAGCAGCAGGGCCGCCGACATGCCGAGCTGTCCGGCCAGCGTGGCCAGCTCCTGCCGGGGCGCCAGCAGGCCCAGCGCCGCGCCGAGCCCGGCCAGCGCGGCCCCGGCCAGCGGCACCACGGCGGCGAGGATCCACAGGCCTCCCATCGGGAGTCCGAAGAGCAGGCATCCGAAGACGGCGGTGACCAGCGTTCCGGGGAGGGTGAAGGAGGCGTACGCGGCGGCCGCGCCGAGCACCACCGAGGCGGGCGGCACCGGCAGGGTCGCGTAGTGGTCGAGTCCGCCGCCGGCCCGCAGCTGACCGAAGTACTGCGCGAGCAGGTTCAGCGCCACGAAGGCGACGACGAGCACCGAGGACCCGGCGACCACGGCCCGGGCCTCCGAGCCGCCGTCCACGACCCCGCGCATCAGGATCATGATGCCGACGGACTGGAAGGTGGCCACGAAGAGCAGCGGGATCCGTGCCACCCGGGCCCGGGACAGCTGCGCCCGGTAGACGGCGGCGAGCGCGGGGAAGAACCGCGCCTTCGGTGCGAGTTCGGCGGCGGTGCGGGCGGCGTCCGCGACGGCGGCGGTCGTCACGACTTGACCAGCCCCTTCATCCGCCCGCCGAGCGCCAGGTAGACGTCCTCCAGGCTCGGCGTGGCCAGCGTGAAATCGTCGAGGGCGGCGAAGGCCGGCCCCCCGGTGACCGCGGCGACCGCGGCGCGGGCGTCCTGGGGCGCCAGCCGCAGCACCCAGCGGCGCCCCGACTCGGCGGCCAGCGGTGCGAGCGCCGCGACCTCGGGTACGTCCAGGGGTGCGGCGGAGCGCCACACCAGCTCCAGCCGGACCTCGCCGGAGACCCTGGCCTTCAGTCCGGCCGGGGTGTCGCAGGCGATGACCTTGCCCTGGTCGATGACGGCGACCCGGTCGAGGACCGTCTCGGCCTCGATGACGTTGTGGGTGACGAGCAGGACGGTGGCCCCGTGCCGGGCGCGCCGCCGGTCCACGGCCGACCACACCGCGCGGCGGGCGACGGGATCCATGCCGGTGGTGGGCTCGTCGAGGACCAGGACGGGCCGTTCGCCCACCAGGGTGGCGGCGAAGCAGGCCAGCCGGCGCTGTCCGCCGGAGAGTTTCTTCAGGGGCCGCCCGGCGATCTCGGTCAGCCCGAGTTCCTCCAGTACGTCGTCCCGTTCGGCCCGCGCCTGCCGGGCGGCCAGTCCGCGCAGCCGACCGGTGGTCTCGGCGGCCAGTGCCACCGTGAGCTCGTCCAGGGCGGTGGACTCCTGGCCCAGGTAGGCGAGGAGCCGCGCCGCGCGTTCGGGGTGGCGTACGAGGTCGTGGCCGAGGAGGGTCACGGAGCCGGCGTCGGGGCGCAGCAGCCCGGTGAGCTGGCGGACCAGGGTGGACTTGCCCGCGCCGTTGGGGCCGAGCAGGCCGAAGATCTCGCCGCGCCGGACGTCCAGGCAGATCCCGTCGGTGGCGCGGGTCTCGGGCAGGGCGGGGGCACCGCGCCGTCCGCGTACCGCCGGATAGGTCTTGACCAGGTCACGTACCGCGCAGACCACGTCGGAGGCGGCGTCGGAGGAGGCCGCGTCGCAGGAGGCCGCCTCGGAGGCCGCTCCCGCGGTCGTTGCCGCGGTGTGCTGCCCTCGCGGCGGTCCCGCCTGTGCTGTGCCCGTACTCACGAGGGAGCAGCCTACGGGGTTCCCGCCCCCACCCGGCCCCCGGGGTCGCCGGGGTCGGCCGGGTGCCCGGCGGGGGTTCCCGGCGCCGGGGCCGGTACGGCGCCCACGTGCTCGGCGGCGGCGCGGACGTCGATCTCGCGCCAGAAACCGGCCCGGATGGCGTACCGGTCGTGCTCGTCGATCTGGTCGTCCTTGTGCGCGAGCAGCCCGAAGCGGGCGGCGTAGCGCAGCAGCTCGCCGTCGATCCGGTGCGGGATGCGGGGGTACATCGTGGCGAGCTTCTGCAGGTGCGTGGTCTCGGGGAGCCGCTCCATCCAGCGCCGGGCGAACACCTGTCCCACCTCGAACGGGTCCCCGCCGACGGTGGTGATGTCCTCCTCCCGGTCCGCCCAGCGCTGCTCGGCGGAGGTGAGCTGGGCGAGGGTGGGCAGTGAGGCGGTCTCCGCGGGTTCGCCGAGCGGTCCGGCGCGGTCGATCCAGCCCTTGTCGGAGGACCAGCGCAGGGCGCTGCCGGCCGGGGGCTGGCCGGCGGCTCCCTGCGCGCCCGGCGGCGGGGGCTGGTGCCCGGGGGCGCGCAGGGAGCCGGCGAGGTCCTTGGGCGTGGGTACGGCCCGGCCCGCGCCGGCGGGCGGCGCGGGTACGGGGGGATGTTCCCGGTCGTCCTCCCCGGCGGCGGAGCCGTTGCGGGCGGCCTCGGCGAGCGCCGCCTCGGGCAGGGGGGCGGAGAGGATGGCGGCGATGTCGGGGCGCGGCGCGGGCGGCGGGGAGCAGAGTCCGGTGAGGTCCTTGGCGCGGACGGCGCGGGTGATCCAGGTCCGGTCCAGGACGCGGCGTTCGTCGGCCTCCGCGACGAGGTCCTCGGACTGGTTGTAGTCCCCGTCGGCGGCCTGTACGGCCCACAGGTGGACGGCGACCCCGTGTTCCTTGGCGGACATCAGTCCGGGCAGGAGGTCGCCGTCGCCGGTCACCAGGACCACGTCGGAGCAGGCGCGGTTGCGGGCCAGCTCGGTGAGCTCGGCGTGCATGGCGGCGTCGACGCCCTTCTGCGCCCAGCGGCCGTCGCTGCGGGTCAGGGCGCCGAGCCGGACGGTGACGCGGGGCATGACGCGCAGCCGCCGGTGTTCGGGCTGCGGGACCCGGTCGGGTGCGCCGTCGAACCAGTAGATGCGCAGCAGGGGCTGTTCGGTGTCCGCCTCCGCCCGCTCGCGCAGATTCTGGATGAGGGCGGCGTGGTCGACGGTGATGCGGGAGCGCGAGGGCTCCCCTGCGAGAAGGCTCGCGGCGGCGCCCAGCAGGTAGCCGGCGTCCACCAGGACGACGCAGCGGTCCACGCGTTCCACCCTCTTCCGTGGGGGTCCATGGGATGTTCCCCGAGTCTGCCCGACCGCACGGGTGTTGAGGTCCGGAACTCGATCATCGGCGTGGCGGATCTCACGGAGGGCGGGAAGACGCCGTCGACTACGCGCGGTAATGATCCAAAATGCGCGGTTTCTGGCGTTGTGTGAGTGTGAAGGCGGTCCTGGCCCCTAGACCCTCACGGAGGCTCCACCATGGCCAAGAACAAGAACCAGAAGCAGCCCTCGAAGCAGCAGGGCTCGTCCGCGCAGGACACCTCGCGCAGCTCCTCGGAGTCCTCGTTCGAACAGACCTCGCAGGCGCCGAGTCCGATGGACATGGCCCACAAGCGCAAGGAAAAGAAGTTCGGCCACAACTGACGCCCCGCGATCGCGGTGGAACGAACGGAAGGGACCGCCCGGGCGTACCGGGCGGTCCCTTCCGTTCGGGCGGCGGGAGCGGTGTCAGCCGGCCAGGCAGGCGGGTCCGAGCAGCACCTTGAGGTCACCGAAGAGCGCCGGGTCGGGCTGCACCCGGTGCTTGTCGAGGCGCAGCACGGTGGTGGTGCGGGGTCCCTGGAGCTTGATTCGCACCTCGGTGTTGCCCCGGTGGTGGCGCAGGATCTCCCCCAACCGGGTCACCATCGGCGGGGTGACCTTGACGGTGGGGATGGTGAGGACCACCGGGGCGTTGGTGCCTGCCGAGGAGAGGTCGGGGACCATCATCTCCATCGCGACCAGGCGGGGGACGTCCTCGCGCTTGTCGAGGCGGCCCTTGACGAAGACGACGGTGTCCTCGACCAACTGGGTGGAGACGAGCTGGTAGGTCGCGGGAAAGAACATGCACTCGATGGATCCGGCCAGGTCCTCGACGGTGGCGATGGCCCAGGCGTTGCCCTGCTTGGTCATCTTGCGCTGGAGGCCGGAGATGATGCCGCCGATGGTGACGACGGCGCCGTCGGCGTGCTCGCCGCCGGTGAGCTGGGAGATCCCGGCGTCCGTCTTGTCGGACAGGACGTGCTCCAGGCCGAAGAGCGGGTGGTCGGAGACGTAGAGGCCGAGCATCTCGCGCTCCTGCGCCAGCAGGTACGACTTCTCCCACTCGACGTCGGAGAACTCCACGTCGAGGCCGAAGCCGGGCTCGTCGCTCGCGCTCTCGTCGCCCATGCCGCCGAAGAGGTCGAACTGCCCCTCGGCCTCCTTGCGCTTGACCGCGACCACGTTGTCGATCATCGGCTCGTGGTGCGCGACCAGTCCCTTGCGGGTGTGGCCCATCTCGTCGAAGGCGCCGGCCTTGATCAGCGACTCGACGGTCCGCTTGTTGCAGACGACCGCCTCGACCTTGTCCAGGAAGTCGGGGAAGGAGGAGTACTTCCCCTTGGCCTTCCGGGTCTTGATGATCGATTCCACGACGTTCTGGCCGACGTTGCGCACGGCGGTGAGGCCGAAGAGGATCACGTCGTCGCCCTGGGCGGCGAAGTTCGGCTCCGACTCGTTCACGTTCGGCGGGAGGACCTTGATGCCCATCCGGCGGCACTCGTTCAGGTAGATCGCGGACTTGTCCTTGTCGTCCTTGACCGAGGTGAGCAGGCCGGCCATGTACTCGGCCGGGAAGTTCGCCTTGAGGTAGGCGGTCCAGTAGGAGACCAGGCCGTACGCGGCCGAGTGCGCCTTGTTGAAGGCGTAGCCGGCGAAGGGGACCAGGACGTCCCACAGGGCCTTGATCGCCTGGTCGCTGAAGCCCTTCTTCTTGGCGCCCTCCTCGAAGATGACGAAGTTCTTCGCCAGCTCCTCGGGCTTCTTCTTGCCCATCACGCGGCGCAGGATGTCGGCCTCGCCGAGCGAGTACCCGGCGATGATCTGGGCGGCCTTCTGGACCTGCTCCTGGTAGACGATCAGGCCGTAGGTGACCGCGAGCACCTCTTCGAGGGGCCCCTCCAGCTCCGGGTGGATCGGGGTGATCTCCTGCTGCTTGTTCTTGCGCAGGGCGTAGTTCGTGTGCGAGTTCATGCCCATCGGGCCCGGCCGGTACAGGGCCGAGACGGCGGAGATGTCCTCGAAGTTGTCGGGCTTCATCAGCCGCAGCAGGGACCGCATGGGGCCGCCGTCGAACTGGAAGACGCCGAGGGTGTCGCCCCGGCCGAGCAGTTCGAAGGTCTTGGGGTCGTCGAGCGGCAGGGCCAGGAGATCGATGTCGATCCCCTTGTTGGCCTTCACCATCTTGACGGCGTCGTCCATGATCGTCAGGTTGCGCAGGCCGAGGAAGTCCATCTTCAGCAGGCCGAGCGACTCGCAGCTCGGGTAGTCCCACTGGGTGATGGTGACCTGGTCCGTGTGCCGGACCCAGACCGGCACGTGGTCGGTGATCGTCTCGCTGGACATGATCACGCCGGCCGCGTGCACGCCCATCTGGCGGACCAGGCCCTCCACGCCGCGCGCGGTGTCGATGACCTTCTTGACGTCCGGCTCGTTCTCGTACATCGAGCGGATCTCGCCGGCCTCGCTGTAGCGGGGGTGCGTGGGGTCGAGGATGCCGGAGAGCGGGATGCCCTTGCCGAGGACGTCGGCGGGCATGGCCTTGGTGAGGCGGTCGCCCATGGCGTAGGGGTAGCCCAGGACGCGCGCCGAGTCCTTGATCGCGTTCTTGGCCTTGATGGTGCCGTAGGTGCCGATCATGGCCACCTTGTCCTGGCCGTACTTCTCTGTGACGTATCGGATCACCTCGACGCGCCTGCGCTCGTCGAAGTCGATGTCGACGTCGGGCATGGAGACGCGCTCGGGGTTCAGGAAGCGCTCGAAGATCAGGCCGTGGGTGATCGGGTCGAGGTCGGTGATGCCCATGGCGTACGCCACGATCGAGCCGGCCGCGGAGCCTCGGCCCGGGCCCACCGCGATGCCCTGGTTCTTGGCCCACATGATGAAGTCGGCGACCACGAGGAAGTAGCCCGGGAAGCCCATCGAGATGATCGTGTCCATCTCGTACTCGGCCTGCTTCATCCGGTCCTCCGGGATGCCCCCGGGGTAGCGGCGGTGCATGCCGCGCATGGTCTCCTCGCGGAACCAGCTGACCTCGGTGTGGCCGTCCGGGATGTCGAACTTCGGCATCAGGTTCCGGAACTGGAACATGCCCTCGGTCTCGATCTGCTCCGCGACCAGCTTCGTGTTGGCGCAGCCCTCCTGCCAGGCGTCCGAGGAGTCGATGGCGTACATCTCGTCCGTGGACTTCAGGTAGTAGCCGGTGCCGTCGAAGCGGAAGCGGTCCGGGTCGGAGAGGTTCTTGCCGGTCTGGATGCACAGCAGGGCGTCGTGGGCGCCGGCCTCGCTCGCGTACGTGTAGTGCGAGTCGTTCGTCACCAGCGGCGGGATGCCGAGCTTCTTGCCGATCTCCAGCAGCCCGTCGCGGACCCGGCGCTCGATCTCGATGCCGTGGTCCATCAGCTCCAGGAAGTATCGCTCCTTGCCGAAGATGTCCTGGTACTCGGAGGCGGCCTTGAGGGCCTCGTCGAACTGGCCGAGGCGCAGCCGGGTCTGGAGCTCGCCGGAGGGGCAGCCGGTGGAGGCGATCAGGCCCTCCGACCACTTGCTGATGGTCTCCTTGTCCATGCGCGGCCACTTGGTGAGCCAGCCCTCGGCGTAGGCGTCGGAGGACAGCCGGAAGAGGTTGTGCAGGCCGGTGGCGTTCGCCGCCCAGATCGTCTTGTGGGTGTAGCCGCCGGAACCGGAGACGTCGTCGCGCTTCTGGTGGGGCTGGCCCCACTGGATGCGCCGCTTGTTGCGCCGGGACTCGGGGGCGACGTAGGCCTCGATGCCGATGATCGGCGTGATCCCGGCCTTCTGTGCGGTGTGGAAGAAGTCGTAGGCCCCGTGCAGGTTGCCGTGGTCGGACATGGCGATGTGCGTCATGCCCATCTCGTTGCACGCGTTGAACATGTCCTTCAGCCGCGCGGCACCGTCCAGCAGCGAGTACTGGGTGTGGACGTGCAGGTGCGTGAACGGCGGCTTGGTCACGGTGGCAGACCTCCGGCGGGGAGAGAGGGGGGCGGCCTCGAAGTCTACGTCGAGCGGGTGACAGATCACGGGCACCCACGGGTACGGTCATGCGTTGCACGACCAAGGACACCGTCCGGCCCCGCACGATCGAAAAGCCGACCCACCCCGCACCCCCGCACCACCAGGAGGCACCCGCCATGGCGGTTCCCGAGACGACCGACGAGCAGCGCGCAGAGCAGATACTCGACGTGTTCGACATCGCGTTCGGCGAGCTCCTCGCCGCCGACCCCGCCGCGTTCCAGGTCAAGTTCCGGAAGATGGCGGCCTCCGCCTTCGCCTTCTACCGGGGCACCGCCTGCCTCTTCTACGCGGACCTGGAGCGGGAGCGGCACGGCGGCCCGTACCTGGACGAGCGGACGGGCCGGGTGTGGATCCACGGCGATCTGCACGCCGAGAACTTCGGCACGTACATGGACTCCCACGGCCGGCTGATCTTCAATGTGAACGACTTCGACGAGGCCTACGTCGGCCCCTTCACCTGGGACCTCAAGCGCTTCGCCGCCTCCGTCGCCCTGATCGGCTACACCAAGGCGCTCAGCGACGACCAGATAAGCGAGCTGGTCCGGATCTACGCGGACGCCTACCGCGAGCGGATCCACCGCCTGGCCGCCGGGGCCAGGTACGAGGACGTGCCCTCCTTCACCCTGGACACCGCCGAGGGCCCGCTGCTGGCGGCGCTGCGCTCGGCCCGCGCCCGCACCCGCTTCGCCCTGCTGGACTCGATGACGGAGATACGGGACTTCGAGCGCCGCTTCTCGCCCGGCGCGGGCACCGTCGAGCTCGACGCCGCCACCCGCTACAAGGTGCTGGCCGCCTTCGACGGATACCTGGAGACCCTGCCCGACGAGTCGCTGGTGCGGCCGGACTCCTACCGGGTCAAGGACGTGGTGGGCCGCCGGGGCGTCGGGATCGGCTCGGCGGGCCTTCCCTCGTACAACATCCTGCTGGAGGGGCACAGCGACGCCCTGGAGAACGATGTCGTGATCTACCTCAAGCAGGCGCAGACCCCGGCGGTCTCCCGGCACGTGACGGACCGGGCCGTGCGGGAGTACTTCCACCACGAGGGGCACCGCACGGTGATCTCCCAGCGCGCGCTCCAGGCCCACGCCGACCCCTGGCTGGGCTGGACCGAGCTGGACGGGGCGGGGCAGCTGGTGGCGGAGGTCTCCCCGTACGCCGTGGACCTGGACTGGTCCGACCTGGACGACCCGGAGGAGATCGCGGCGGTCGTCGCGGACCTGGGCCGGGCGACGGCGACGATGCACGGGGCCGCCGACGCCGACGAGAGCGGGCAGACGCTGGTCCCCTTCTCCACCGAGCGGGCCATCGACGCGGCGATCGCCGCCGACGAGAAGGGCTTCGCCGAGCTCCTGGTGGACTTCGCGCACGCGTACGGGGCCCGGGCCCGGGCGGACCACCAGATCTTCGTGGACCTGTTCCGCAACGGCCGCCTGACCCGGTAGCCCGCGTCCACAGCCAGTCGTGGCAGACTCGCGGCGATGGACATATCAGGGGTACGGCTCCGGGGGCTGCGGGCGGCGCTGTTCAGCGCGCTCGTCGTGCTGCTCTCGGCCGGCTCGCACGTCCTGATGTCCCGGGTGCCGCTGCCGCCCGCGATGATCGCCGGGGCCTTCGCCGGCGTGTTCGTGATCGCCTACGCGCTGGCGGGCCGCGAGCGGGGCTTCGGCCCCATCGCGGGGCTGCTGGTGCCGCTGGAACTGGCGGCGGACACGGTCTTCACCGCCGGTCAGCACCTGTGCTACGGACCCGCGGGCGGCCCCGTCTCGGGGCCGCTGCGCGCGATCGGCCTGGACGCGCTGTGCGGCGGCACTCCGGTCGGCGGGCCGCTCGCCGAGGTGGCCGGACCGGCCCCCGATCCGGCCGCGCTGCTGGCGGCGCCCGGTGCCTGGACGCCCTGGCTGCTGCTGGCCGCGCACGTCTCGGTCGGGCTGCTGGCGGCGGGGTGGCTGCGCCACGGCGAGCGGGCCCTGGGCCGGCTGCTGCGCGCGGTGGCCGGCTTCGCGTTCCGGCCGCTGCGGCTGGCGGCGGCCTCGACCGCCCCGGCTCCGGGGCCCGCGCGCCGGCCGCTGCGGCCGCGCGTTCCGGGCGCGGGGGCCCGTACCCGATTCCCCGCACACTCCGTGGGACGGCGGGGACCGCCCGTGCACGGCGCGCTCGCGCGCGCCTGAGGCACGTACGGCATCCCCTTTCCTTCCGCTCACCTTCCACGGAGATCGACATGAGTTCACGCAACAGCCAGGCCAACAAGGCAGCGGCCCGCGAGCGGCTGCGCGCCGAGCGCGAGGCGCAGGCCAAGAAGGCCCGCGCGCGCCGCCAGGTGCTGGTGGCGGCCGCGGTCGTCGGCGTCCTGGCCTTGGCCGGCGGCGTCGGCTACCTGGTCGTGCAGGCCAACCAGCCCGACCAGTGGGACAAGGCCGCCACGGCCGAGCTGGTCAAGCCGAAGAACACCGAGGGCGAGAACGGCACCACGGTCGTGATCGGCAAGGCCGAGGCGTCCAAGACCCTGGAGCTCTACGAGGACTCGCGCTGCCCGGCCTGCGCCTCCTTCGAGCAGGCGGTCGGCGAGCAGATCAAGAAGGACGTCGACGCCGGCAAGTTCAAGCTCCAGTACTTCGGTGCCACCTTCATCGACAACGCCGTCAAGGGCGAGGGCTCGAAGAACGCGCTGAGCGCCCTGGGCGCGGCGCTGAACGTCGGTCCGGACGCCTTCCTCGACTTCAAGGCCGCCCTGTACTCCAAGGAGCTGCACCCCGAGGAGACCGTCGACAGCTTCGCGAAGGACGACTACCTGCTGAAGGTCGCGGACACGGTCCCGGCGCTCAAGGGCAACGCCGAGTTCAAGAAGGCGGTCGAGGACGGCACCTACGACCGGTGGGCGCTGGAGATGTCGAAGGCCTTCAACAAGTCCGGGGTGACGGGTACTCCGACCCTGAAGCTGGACGGCAAGAAGATCGAGACCCCGGCGACGCCGCAGGCGTTCACCGAGGCCGTGGACAAGGCCCTCAAGGGCTGATCCCCGGCCAATCCGGGAGCTGATTTCCGGACACGGCGCGTCAACGGGCGGGCGAACTCCCAGAGTTCGCCCGCCCGTTGTGTTCCGACGACTGTTCGGGTGACCATACCCGCCAGTAATATGATCATCCGTGACCAGTCATCTCTCCTCCTCTTCGACCCAGGCGACTCCCCGTCGCCGTACGGTCGTCCTCGCCGCGGCGGCCACGGCCGCACTGGCCCCGCTCACCGCGCTGGGCGCCCCGGCGGCCCACGCGGCAACCGCCGCGCCCGCCTTCCTGCACGGCGTCGCCTCCGGCGACCCGCTGCCCGACGGAGTCCTGCTGTGGACCCGCGTCACCCCGACCGCCGACGCCCTGCCGGGCTCCGGGGCCGGACCCGCCCTCCAGGTGACCTGGGAGGTGGCCGGGGACAAGGCCTTCTCCCGGATCGTCGCCACCGGCGCCGTCACGGCGAGCGCCGCCACCGACCACACGGTCAAGGTGGACGTCCGCGGCCTGAGCCCGCAGACGCCCTACTGGTACCGGTTCACCGCCGGCGCCACCGTCTCCCCCGTCGGCCGCACCCGGACCACCCCGGCGCACGAGGCCGCCACCCCCGGCGTCCGGTTCGGCGTGGTCTCCTGCGCCAACTGGGAGTCCGGCTACTTCTCCGCCTACCGCCACCTGGCCGCCCGTACCGACCTGGACGCGGTCCTGCACCTGGGCGACTACATCTACGAGTACCAGACGGGAGGTTACCCGGAGGCCAAGTACACCGTGCGCCGGCACGAGCCGGCGCACGAGATCGTCTCGCTGGCGGACTACCGCACCCGGCACGGCACGTACAAGACCGACGCCGACCTCCAGGCGCTGCACGCGGCCCACCCGGTCATCGCCATCTGGGACGACCACGAGTTCGCCGACGACACCTGGTCCGGCGGCGCCGACAACCACACCCCCGCGTCAGAGGGCGACTGGGCGGCCCGCGCGGCCGCCGCCAAGCAGGCGTACTTCGAGTGGATGCCCGTACGCGCCTCCATCGCGGGCACCGTCTACCGGCGGCTGCGCTTCGGCACCCTCGCCGACCTGCACCTGCTCGACCTGCGCTCCTTCCGCTCGCAGCAGGTCAAGGCCGGCAGCGGCTCGGTCGACGACCCCGAGCGCACGCTCACCGGGCGGGCCCAACTGGACTGGCTCAAGTCCGGGCTGGCCGGCTCGAACGCGACCTGGAAGCTGGTCGGCACCTCGGTGATGATCTCGCCGGTGGCCTTCGGCTCGCTGCCCGCGCACCTGATGAAGCCGCTGGCCAAGCTGCTCGGCCTGCCCGAGGGCGGCATCGCGGTCAACGTGGACCAGTGGGACGGGTACACGGACGACCGCAAGGAACTGCTGGGCCACCTGAAGGACCGGGGCATCAAGAACACGGTGTTCCTCACCGGGGACATCCACATGGCCTGGGCGAACGAGGTCCCGGTGAACATGGCGACGTACCCGGGATCGGGCACGGCGGCCACCGAGTTCGTGGTGACCTCGGTGAGCTCGGACAACCTCGACGACATCCTGCACGTACCCGCCGACACGGCCTCGCTGGTCGCCGAGACGGCCGTCAAGAGCGCCAACTGGCACGTGAAGTGGCTGGACATGGACGCCCACGGGTACGGCGTCCTGGACGTGACCGCCGAGCGTTCGCAGATGGACTACTACGTCGTCTCCGACAAGGCCCGGCAGGACGCCACGGCGGCGTGGGCGCGCTCGTACCGGACCCTGAACGGGACCCAGAAGGTGGAGCGGGCCAACCAGCCGGTTCGCTGACAAACCGTCAAATCTACTGTTTCAAGGGGCGTCTGGTTCAGACCAGGCGCCCCTTCGGCATCAGAAGCAACAAATCTTTTACGTAGAGATCTTGACCTGAATATGTCATGCACACATAAGCTTCGCGCCAGCCGGAGAGATCCTTCGGCCACAACCCCCCACCGCGAGGAGCACCCGTGCGCGCCTATGCCCGCATATCCCCCCTTCTCCGCCGCCGCCTGATGGGTACGGCGGTCCTGGCCGGAACTCTCGCCTTCACCCCGCTCGCCGCCCCCGCCACCCTCGCCGCCGCCAAGACCCCCGCCGAGGTGTGCGTCGAGGAAGGCACGGCCACGGCCGCCGCGAACGCCCGCGTCGCCCGCCCCCACGACGAGCACGCGGCCGAGCCCAACGAGGTCACCGACGCCCAGGCGAAGGCCATGGACGCCGATCTCAAGGCGAAGCTGGACAAGGCCCTCAAGAACCAGCCGCAGCGCAGCCTGCGCGCCGCCGAGGCCGTCACGAACATCCCCGTGTACTTCCACGTCATCCACTCCGGCACCGCCGGAAAGCTGACGTCCACCGACATCGGCAAGCAGCTGGCGGTCCTGAACGCGGCCTACGGCGGCCAGGGCACCGGCAACGTGAACTCCAACTTCCAGTTCACCCTCGCCTCGACGGACTACACGGACAACGCCTCCTGGTACAACCTGGCCTCCGGCTCCCAGGCCGAGACGAACATGAAGAACACCCTGCGCAAGGGCGGCCCGGGCGCGCTGAACTTCTACACCGCCAAGCTCTCCGGCGGCCTGCTCGGCTGGGCGACCTTCCCGACCTCCTACGCCTCCAACCCCGCGATGGACGGCGTGGTCGTGCTCGACAGCTCGCTGCCCGGCGGCTCCTCGGCCAACTACAACGAGGGCGACACCGCGACCCACGAGGTCGGCCACTGGCTCGGCCTCTACCACACCTTCCAGGGCGGCTGCAACGGCAACGGCGACTACGTCTCCGACACGCCGGCCGAGAAGAGCGCCGCGTACGAGTGCCCGACCGGCCGCGACAGCTGCGCGAGCAAGCCGGGCGCGGACCCGATCCGCAACTTCATGGACTACACGTACGACACCTGCATGTACCAGTTCACCGCGGGTCAGGTGGCCCGGATGACGAGCAACTGGACCGCCTACCGGGCGGGCTGAACCACGGCTCCCCCGCCATGAGCAGGCGCGGGGTACGGTCCGGAGAGCGCCGGACCGTGCCCCGCGCCGACGCGTCGGCGACCCGCGGCGCCCCGGCCGCGGGCGTTCTCGCGCCTACAGGCCGTCGAGGAAGCCGATCGCGGTCTTCCAGGCCTGCTCGGCCGCCTCGGCGTCGTAGTCCTCCAGTCCCGGATCGGTGAACAGGTGGCCGGCGCCCGGGTAGCTGTGCACCTCCACGTCCGCCCCGGCCCGCTGCATCCGCAAGTACCAGGCGGTCAGCCAGTCGTGCGGCTCGAAGGGGTCCGGGTCCGCGATGTGCAGCTGCACCGGCAGCTCGTCCACCGCCGCGGTGTCCTCCAAATCGGCCGTCCCGTGCAGGAGCAGCAGCCCGCGCGCCTTCGCGTCGGCCAGCGCCAGGTGCTGGGCCAGGGAGCCGCCGAAGGAGAAGCCCGCGTAGACCAGACCCTGGTCGGAGTGGGGCGCGGAGGCCAGCACCGCGCGCTTGAGCAGCTCGTCACGGCCGATCCCGTCCCGGTGGGCCATGCCCTCCTCGACGGTGGCGAAGGTGCGCCCCTCGAAGAGGTCCGGCACCTGGACCTGGTGACCGGCCGCGCGCAGCCGGTCGGCCGCCGCGTGCACCGCGGGCCGCAGCCCGTACGTCGAATGGAAGAGCATGATGTTCATGCCTTCCATCGTGCCAGTTTCCCGGGACGGCATCCGGTTACGTTCATACCCATGGATATGGAGAACGTCCTGCGCCCCGTCGTGGTCGTCGGCGCCTGCCTGGCCGTCACCCTGCTCATCGGGTGGCTGCTCGACCTGCTGCTGTGCCGGATCGACGCCCGGCACCCCGAGACCCCCCTGTGGGGACTGGTACGCCGCTGCCGCCTGCCCTTCCAGCTCGTGCTCTGCGCGGGCCTGCTCAGAGGCTCCTACCGGCAGGCCCGCGTCCTGCCCGACCACGCGGTGGGGGTGGGGCGGGCCCTGACCCTCGTCCTGATCGCCGGGGCGGCCTGGCTGCTGGTGGGGTTCGTGACGGCGATCGTCGACTCCACGTACGCGCGCTACGCCGCAGGCGCCCAGGACGCCGCCCGGGTCCGCCGCGTCCGCACCCAGGTGACCCTGATCCAGCGGGTGGTGACGACGGTGGTGGTGATCGTCGCTCTGGCCGCGATGCTGCTGACCTTCCCGCCGATGCGCACGGTCGGTGCCTCGATGCTCGCCTCCGCCGGTGTGCTGGGCATCGTGGCCGGCATCGCGGCCCAGTCCTCGCTGTCCAACCTCTTCGCCGGGCTCCAGATCGCCTTCGGCGACACCGTCCGCATAGGCGACACGGTCGTCGTCGACAAGGAGTGGGGCACGGTGGAGGAGATCACCCTGACCTTCCTCACGGTCCGCACCTGGGACGAACGCCGGATCACGATGCCGGTCTCGTACTTCACGAGCAAGCCGTACGAGAACTGGTCGCGCGGCGGTGCGCAGATGACCGGGACGGTCTTCTGGCACCTGGACCACAGCGCGCCGGTGGACCTGATGCGCGAGCAGCTCCACCGGGTCCTCAAGGACATACCGGAATGGGACGGCCGCGGCGCCGACCTGGCGGTGACGGACACCACTGCGCACACGGTCCAGGTCCGCGCGGTGGTCACGGCGAAGGACGCGGACGACGTCTGGACGGTCCGCTGCGCGGTCCGCGAACGCCTGATCGCCTGGCTCGTCGCCCACCACCCCTACGCCCTCCCCCGCATCACCACCTCCCCGGCCCTTCCGGCCCCCCGCTCCGACTGCTCCGCATCCGATCCCGCCGCATCCAGCCCCGCCCCCTCCAGCCCCGCCAACGTGTGAAAGGCCCCCTCGGCCCCGCCGACCCGCGCGGCGGCGGGGTCCGGGGGGCGTTCAGCCGTCGCCCGCGAACGTCAGCCGGAACACCGCGCCCCCGCCCGCCGCGCCCCCGGCGACGAGCTCGGACGCGCCCTACGGGCTGCGCAGGCTGCGCACGTCCAAGTGCCGCAGCACCCGGTCCACGATCTCCGGATCGGAGCCGGGCTCGCTGCGTGCGGCCAGTACCTCGTGGCGAGCCGCCGACATCATCTCCCGCTGGATCCGCTGGATGTCACGGATGCGCTCGACCCGCTTCGCGTACGCCTCGCGACGCTCCTCGTCCACCATGTCGGGGCTGATCCGCGCCCCCACGTCGTACGCACGCCGGTAGAGCGTCTCCACCAGGTCCTCCGGCAGTTCCTCCACCTCCTGGATCTCCTTGAGCCTGCGCTTCGCCGCCTTGGCCGCGCGGATCGCCAGCTTCCGCTCGGTCTCCCTCTCCGCGCCGGGGTCGGCCTCCACCCCCAGCCGCCGCACGAGCCACGGCAGCGTGAGCCCCTGGAGCACCAGGGTCGCCATGATCACGGAGAAGGCGACGAAGACGATCTCGTCGCGCGCGGGGAAGGCCTCGCCGCTGTCCGTCCGGAAGGGGAGGGCGAGCGCCAGGGCGACCGAGGCCACGCCCCGCATCCCGGCCCACCACATCACCACGCTCTCCCGCCAGCTCAGCGGGATCTCCTCGTCGTAGTCGCGCCGCCGGTGCAGCTTCTTCGCGAGCCAACCGGCCGGCAGCAGCCACGCCAGCCGTACGCCGACGACCACCACGATCACGGCCGCCGCCGCACCGGCCAGCTCCCAGTCGCGGCCCTTCGCCGTGCCGAACACGTTGTGCAGCTCCAGCCCGATGAGGCCGAACGCCACTCCGGTCACCAGCATGTCGACGACCTCCCAGAAGGTGTGCCCGGCGAGCCGGCCCAGCACGTCGTCCGCGTCGGACGCGTACTCGGAGAGGAACAGGGCCGTCGTCAGCACGGCCAGCACCCCCGACCCCTGGAGTTCCTCGGCCATCACGTACGACACGAAGGGCACCAGGAGCGTCAGCCCGATCTGCAGGGTGGCGTCGCCGAGCCGCCCCATGAGCCGGTGGGCGAGCCAGCCCAGGGCCAGCCCGACGGCCACGGCGACGACGGCGGACAGCACGAACTCCCCGAGCGCGGCGGGCCAGGAGAAGCTCCCGCTGACGGCCGCGGCGACGGCGACGTGGTAGAGCACGATGGCCGTGACGTCGTTGAAGAGCCCCTCGCCCTCCAGGATCGACACCATGCGCCGGGGCAGGCCGAGCGATCCGGCGACCGCGGTGGCGGCGACCGGGTCGGGCGGGGCGACGAGCGCGCCGAGCGCGACGGCGGCGGCGATCGGCAGCCCGGGCACCACCGCGTGCGCGACGGCCGCGACGGCGGCGGTGGTGACGAACACCAGGGCCACGGCCAGCAGCAGGATCGGCCGTACGTTGGCGGCGAACTGCCGCCAGGAGGTGCGCTGCACCGAGGCGTACAGCAGCGGCGGCAGCACCAGCGGCAGGATGTACTCGGGCGGGACGTCGACATCGGGCACAGCGGGCACCAGCGCGAGGGCGACGCCGGCGACGGTCATCAGTACGGGCGCGGGCAGTCCGAGGCGGTCTCCGAACGGGACGCTGACCACGGCCCCGAGCAGCAGCACGAACAGGAGAGCAAGCTGATCCACTCCCCCACCCTGCCAGTCCGCCGCGCCCGGCTGTGCCGGGTGGAACCCGGCCGCCCCGTGTCGGACCCCCGGGTCAGTTCGGCGGGCTCGGGAGGGGGCGGCGCATGGAGCGGTGCGCGATGCCCGCGTCCTCGAACTCCGGGCCGTACGCCACGTACCCCAGCCGCTCGTAGAAGCCGAGCGCATGCGTCTGCGCGCCGAGGTCGACGGCCGTCAGGCCCAACCGGGCCGCCTCCGCCTCGATCGCGCGGACCAGCGCCACGCCCACGCCCAGTCCGCGCGCGGACTTGGCGACGGCCAGCCGGCCCAGCGAGCCGACCCCCCGGGAGCCGGTCTTGCCGAGCGCGGCGGTCCCGTGCAGCAGCCGTCCCGTACCCAGCGGCGCCCCGTCCGGCCCCACGGCCAGCACGTGCACCGCGTCCGCGTCGTACGCGTCGTACTCGATCGATTCCGGCACGGACTGCTCGACGACGAACACCTCGGTCCGCACCGCGAAGCAGGCCCGCAGGTCGTCCTCGGAGGCGGCGACCCGGATCTCGACCGGCGCCGGGGTCACTCGCTCTCCGCCCGGATCACGTCCAGCGCGTGTTGCAGGTCGGCCGGGTAGGTGCTCTCGAACTCGACCCACTGCCCGTCCGACGGGTGCTCGAAGCCCAGCCGCACGGCGTGCAGCCACTGGCGGGTCAGCCCCAGCCGCTTCGCGACGGTCGGGTCGGCGCCGTAGGTCAGGTCGCCGACACAGGGGTGCCGGTGCGCGGACATGTGCACGCGGATCTGGTGGGTACGCCCCGTCTCCAGCTTGATGTCCAGCAGCGAGGCCGCGCGGAAGGCCTCGATCAGGTCGTAGTGGGTGACCGAGGGCTTGCCCTCCTGGGTCACGGCCCACTTGTAGTCGGCGCTGGGGTGGCGGCCGATCGGCGCGTCGATGGTGCCGCTCATCGGGTCCGGGTGGCCCTGCACCAGCGCGTGGTAGCGCTTGTCCACGACCCGCTCGCGGAACTGGTTCTTGAGGGAGGTGTACGCGCGCTCGGACTTGGCGACGGCCATCAGGCCGGAGGTGCCGACGTCGAGGCGGTGCACGATGCCCTGGCGCTCGGCGGCGCCGGAGGTGGAGATGCGGTAGCCGGCCGCGGCGAGGCCGCCGATGACGGTGGTGCCGGTCCAACCGGGGCTCGGGTGGGCGGCGACGCCCACCGGCTTCATGATGACGACGATGTCGTCGTCGTCGTGGACGATCTCCATGCCGGGAACGGGCTCGGCCACGAGCTCGACCGGCCGCGGCGGCGCGGGCATCTCGACTTCGAGCCAGGCGCCGCCGTGCACCCGCTCGGACTTCCCGACGATGCTGCCGTCGACCGACACCTTCCCCGCGGCCGCGAGTTCGGCCGCCTTCGTCCGGGAAAACCCGAACATACGGGCGATGGCGGCGTCGACGCGCTCGCCCTCAAGGCCATCGGGAACGGGCAGGGTGCGGATCTCGGGAATCGTACTCACCCGTCGAGTATGCAGGACTCGGCAGACGGCCGGTCCCGCGCTCGTCCCGGCGATCAGTCCTTGTGGACGGTGCCGTCCGGGTCCAGGCCCTTGAAGGACAGCAGCACGATCAGGATGCCGCCGCACACGATCGCCGAGTCGGCGAGGTTGAAGACGGCGAAATGGGCCGGCGCGATGAAGTCGACGACGGCGCCCCTGAACACCCCCGGCGAACGGAAGATCCGGTCGGTCAGGTTGCCCAGCGCACCGCCCAGCAGCAGGCCGAGCGCGATCGCCCAGGGCAGGCTGTAGAGCTTGCGGGCCAGCCGGACGATCACCACGATCACGGTGGCCGCGATACAGGTGAAGATGATCGTGAACGCCTCGCCGAAACCGAACGCGGCACCCGGGTTGCGGACCGCCTCGAACCGCAGCAGGTCACCGATGATCTCGATCGGCGGCTGGTGCTCCAGTTTCGCCACGACCAGCATCTTGGTACCGAGGTCGAGCACGTAGGCGAGCATCGCCACGACGAGCAGCGCGACGATCCGCCGATGCCCCTTGGGCTCGGCGGACTCCGGCTGGGCGTCGTCCCCGACCTCCGGCGTACCGATGATGCGCTCCGCCTCTGCCACGTGAGTCCCTCGAACTAGCTCGTACCCGGTTGCCGACCACAGACGTGCCAGGCTCCTGGACCCTGACGAGACACGAGAGTACGTCAGGGCACGCGTACGCGCCTGTGCGGTACCTCACCGCCCGCCGGAGCCCGCCGCGCGCGCCTCGCCGCCGGGCTCCCCCTAGTGCCGCCGCTCCTGCTTCTGCTTGCAGTCCACGCACAGCGTCGCCCGGGGGAAGGCCTGCATCCTGGCCTTGCCGATGGGCTGCCCGCAGTTCTCGCAGAGCCCGTAGGTGCCCGCCTCCAGCCGTTCCAGGGCCCGCTCGGTCTGCTCCAGCATCGAGCTGGCGTTCGCGGCGAGGGCCAGCTCGGACTCCCGGGTGATGTTCTTGGTGCCCGTGTCGGCCTGGTCGTCGCCCGCGCCGTCGCCGGAGTCCCGCATCAGGCCCGAGATCGCCGCCTCGGAGGCGTCCAGCTCGTCGCGCAGCCGCACCACCTCGGCCGCCAGCTCCGTACGGGCCTCCTCGACCTCCTCCGGGGTCCAGGGGTCCTCCCCGGGCCGGACGGCGAGCTCGCCGGGCGCGGAGGCCGCCGCGGCGCGCGTCTTGGGCAGCCCGCTGGTGGCGGCCACCGTCTTCCTCGTCGCACCCGTGCTCTTCTTGGCAACCACTTTCCGCACTCCCGTCTTCTTCGCGGCCTGCGCCGCCCCCTCGGCGGCGGCCGGTTCGGCCGTCGCCTTCCTCGCGGTCGTCGTCTTCACGACGGTGGTCGCCTTCTTCACGGCGGCCGTCTTCCTGACGGCCGTCGTCTTCTCGGCGGCGGTCGTCGTCTTCACGGCGCTCGCCCTGCCGGCGGTGGTCGCCTTCCCGGCCGGAGCCGCGTCCTCGTCCGCCGCCGCCGCCTTCCCGGTGGCCCGTCCGACGGCCTTCCTCGCAGTACTCCCGGCGGTCTTCTTCGCCACCATGGTCGCGGCCCCTTCACAAACTGTGATCATTGCTCGCGAATCGTGCCGGAACGATAAATCGACTCCGACCCCGCGGCAACGGGACGCGCATCCGAAGAGGCGGACCTGCATCCGTTGTGCCCAGCGGGAAGCCCCGTAATCCGCCCCACGCGCCCCACCCGAACCCGTCCCGGCACGCGAGACCGTTCGGGTCCCGGCGGGGGCCCCCGCCGGGCCGTTCCCGCGCCCCCGCCACGCCGGGCCGGCGGTCCCGCCACGGCCCCCCGTAATCCGGTCTGCCGGGCGGCCCCCGGGCCCGTACACTGGGCCCAGCGAGAGGCATGGATGGGGACGAGTAGCGTCGGACGCAGCCAGGAGCGACCCGGGGACGGTGAGAGCCCGGGGGCGAGCGCGACGTGAAGGATCACCCCGGAGCCGCCGGAAGAAAGCGCGCACGGATCCCGCCCGGGTCCGTACACGCGAGTAGAACCGGCTTCGCACCCCAATGAGGGGGCCACCGGACCCGTCCGGAGGCCAAGGAGGGTGGTACCGCGGGAGCAGCACGTCCCTGATCCACAGGACGGCTCTCGTCCCTCCGACGGAAGTGACATCCCGCCGGAGGAAGAGTTCAGCCTCATGACCACACCGCCGCAGTACCGCCCGGTACCCGCCCAGGTCGACCTGCCCGCCCTTGAGCACGCAGTCCTCGACTTCTGGCGCGAGAGCAAGACCTTCGCCAAGACCCTGGAGCAGTCCGAGGGCCGCCCCGAGTGGGTCTTCTACGAGGGCCCGCCCACCGCGAACGGCATGCCCGGCGCGCACCACATCGAGGCCCGCGTCTTCAAGGACGTCTTCCCCCGCTTCCGCACCATGCGCGGCTACCACGTGGCCCGCAAGGCCGGCTGGGACTGCCACGGCCTGCCCGTCGAGCTCGCCGTCGAGAAGGAGCTCGGTTTCAACGGCAAGCAGGACATCGAGGCCTACGGCATCGCCGAGTTCAACGCCAAGTGCCGCGAGTCCGTGACCCGCCACACGGACGCGTTCGCCGACCTCACGACCCGGATGGGCTACTGGGTCGACCTGGACGACGCGTACCGGACGATGGACCCCGAGTACGTCGAGTCCGTGTGGTGGTCGCTGAAGGAGATCTTCAACAAGGGCCTGCTCACCCAGGACCACCGCGTGGCCCCCTGGTGTCCGCGCTGCGGCACCGGCCTCTCCGACCACGAGCTGGCGCAGGGCTACGAGACGGTCGTGGACCCGTCCGTGTACGTCCGCTTCCCGCTGACCTCCGGTCCGCTGGCCGGGCAGGCCGCCCTGCTCGTCTGGACGACCACCCCGTGGACCCTGGTCTCCAACACCGCCGTCGCCGCGCACCCGGACGTCACGTACGTGGTGGCGACCAACGGCGAGGAGAAGCTGGTCGTCGCCCGGCCGCTGCTGGAGAAGTCCCTGGGCGAGGGCTGGGAGGCCACCGGCGAGTCCTTCACGGGCAAGGAGATGGAGCGCTGGACCTACCAGCGCCCCTTCGAGCTCGTCGAGTTCCCGAGCGTCGGCGAGGGACCCGGCGCGGGAAGCCCGCAGCCGGCCCACTACGTCGTGAACGCCGAGTACGTCACAACCGAGGACGGCACCGGTCTCGTCCACCAGTCGCCCGCCTTCGGCGCCGACGACCTCGCGGTCTGCCGCGCGTACGGTCTGCCCGTCGTGAACCCGGTCCGCCCCGACGGCACCTTCGAGGAGGAGGTCCCGCTGGTCGGCGGCGTCTTCTTCAAGAAGGCCGACGAGAAGCTGACCGCCGACCTCGACGCGCGCGGCCTGCTGTTCAAGCACATCGCCTACGAGCACAGCTACCCGCACTGCTGGCGCTGCCACACCGCGCTGCTGTACTACGCGCAGCCGTCCTGGTACATCCGCACCACCGCCGTCAAGGACGCGATGCTGCGGGAGAACGAGAAGACCAACTGGTTCCCGGACTCGGTCAAGCAGGGCCGCTTCGGCGACTGGTTGAACAACAACATCGACTGGGCGCTGTCCCGCAACCGCTACTGGGGCACCCCGCTGCCGATCTGGCGCTGCGAGGAGAACCACCTCACCTGCGTCGGCTCGCGCGCCGAGCTGAGCGAGCTGTCGGGCCGCGACCACAGTGCGCTGGACCCGCACCGCCCGTACATCGACGAGGTCACCTTCCCCTGCACGCACGAGGGCTGCACCCTGACCGCCGTCCGCGTGCCCGAGGTCATCGACGCCTGGTACGACTCGGGTTCGATGCCGTTCGCGCAGTGGGGCTACCCGTACAAGAACAAGGAGATCTTCGAGAAGCGCTACCCGGCGCAGTTCATCTCGGAGGCGATCGACCAGACCCGCGGCTGGTTCTACACGCTGATGGCGGTCGGGACGCTGGTCTTCGACAAGTCCTCGTACGAGAACGTGGTCTGCCTGGGCCACATCCTCGCCGAGGACGGCCGCAAGATGTCCAAGCACCTGGGCAACATCCTCCAGCCGATCCCGCTGATGGACCAGCACGGCGCGGACGCGGTCCGCTGGTTCATGGCGGCCGGCGGCTCCCCGTGGGCGGCCCGCCGCGTCGGCCACGGCACGATCCAGGAGGTCGTGCGCAAGACTCTGCTGACCTACTGGAACACGGTCGCCTTCCAGGCGCTGTACGCCCGTACCGCGAACTGGGCGCCGTCCGCCTCGGATCCGGCCCCGGCCGACCGGACCGTCCTCGACAGGTGGCTGCTCTCCGAGCTGCACGCCCTCGTCACGGAGGTCACCGAGGCAATGGAGGCGTACGACACCCAGCGCGCCGGCAAGCTGCTGTCCGCGTTCGTGGACGACCTGTCCAACTGGTACGTCCGCCGCTCGCGCCGCCGCTTCTGGCAGGGCGACGCCGCCGCGCTGCGCACCCTGCACGACGTGGTGGAGACGGTCACCCGGCTGATGGCGCCGCTGACCCCCTTCATCACGGAGCGGGTCTGGCAGGACATGATCGTCCCGGTCACCCCGGACGCCCCCGAGTCGGTCCACCTGTCGGCCTGGCCGGTCGCGGACCCCTCGGCGATCGACCCCGCCCTCTCGCAGCAGATGCAGCTGGTCCGCCGCCTGGTGGAGCTGGGCCGGGCCACGCGCGCCGAGTCGGGAGTCAAGACCCGCCAGCCGCTGTCGCGCGCGCTGGTCGGCGCGGTGGGCTTCGACGCGCTCTCCCCGGAGCTCCAGGCGCAGATCACCGAGGAGCTGAACGTCTCCTCCCTCGCCTCCCTCTCCGAGGTCGGGGGGTCCCTGGTGGACACCACGGCGAAGGCGAACTTCCGGGCCCTGGGCAAGCGCTTCGGCAAGGGCGTGCAGGACGTGGCGAAGGCGGTGGCCGCGGCCGACGCGGCGGCCCTGTCCCTGGCCCTGCGCGCCGGCGCCGCCGAGGTCGAGGTGAACGGCGAGTCCGTGTCCCTCTCCCCGGAGGAGGTCATCATCACGGAGACCCCGCGCGAGGGCTGGTCGGTGGCCTCGGACTCCGGTGCGACGGTCGCCCTGGACCTGGAGATCACCCCGGAGCTGCGGCTGGCGGGCCTGGCGCGTGACGCGATCCGCCTGATCCAGGAGGCCCGCAAGAACTCGGGCCTGGACGTCGCGGACCGGATCGCACTGCGGTGGTCCTCCGACGAGCCGGAGGTCGTGGCGGCCCTGACCGACCACGCGTCGCTGATCGCGGACGAGGTCCTCGCGACCGACTTCGCCGTGTCCGCGTCGGCCTCCGGCGAGGTGGACGGGGCGTACGGCGAGCCGTTCACGGACGAGTCCCTGGCCCTGACGTTCCGCCTCCGCAAGGCGTAGCCCCTACCGGCCCCGAGCGGCCCGCGCTCCCTCTTTCCGGGGGCGCGGGCCGCGTCTTTTTGCCCGGCGAGCGCGGGCCGCCACCTTTCCCGGGGGACGCGGGCCGCCTCTCTTCCGGGTGCGCGATCCGCCTCCTCTTCCCGGCTCCGCCCGCACCCGCGGCGCGACCCCGGCGCGTCCCCGGCGAGGGGGGCGGGAACGGGAACGGGCCGGGCCCGGTGCCCCCGAAGGGGAACCGGGCCCGGCCCGTGGAGCGAGCGCCTGGCGCTACGCCTAGTTGTCGTCCTCGTCGATCAGGAAGCCTCGCATCGGCGACGGCGCCTGCATCGGCTGCGGAGCAGCCGGCCGGACCGGAGCCATCGGCTGGGTCATCGCCGGGGACATCTGCTGCTGGTTGCCGCCGTAGGACGGGGCTCCCATCGAGGAGGGACCGCCCATGGGGGACGGGCCGCCCATCGAGGGACCACCCATGGAGTGGCCCATGGCACCGGCCGGGGCCATGGAGGGCGACGGCGGCAGAGAAGGCGCACCCGGGTTCCGCGGCGGCGCCAGCGAGTCGTCGGCCTGGGTCTCCAACTGACGCAGCTGGGACTCCAGGTACGACTTCAGGCGCGTGCGGTACTCGCGCTCGAAGCCCCGCAGGTCCTCGACCTTGCGCTCCAGCGTGGCGCGGGCGGACTCCAGGGAGCCCATCGCGACGCGGTGCTTCTCCTGCGCGTCCCGCTCCAGCGCGTCGGCCTTGGCACGGGCGTCCCGCTCCAGGCCCTCGGCGCGCGACCGGGCCTCGCCAACGATCTTGTTGGCCTCGGAGCGGGCCTCCGCGATCGCCTGGTCGGCGGTCTGCTGTGCCAGCGACAGGACACGGGCGGCGCTGTCGCCGCCGGGACCCTGCTGGGGGAGCTGCGGCTGCTGCTGGTGCTGGTGCATCTGCTGACCCATGGGCTGCATCTGCTGACCCATCGGCTGCATCTGCTGACCCATGGGCTGGCCGAGCGGGTTCTGGCCGCCCATCGACTGCTGCTGGCCCATGCCCTGCTGGCCCATCTGCTGCTGGCCCATCTGCTGCTGGCCCATGCCCTGCTGGCCCATGCCCTGCTGGCCCATGCCCTGGGGTCCGCCCATGGGGTGCTGCTGCATGGGACCGCCCATGGGGCCCGGACCCTGCGGCCCGTGCCCACCGGGACCGGCCGGCAGCTGCGGCTGGCCGCCGGGCAGCTGCGGCGGGCCCATCTGCTGCTGCTGCTGCGGCGGGCCGGATATGGCCGCGGGCACGGGGGCGCCGGGGCCTCGCTGGTCCTGGGGTTCCGGCTTGCGCATGCCCTGCTGCTGCTGGTTCTGCGCGGCGGCACGCGTGGCGGCCGCCAGCTTGGCGCGCAGGTCCTCGTTCTCGCGCAGCAGGCGCGTCAGCTCGGACTCGACCTCGTCGAGGAACGCGTCGACCTCGTCCTCGTCATAGCCTTCTCGCAGGCGGACGGTCGTGAACTGCTTGTTCCGCACGTCCTCGGGAGTCAGCGGCATGTCTTCTTCACCTCTACGTAGTCGTCGGCAGTCGGCAAGCCCGTATCGGGACTGTCCCCGCGCCTGCGGGGAAGCTCATCGTTCACACGCTTCTCGCAGCGGTGCTCACGAAACTGATGAGGATGTAAACGATGATCATCAGAACGAAAAAGGACAGGTCGAGTGCCACGCCCCCGAGACGCAACGGCGGGATGAAGCGCCGGAGAAGCTTGAGCGGTGGATCGGTGACAGTGTAGGTGGCCTCCAGAACGACCACCATCGCCTTGCCGGGTTGCCATGAACGTGCGAACTGGAACACGTAGTCCATGACCAGTCGGAAGATCAGCACGATGAGGAAGCACATCAGCGCGATGTAGACCACTTGCAGTGCGACGCCCATCCCGCGCTTCCCTCTCCCCTGCTCCCGCTCTGTTCCCGGTCCCGTATCTGACGGATCGGTCTAGCTTTGGTTGAAGAACCCGCCCTCCGCGATGCGGGCCTTGTCCTCCGCCGTGACATCGACGTTAGCAGGCGACAGCAGGAACACCTTCTGTGTCACCCGTTCAATGCTGCCGTGCAGACCGAAGACGAGGCCGGCAGCGAAGTCCACGAGACGCTTCGCGTCCGTGTCGTCCATCTCCGTGAGATTCATGATCACCGGAGTGCCCTCACGGAAGTGTTCCCCGATGGTACGGGCCTCGTTGTAGGTCCGGGGGTGCAGCGTCGTGATGCGGTACGGCTCCCGCTCGGAGACGACCTTGGGCATGATCACGGGGGCGTTCTTCTCCAGGTTGGTGCGGTCAGGTGTGATGGATGCCACGGGGGCAATTCGCGCAGGACGTCCGTTTTCAACCGGAATTGGGATAGCTTCCCGCTGTGTCGGAGGCTGTGCGATTCGTACTGGTTCGTCCGTTACGGGCGCTTGGTGCACGGACTGCGGGCGACGGTCCCGGTCGCGGGTCCGCTCCGGCTCCGGCTCGGGCTCGAACTCGTCGTCGGGGTCGTACCCCGGGTTGTCGTACCGGTCGTCCTCCACGAGGCCGAGGTAGACCGCCATCTTGCGCATCGCGCCGGCCATTCTCTGAGTCCTCCGCTCTGTGGTGGATCGCCCTGTCGCAGGTGCCGCCGTGTCACGAATGTCACCAACTGCCCGCGATCCACGTGGTCTGTCCGCTCATCAGCGAAATGACCATATTTTCTGCTGTGGTCCGACTTTCTTCGCGACGTTACCCGAGCCGGGGTCTCGCGCCGAGTACCGCAGTGCCGACGCGTACATGTGTCGCACCGGCCGCCACGGCCTGTTCCAGGTCTGCGCTCATCCCGGCCGAGACCATCGTGGCAGCAGGATGGTCCGCGCGCAGGCGGGATGACAATTCCATCAGCTGCTCGAACGCCGCTTGTTCGCGTCCCGCGTAGGGACCGGACAGCGGGGCGACGGTCATCAGACCGTCGATCCGCAGTCCGGGCGCCGCGGCGACGAGGTCCGCCAACTCCGCGAGCTGCTCCGGCGCGGCACCGCCGCGGGCACCCCGCTCCCCCGACTCGGCGTCGAGGGCGATCTGCACGAGGCAGCCGAGCTCGCGCCCGGCGTTCGAAGCGGCCGCCGAGAGGGCGGTGACGAGCCGGGGCCGGTCGACCGACTGCACCACGTGCGCGTATCCCGCCACGGAACGGACTTTGTTCGTCTGCAACTGGCCCACGAAATGCCAGCCGAGCGGCAGATCCGCGCAGGCCGCGGCCTTGGGGGCGGCGTCCTGGTCCCGATTCTCCGCAACATGGCGGACACCCAGGTCCGCCAGCAGTCGTACGTCGCTCGCCGGGTAGGTCTTGGTGACCACGATCAGGGTCACCTCCTCCCGCTCGCGTCCCGCCGCCGCACAGGCGGACGAGATACGTTCCTCCAGCCGTGCCAGGTTCT
The DNA here is from genome assembly GCF_053606025.1 of Streptomyces sp. NPDC055254. NCBI lineage: Bacteria > Bacillati > Actinomycetota > Actinomycetes > Kitasatosporales > Streptomycetaceae > Streptomyces > Streptomyces sp. NPDC055254. The sequence continues at coordinate 128,841 of NZ_JBSGQV010000008.1, read as the reverse complement.
CGGCGAGTTCCGACTTACGGTCCGTCATTTTTCAAACCAACCAGACATATCCGGCAAGCCGCCCGGTCACCCGGTCGCGGCGGTACGAGAAGTGGTCCCGCGACTCCAGTGTGCAGACCCCGGACCGGCGGGCGTCCACCACCCCCGCCGCCGCGAGCTGGGCGTGCACCCCGGCGACCACGTCGACGGCCGGTGTGCCCCAGCTGGTCTCGGCCCGCGCGGCCGGCACCGCTTCGGCGACCGCGTCCCGCATCGCGGCGGGCACCTCGTAACAACGCCCGCAGATCGCGGGGCCGGTCCGGGCGACGATCCGTCCGGGCTCGGCCCCGAGGGCGACCATCGCCTCGACCGCGGCGGGCACCACGCCGGCGACCAGTCCGGGCCGTCCGGCGTGGGCGGCGCCCGCGACCCCGGCGACCGGGTCGGCCAGCAGGACCGGCGTGCAGTCGGCGGTGAGCACCGCGAGGGCGAGCCCCCGACGGGCGGTCACCACGGCGTCCACGGCGGGCACGTCCGCGCTTCCATCGGCGCCGGCGCCCCACGGGCCGTCGACCACGGCGACGTCCCGCCCGTGCACCTGGTTCATCCAGACCACCCGCGCCGGGTCCAGACCCAGGGACCGCGCCGCGAGCGCCCGGTTCGCGGAAACGGCGGCCGGGTCGTCTCCGACCGCGCCGCCGAGGTTGAGCTCTTCGTACGGAACGGCGCTCACTCCGCCCCACCGGTCGGTGAAGGCGAAGTGGGCGCCGCCCACGTGGTGCTGCTCCGGTGTCACTTCAAGAAGTCCGGGACATCCAGTTCCTCGGCCGGGCTGTCCTGGTACGGACGGGCCGTCGGGACCTGCGGCGCGGGGGCCTGGGCCTCGACCGGGGCCGGCTCGACCGGGGCCGGGGGGTCCTCGCGCGGGGTGACCGAGCCGAGGCCGCCGAAGGCCGGGCGGACCGGCTCGACCGCACGGACCGGGGTCGGGGCCGGCTCCTCGCGCTTCGTGGACGCCGCGCCGATGACGTTGTCCCGGCGGGCCGGGGGCTGTCCGCCGTCGAAGCCGGCCGCGATGACGGTGACCCGGACCTCGTCGCCGAGCGCGTCGTCGATGACGGCGCCGAAGATGATGTTCGCCTCCGGGTGGGCCGCCTCGCTCACCAGCTGCGCGGCCTCGTTGATCTCGAAGAGACCGAGGTCCGAGCCGCCGGAGATGGAGAGCAGGACGCCCCGGGCGCCGTCGATGGACGCCTCCAGCAGCGGCGAGGAGATGGCCATCTCCGCCGCGGCCACCGCGCGGTCGTCGCCGCGGGCCGAGCCGATGCCCATCAGGGCCGAGCCGGCTTCGGACATGACGGACTTGACGTCGGCGAAGTCGAGGTTGATCAGACCCGGGGTGGTGATGAGATCGGTGATGCCCTGGACGCCCGAGAGCAGGACCTGGTCGGCCGACTTGAACGCGTCGAGCACGCTGACCTGGCGGTCCGAGATGGACAGCAGCCGGTCGTTGGGGATGACGATGAGGGTGTCGACCTCTTCGCGGAGCTCGGCGATGCCGTCCTCCGCCTGGTTCGCGCGGCGCCGGCCCTCGAAGGTGAACGGCCGGGTGACCACACCGATCGTCAGGGCTCCCAGCGAGCGCGCGATGTTGGCGACGACGGGTGCGCCGCCGGTGCCGGTGCCGCCGCCCTCGCCGGCGGTGACGAAGACCATGTCGGCCCCCTTGAGGACCTCCTCGATCTCCTCGCGGTGGTCCTCTGCCGCCTTGCGACCGACGGCCGGATTGGCGCCGGCGCCGAGGCCCCGGGTGAGTTCGCGGCCGACGTCGAGCTTGACGTCGGCGTCGCTCATCAACAGCGCCTGGGCGTCCGTGTTGATGGCGATGAACTCGACGCCCTTGAGACCGACCTCGATCATTCGGTTGATGGCATTGACACCACCGCCGCCGACACCGATGACCTTGATGACTGCGAGGTAGTTCTGCGGTGCTGCCACGTCGAAGGCCTCTCGCCTCGAGTTACGTGTCGCCGCCTCGCGGGCCTGCGTTGCGACGACTGATGCCGAAATAGGGACGGTCCGAACGCGCCGACCCGAACCCTCACCCTGAAGTTTAGGGTTAGGGGTATGTCTGTTCTTTGGACTCTTCCGAACAGGACACTAAGTCGACAAGTAGCGCGTGTTCAACGAACACGCCGAACCTCCCGTTTTTCTTTTCACCCTATGTGATCACCCGTATCGCTGGCCAACCAGGGTGCGCCGCTGTTCGACCCGACGTCAACTCCCGGACACGGCAGGGGCGGTGGGGACGCTCACGTCGAAGTGGTCGGCCCCTGGCGCGGCTTTCAGGAGCGCCGTCAGCGCGCGGCCCTTCGCCTCGCTCTGTTCGCCGCTCCCCCAGGCCACCGTCCGGCCGCCGGAGAGCTCCAGCACCACCGAATCGTAGGACCCCACCTTGACCTGCAAGGTCTCCGCCGCGATCGGGTCCGGAAGGGTCCCGGCGACGCGCACGGCCTCCCGCAGCAGCCGCTCCTCGTCGAAGCGGCGGGCGCTCGGCGACCGTTCCGCGTTCAATTCGAGGACCGGAACACCGGCGGGTGCTTTCGGAACCGTGTCGAATCGCACACCCGAAGCGTCCACTTCGACGAAGTCGGCGCCCTTTTTGATGAGCAGGACGGGTTTGCGTTCCGTCACCTTCACCCCGATTCCGCGCGGCCAGGCCCGCACCACATCGACCGAATCGACACGGGGCAGCTTGTCTCGGACGCGGTTCTCGATCTCGTCCGTGTCGACGCCCACCAGGGGTGCGCCGACCGGGACGGCCGCGGCGGCGAGGACCTGCTCGACCGTGAGCACCTCGGTGCCGGTGGCGGCGACCTTCTCCACGCGGAGCCAGGAGGAGCCGTAGAGCGCCCAGGCGGCGCCCCCGGCGAGGAGCGCCGAAGCGGCGAGAACGGCCAGTGCGCGCCCCCGGCGCAGCCGGCCCCCGGAGGCCTGCTGACCGGGCCTCTTGGGCGGCCCCGGGGGCTTGGGAGAGCCGGAGCCCTTGCGGGCAGGCCGGTCAGAGCCTGGTGTGCCGCGCTGTGCGGTCGTCGCTCCGGCCACTCCGGTGCCTCCTGCGTCTGTGCTTTCCCGCCTCAGCGGGCCCGATGGGCCGCGATCGCCTCGTACACCATGCCGACCAGCAGCTCGTCGGCGTCCCGGCGGCCGAACTCGCCGGCGGCGCGGGACATCTCGTACAGCCGGTGCGGATCGGACAGCACCGGAAGGACCTGGCCGAGCACCCAGTCGGGCGTCAGTTCCGCGTCGTCCACGAGCAGGCCGCCCCCGGCCTTGACCACCGGCTGGGCGTTGAGCCGCTGTTCGCCGTTGCCGATCGGCAACGGGACGTAGGCGGCCGGGAGCCCGACGGCGGACAGTTCGGCGACGGTCATGGCGCCCGCGCGGCACAGCATCATGTCCGCGGCGGCGTACGCGAGATCCATCCGGTCCACGTACGGTACCGGCACATAGGGTGGCATCCCGGGCATGTTGTCGACACGCGGCAGTTCGTTCTTCGGACCGACCGCGTGCAGGATCTGGATCCCGGAGCGCTGGAGGGTCGCGGCGACCGCCTGGATCGTCTCGTTGAGGCGGCGGGCGCCCTGCGAGCCGCCCGAGACCAGCAGGGTCGGAAGGTTGGGGTCGAGCCCGAAGGCGGCGCGCGCCTCGGGGCGTACGGCGGCCCGGTCGAGGGTGGAGATCGAGCGCCGCAGCGGGATGCCCACGTAGCGGGCGCCGCGCAGCTTGCTGTCGGGGGTGGAGACCGCGACGGCGTGCGCGTACCGGGAGCCGATCTTGTTGGCCAGTCCGGGGCGCGCGTTGGCCTCGTGGACGATGATCGGCACCCCGAGCCGCTTGGCCGCGAGATAGCCGGGCAGGGCCACGTAGCCGCCGAAGCCGACGACGCAGTCGGCCTTGGTGCGCAGCAGGATCTCCTCCGCGGCCTTGATCGTGCCGCGCAGCCGCCCGGGGACGGTGATCAGCTCCGGGGTGGGCTTGCGGGGCAGCGGTACGGCGGGGATCAGCCCGAGTTCGTAGCCGCGCTCCGGCACCAGGCGGGTCTCAAGTCCGCGCTCCGTGCCGAGGGCGGTGATGCCCACTGAAGGGTCCTGCCTGCGCAGGGCGTCCGCGAGGGCGAGCGCCGGCTCGATGTGGCCGGCGGTCCCCCCACCGGCGAGTACGACATGCACCGAAATTCACCGCTCTCCGGACGGACGCTTCTTGACGCGCCGTCTCATCGATTTCCATCTCACCCCGGTCCGCCTCCAGCCGGTCTTCGGCTGTCGCATCGCGAGGGCCGCGCGCGCCGCCGGCTCCTCCCGCGCGAAGGCGATGAGCAGTCCGACCGCGAACATGGTCGGCAGCAGGGCCGACCCCCCGTAGGAGAACAGCGGGAGCGGGACTCCGGCGATCGGCAGCAGGCCGAGCACCGCACCGATGTTGATCACGGCCTGGGCCGTGATCCAGGTGGTCACGCCTCCCGCGGCAAACCGTACGAAGGAGTCCTCCGTGCGTCCGGCCACGCGGATACCCGCATAGCCTAGGGCCGCGAACAGGGCGAGCACCGACAGCGTCCCCGCCAGGCCGAGTTCCTCCCCGGTAATGGCAAAGATGAAGTCGGTGTGGGCTTCGGGTAGTTGCCCCCATTTTTCCACACTCGCACCCAGGCCGGAACCGAACCATCCGCCCGATGCGAGGGCGTAGATTCCGTGCACGGCCTGCCAGCAGAGGTCGTTCTTGCCCGGTTCCGTCGCGCCGAGGCACTCCAGCCGGTCCATGCGGTGCGGGCTGGTCTTGATGAGCAGTGCGACGATCACACCCGCGAAGGCCAGGACGCCCACGAACAGGCGCGTCGGGGCGCCCGCCAGCCAGAGCAGGCCGAACAGGATCGCCCCGAGGATCATCGCGGTGCCCATGTCCCCGCCCAGCATGATCAGGCCGAGCAGCAGGAACGCCACCGGGACCAGCGGCACCAGCAGGTGCTTCCACTGGCTCAGCAGCCCTTTGTCGCCCTTGCGCGCCAGCAGGTCGGCGCCCCACAGGATCAGCGCCAGCTTGCCGAACTCACTTGGCTGGAGCATGAACGGACCGCCAAGGGAGATCCAATTCTGGTTGCCGTTGATCGAGACCCCTATCCCGGGGACCTGGACCAGGGCCATCAGGAAGAGCGTGCCCGCGAGGACCGGGTACGACAGCGCCCGGTGCAGTTTGACCGGCATCCGGGAGGCGACCAGCAGGAGCACGGCGCCGATCAGGGCCGCCAGGAACTGCTTCTTGAAGAAGTAGGCGTCACCGAGGCCCAGCTGGAGCGCCTTGATCATGGAGGCCGAGTACACCATCACGAGGCCGAGCACCGTGATGAGCATCGAGCTGCCGAAGATCAGGTAGTACGCGGTGAGCGGACGGTCCCAGGCCTTGCGCAACTGCTGGTGCGTACGCCGCAGCCGGGCCAGCGGCCCGCGCCCGGCGGGCCGCCTCACACGCACCACCGGGCGCCTGCGGCCCTGCGCCTTCACGGCGGACGGCCGCCGCCCCGGCAGCATTTGCTTGGCTGGCATCTGTGATCTTCCCCTCCACTCGTACGGGGCGAGTCGCCGGCCGGAGGGATCCTCTCCCGGAGCCTTCGGCCTAGGCGTCCTCGGCGGCCAGTTCGCGCACCGCCTCGGCGAACGCGTCCCCACGCTTGTTGTAGTTCGCGAACATGTCCATCGAGGCACAGGCAGGCGCCAGCAGGACCGTGTCGCCGGGCCGGGCGAGCCGGGCCGCTTCCCGGACCGCCGCGAGCATCGCCCCAGTGTCGGTCCGGTCGAGGTCGACGACCGGGACCTCGGGGGCGTGTCGCGCCAGCGCCTCGGCGATCAGCGCCCGGTCGGCGCCCATGAGCACCGCGCCGCGCAGCCGCTTCGCCGACTTCTGGACCAGCTCGTCGAAGGTCGCGCCCTTGGCGAGGCCGCCGGCGATCCAGACGACCGGCTCGAAGGCCGCCAGGGAGGCCTCGGCCGCGTGGGTGTTGGTGGCCTTGGAGTCGTCGACGTAACTGACCGAGGCGACGACGTCCACGTGGGCTACCCGGTGGGCGTCCGGACGGAAGTCGCGCAGCCCGTCGCGAACGGCGCGCGGCTCCACGCCGAAGGCGCGGGCCAGGGCCGCGGCGGCGAGGGCGTTGGCGATGTTGTGCGGGGCGGGCGGGTTGACGTCCTCGACCTGCGCGAGTTCCTGGGCGTTCTTCTGCCGGTTCTCCACGAAGGCGCGGTCGACGAGGATGCCGTCGACGACGCCGAGCATGGACGGGCCCGGGGCGCCGAGGGTGAAGCCGATCGCCCGGCAGCCCTCCTCGACATCGGCCGCCACGACCAGGTCCTCGGTGGCCCGGTCGGACGCGTTGTAGACGCAGGCCACGGTGTTGCCCTCGTAGATCCGGCCCTTGTCGGCGGCGTACGCCTCCATCGAGCCGTGCCAGTCGAGGTGGTCCGGGGCCAGGTTGAGCACGGCGGCCGAGTGGGCGCGTACCGAGGGCGCCCAGTGCAGCTGGTAGCTGGAGAGCTCGACGGCGAGTACGTCGTACTCCTGCTCGCCGAGCACCACGTCGATGATGGGGGTGCCGATGTTGCCGACGGCGGCGGTCCGCAGTCCGGCGGCCTTCAGGATCGAGGCCAGCATCTGGGTGGTGGTGGTCTTGCCGTTGGTCCCGGTGATGGCCAGCCACGGCGCCGGCTCCCGGCGGGGCGCGCCGGCGGGCTCGCCGGACCGCTCCGCGCGCAGCTCCTGGCCGGTCTCGCGCAGCAGCCAGGCGATCTCCACGTCGCCGACGACCTCGACCCCGGCCGCGGCGGCCGCGGCGAACAGCGGGCTGTCGGGCTTCCAGCCCGGGGAGGTGACGACGAGCTCGGTGCCCTCGGGCAGGACGTCGCCCGCGCGGGCTCCGCCGTCCCGCGTGCCGAGGCGGACCTCGATGCCCTGTGCGGCGAGCTCGGCGGCCCGCGCGCGCTGCGCGTCGCCGTCGCCGTTGTCGACGACGGTCACGACGGCGCCGAGGCCGGCCAGGGCGCGGGCGGCGCTGACGCCGCTCACGCCCAGACCGGCGACGGTGATGTTCTTGCCGTGCCAGGGGGTCACTTGGCGGCTGCCCATCCCGCGTAGAAGAGGCCGAGGCCCACGATCACGCACATGCCCTGGATGATCCAGAAGCGGACCACGACAAGGACTTCGGACCACCCCTTGAGTTCGAAGTGGTGTTGTAGCGGGGCCATCCGGAAGACGCGCTTCCCGGTCATCTTGAAGGAGCCGACCTGGATGACGACCGACATGGTGATGAGGACGAAGAGGCCGCCGAGGAGTGCCATCAGGAACTCCGTGCGGGAGCAGATCGCGAGGCCGGCGAGCGCGCCGCCGAGGGCCAGCGAACCGGTGTCGCCCATGAAGATCTTGGCGGGCGAGGTGTTCCACCACAGGAAGCCGAAGCAGGCGCCCATGAGGGCGGAGGCGACGACGGCCAGGTCGAGCGGGTCGCGCACCTCGAAGCAGGCGTTCGGGTAGGGCAGGGTCTGCGCGTTGGCGCAGGACTCCTGGTACTGCCAGACGCCGATGAAGGTGTACGCGCCGAAGACCATCACCGCGGCGCCGGTGGCCAGGCCGTCCAGGCCGTCGGTCAGGTTCACGCCGTTGGACATCGCCAGGATCATGAACAGGGCCCAGACCACGAACAGCACCGGTCCGATGGACCAGCCGAAGTCCGTGACGAACGACAGCTTGTCGGAGGCCGGGGTGAGCCCGCGGGCGTCCTTGAACTGGAGCGCGAGCACCGCGAAGGCGATGCCGACGATCAGCTGGCCGGACATCTTGGCCTTGGCCCGCAGACCGAGCGAGCGGCGCTTGACGATCTTGATGTAGTCGTCCAGGTAGCCGACCACGCCCATGCCCGCCATCAGGAACAGCACGAGCAGACCCGAGAAGGTCGGTTCGCTGCCGGTGATGACCTTCGTCAGGGCGTACGCGATGAGCGTGGCCAGGATGAAGGAGATACCGCCCATGGTGGGCGTGCCCTTCTTCCCGGCGTGGCCGCGCGGGCCGTCGTCGCGGATGAACTGGCCGTAGCCCTTGCGGGCCAGGAGCTTGATCAGCAGCGGGGTGCCGATGAGCGTCAGGAACAGGCCGATGACTCCGGCGAACAGGATCTGCCTCATCGGTCGGCGTCCCCGCCCTCGCGCTCCAGCAATGCCAGCGCGACCCGCTCCAGACCGACAGACCGAGATGCCTTCACCAGCACGACGTCACCCGGGCGCAGCTCACTGCGCAACAGGTCGACCGCCGCTTGCGCGTCGGACACGACCACCGACTCCTCACCCCACGAACCCTCGTTATATGCGCCCAGTTGCAGCCAGGACGCTTCCCTGCCCCCGACTGCGACGAGCTTGCTCACGTTGAGCCGGACGGCGAGCCGTCCCACCGCGTCGTGCTCTGCCAGCGATGCGTCACCGAGTTCGGCCATGGGACCGAGCACCGCCCACGTGCGTCCCCCGTTCGCCCTGGCCGTGCCGCCCATCGCGGCGAGCGCGCGCAGAGCGGCCCGCATGGACTCCGGGTTCGCGTTGTAGGCGTCGTTGACGATCGTCACGCCGTCGGCCCGCTCGGTGACCTCCATCCGCCACCGGGACAAGGTGCCCGCTCCGGAGAGCGCGGTGGCGATCTCCTCGACGGACATGCCCAGTACATGGGCCACGGCGGCCGCGGCGAGCGCGTTCGACACGTGGTGCTCACCGTACAGCCGCAAGGTCACATCACTGCACCCGGTCGGTGTGTGGAGTGTGAAGGAGGGCTGTCCCGCGGGCGTCAGCCGGACCTCGGTGGCGCGGACCTCGGCGTCCTCGGCCTCGCCGAACAGGACCGTACGGGCCTTCGTGCGGGCGGACATGGCGCGCACCAGCGGGTCGTCGGCGTTGAGGACGGCGATGCCGCCCTCCGCCTCGGCCGGCAGGGCCTCGACCAACTCGCCCTTGGCCCGGGCGATCTGCTCCCGGCCGCCGAACTCGCCGATGTGGGCCGTACCGACGTTGAGGACGACTCCGATGCGCGGCGGGGTCAGGCCGGTGAGGTAGGCGATGTGGCCGACGCCGCGGGCCCCCATCTCCAGGACCAGGTGGCGGGTCTCCGCGGTGGCCCTGAGGGCGGTGAGCGGCAGGCCGATCTCGTTGTTGAGGGAGCCCGGGGTCCACACGGTCGGGGCGTGGGTCTGGAGCACCTGCGCGATGAGGTCCTTGGTGGAGGTCTTCCCGGCCGAGCCGGTCAGGGCCACCACGTCGGTGCCGAGCCGGCCGACGACGGCCCGTGCGAGGGCGCCGAGCGCCTTCTCGACGTCCGGGACGACGATGGCGGGCACGCCGACGGGCCGGGCCGCGAGGACGGCCGCCGCTCCGGCGGCGACCGCGCGTCCGGCGTAGTCGTGGCCGTCGACGTGTTCCCCGTCGAAGGCGGCGAACAGGCTGCCGGCCTCCACCTGGCGGGAATCGATCACGACGGGGCCGCTGATCCGCACCGACGGATCCGGTATGTCGTGGGGCCGCCCGCCGGTGATGTCGGCGATCTCGGCGAGGGAGAGGGCGATCACTGGTTCACCTCGGCCTGTCGGGCATTGCGCTGCTGGGTCTCGATGGCCTCGCGGAGCACCGAGCGGTCGTCGAAGGGCCGTACGGTGCCGGCGGTGTCCTGGCCCTGCTCGTGGCCCTTGCCCGCGACGAGCACGGTGTCGCCGGGCCGGGCGCGGGCGACGGCGGCCGCGATGGCCGCCGCCCGGTCCGCGTCGACGAGGACGCTGCCCCGTTCGGCGGGCGGGACGGACACGGCGCCCTCGAACATCGCGGCGAGGATCGCGAGCGGGTCCTCCGAGCGCGGGTTGTCGGAGGTCAGGACGGCCACGTCGGCGTACCGGGCGGCCGCGGCCCCCATGGGGGCGCGCTTGGTGGTGTCGCGGTCGCCGCCGCAGCCGAGCACGATGTGCAGCCGGCCCTCGGTGACCTCGCGCAGCGCGCGCAGCACCGATTCGACGGCGTCCGTCTTGTGCGCGTAGTCGACGACGGCGAGGTACGGCTGGCCCGCGTCCACCCGCTCCAGTCGGCCCGGGACCCCGGGGACCGCGGCGACGCCGTCGGCGGCGGTCTGCGGGTCGAGGCCCGCGGCGGCGAGGGTGACGATCGCGGCGACGGTGTTGGCGACGTTGAACGGTCCGGGCAGCGGGGCGGCGGCCCGTACGCGCTGCCCCTGGGGGCCGAGCAGGGTCAGGGTGGAACCGGTCGGCCCGAAGACCACGTCCGCGGCGCGCCAGTCGGCGGCGGGGTCGCCCGCGGCGGAGAAGGTGACGACCGGGACGGTGGCCTCCTTGGTCAGCCGGCGGCCGTACTCGTCGTCGAGGTTGACCACGCCGAGGCGGGCGCGGCGTCCGGTGAAGAGCTGCGCCTTGGCCTGGAAGTAGTCCTCCATGCCGGAGTGGAACTCCATGTGCTCGGGGCTCAGGTTGTTGAAGACGGCGACGTCGAAGACGCAGCCGTCGACCCGACCGAGCACCAGGGCGTGGCTGGAGACCTCCATGGCGACGGCCTCGACCCCGCGTTCGCGCATGACGGCGAACAGGGCCTGGAGGTCGGTGGCCTCGGGGGTGGTCCGCTCGGACTTGATGCGCTCGTCGCCGATGCGCATCTCGACCGTGCCGACGAGTCCGGTGGCGCGGTCCGCCGCGCGCAGTCCGCCCTCCACGAGGTACGCCGTGGTGGTCTTGCCGGAGGTGCCGGTGATGCCGATCTGGAGCAGGCCCTCGCCGGGCCGGCCGTAGATCGTGGCGGCGAGCTCGCCCATCCGGCCGCGCGGGTCGGCGACGGTGAGGACGGGCAGGCCGGTCGCGGCGGCGCGCTCCGCCCCGGCGGGGTCGGTCAGTACGGCGGCGGCGCCGAGGCCGGCCGCCTGCGCGGCGAAGTCGGCGCCGTGCGTCCGGGCTCCGGGCAGGGCCGCGTACAGGTCACCGGGGCGCACCGCACGGGAGTCGTGCGTGATGCCGGTGATCCGGGCCTCGCCCGGTACTCGGATGCCCAGCAGGGTGGCCAGCTCGCCCAGCGGGGTCGGGCGGACGGACACGGGCCTGGGCGCTCCCGGCGGCACTGCCGGGGCGTCTTTCTGGGCGGTTCTGGGCTGATCAGCGTGGGACACGGCGGTGAGCGTACCGGGCGCGGCGGGGCGCCCGCGAAGCGAGGGCCCGGGCCCGGTGCCGGCGGCCGACTGGTTCCCGGGTTTCGGGGTGATCGTTGTCACTGGTGGTGCCTCACGCTTTTCTGGCGGGCCGGTCGGGCGGGGGGTCACTGACCGGGCTGCGGGCTGGGCTGCGGGGCGGGCTGCGGGCCGGGTTCGAAGGTGACCGGAAGCCCGGCGGGGGCGGTTCCGGTGGGGGCGACCTGAAGTGTCTTGAGGGCGAACTCCATGACCTTCTTGTAGATCGGGCCGCAGATCTGCCCGCCGAAGTAACTGCCCTTCGTCGGGTTCTGGATGGCGCAGTAGACGGTGATGCGGGGGTTGTCGGCGGGCGCGAACCCGGCGAAGGATGCGGTGTAGCCCTTGTAGCGGCCGGTGGCCGGATCCACCCGGTTGGACGTGCCGGTCTTGCCGCCGACCCGGTAGCCGGGGATGCGGGCCTTGGTGCCCGTGCCCTCCTGGTCGTCGACCACGGATTCGAGCATCTCCGCGAGGGTCTTGGCCGTTTCGGGGCTGACCACGCGGGTCTGCTCCGGGGCCGGGGCCGGGGTGAAGCGGCCGTCGGGTCCCTTGCTGCCGCGGACCAGGGTCGGCTCGATCCGGACCCCGCCGTTGGCGATGGTCGAGTACACGGAGGCCGCCTGCATGGCGTTGAGGGACATGCCCTGGCCGAAGGGGATCGTGTACTGCTGAGAGGTCGACCAGTCCTGGGGTTCGGCGAGGAGGCCGCGGGATTCGCCCGGGTAGTCGAGGCCGGTGGGCTGCCCCATGCCGAACTTGGTCAGGTAGGAGTGCAGCACCTTGTTGGCCTCGGGCTGGGTGGGTCCGAGCTGGCCGGTGGCCAGGATGGTGCCGATGTTGGAGGACTTGGCGAGCACCCCGTTGAGGGTCAGGTACCAGGTCGGGTGGTCGACGTCGTCCTTGAACAGCCGGTCGCCGCGGTGCAGCCGGTTGGGTACCTCGACCCGGGTGTCGGGGGTGGCCTTCTTCTCCTCCAGCACGGCGGCCATGGACATCACCTTGGCGGTGGAGCCGGGCTCGTAGACGTCCTGGAGGGCGGCGTTGCCCATGGCGGCCGAGCGGGCCCGGGTGAGGTCGTTGGGGTCGAAGCCCGGCGCGTTGGCCATCGCCAGCACCTCGCCGGTGCGGGTGTCCTGGACGATCACGTAGCCCCGGTCGGCCTCGGACTTCTGGACCTGCTCTGCGATGGCGCTCTGGGCCGCCCACTGGATGTCGCGGTCGATGGTCAGCTCGATGTCCTCGCCGGGCACGGCGGGCTTCCCGCTGGATCCGGCCGTGGGGACCCGGCGGCCGCCGGACTGGGCGTAGGTGACCTCGCCGTCCTTGCCGGACAGCTTCTTGTCGAGGGAGGACTCCAGCCCGCCGCCGCCCTTGCCATCGGCATTGACGTAGCCCAGTATCCCGGCGGCCAGGTCGCCGCCCGGGTACACGCGCTTGCTGCTGTCGGCGTTGAACACGCCGGCGAGGACGTTGGCGCCGGGGCCGTTGTTCTTCTTGTCGGCCGCCGCCTTGTCCGCGAAGACCCGCTTGAGGTCCTTGATCTGGTTCCAGACCTGGGGGGTCTGGCGGTGGGCGAGGACGACGTAGCGGGTGTTCTTCGTCCGCAGGCGCTCGGTGAGCTCCTTGGCGTCCTTGCCGAGGATGGGCGCGAGGAGGGCTGCGGCCTGCTCGGGGGCGTCGGGTGCCTTGCTGTCCTGCGGGGTGAACATCTTCGGGTCGGCGGTGATGTCGTACGCGTCGACGCTCGTGGCGAGGGCGACGCCCTTGCGGTCGGTGATCTCCCCGCGCTCGGCGGCCAGTTTCACGCTGGTGTAGCGGTTCTTGGAGGCCTCGGCGGAGAACGCCTTGGCGTCGACGGCCTGGACCTGGAGCAGCCGGACCACGAAGGCGAGCATGACGAGGGTCAGGCCGAAGCCGACGAGCCGCAGCCGGGGTCGGGGGCTGCCGAGCCGGATGGTGTGCGTGCGCCGGGCCGGGGCCGGGCGGCGGGTCGCGGGGCGGGACGCCGGCCGGGCGGTGCCCGCGGCCCGGGCGCGCTCGCCGGGCCGGGGCCGGCCGGGGCCGGGCACCCGCTTGCGCGGCTCCTGCGGGCTCACCGGGCCACCGCCGCGCGGTGGGCTCCGCCCCGCACCGGCGCGGGTCCGGGCCTGGCCCGCTCACGGTCACGGGAGGGGCCGGGGGCGGGGTGGGGGAAGGGCTCCCCAGGGCTGCGCCCCGGCACCGCGGAACCGTCTGCCGTCAGGGTCACGACGTCACCTGCCTGGGTTGGGGGTGGGCTGCTGCGCCGGCGAGGACGCGGGTGGGGAGGCCGCGCCCCCCGGCGGGGCCTGGCCCGGCGGGACGGCGGCGGACGGCGCGGCCGCGGGGGCGGCGGGCTGTACGGCGTCGGACGGCTGCGCGCCCGTGGACGGCTGCGCGGCGGCGGACGGCGGCGGGGACGGCGGCGGCGGGGGCTCGGCCACCGACGCGGAGCCGGCCACCTTGCCGTCCGGGCCGATGAAGACCGGGCTGCCGCCGGGGACGAGGCCCAGTTCGTGCGCCCGCCGCTGGAGCGCGTCGGGGGCCGAGTAGGCGTCCACATCGCGCTGCAGCGCCTGCTCCTCGTCCGTGAGGGCGGTGGTCTCCTTCTTCAGCTCGCTCAGCTTGAAGGAGCCCTCGTTCAACGCCGAGTTCAGCAGCAGGAGGCTGATCAGGCCGCCACCGAGCAGGGCCACCACCAGCAGGACGAACGGCATCCGCGCCGCCTGCCCGGCCGAGGCGCGGCCGCTGCCGCCGCCGCCCGATCCCGCGGGGCGGCCCGGGCGGCCGCCGATCGCCCGGCCGAGGCGGGCCGCCCGCCCGCGCGTCAGGGTGGCGACCTTTCCGGCCCGGCCCGCACCGCCGCCCGCCGCCGGGGTCACAGCCGCGCCTCCCGGATGCGTTCGACGCCGCGGAACCGGGCCGGGGCGGCCCTGCGGTTCTCGGCGATCTCCTCCTCGGTGGGCAGCTCCGCGCCGCGCGTCAGCAGCTTGAGCTTCGGCTGGTACTTCTCCGGGACCACGGGCAGGCCGGGCGGGGCCGTGGAGGTCGCGCCCGCCGCGAAGACCTGCTTGACCAGCCGGTCCTCCAGCGAGTGGTACGAGAGCACGGCGATCCGGCCGCCGACCGCGATCCGGTCGACCGCCGCCGGAATGGCCCGCTCCAGCCCGGACAGCTCGCCGTTGACCTCGATGCGCAGCGCCTGGAAGGTCCGCTTGGCCGGGTTGCCCCCGGTCCGCTTGGCCGCCTGCGGCAGGGCGTCGCGGATCAGCTCCACCAGCCGGGCGCTGTTGCTGAAGGGTTCCTTCTCCCGCTCTTTGACGACCGCGGACACGATCCGCTTGGCCTGCTTCTCCTCGCCGTACTGGCGCAGGATCCGCACCAGCTCGCCCGGCGCGTAGGTGTTCAGGACCTCGGCGGCGCTGATGCCCGTCGTCTGGTCCATCCGCATGTCCAGCGGCGCGTCCTGGGCGTACGCGAACCCGCGCTCGGCCTCGTCGAGCTGCATGGAGGAGACGCCGAGGTCGAAGAGGACGCCCTGGACGGCGGGGATGCGCAGCCCGTCCAGTACCTCGGCCAGGTCGGCGTAGATGGCGTGGACCAAGGTGGCCCGGTCACCGAACGGAGCAAGCCGCTCGCCGGAGAGCCGCAGGGCCTCCTTGTCGCGGTCGAGGCCGATCAGGCGCACCTCGGGGAACCGGGTCAGCAGGGCCTCGCTGTGGCCGCCGAGGCCGAGGGTGCAGTCGACGACGACGGCCCCGGGCCTCTCCAGCGCCGGGGCCAACAGGTCCAGGCACCGCTGGAGCATCACCGGGACATGTCGGGACTCGCTAGTCAAAGCGCCCTCTCAGATAACGGCGCGGCAGGCGTACGCACCGCCGGGTCCCCGCCCTCACCGGCTGAGCCGTGAGGCGCCCCGGGAAGGGGACCTGACCGCCGGCGCCGGGGAAGCCGGCGCCGGCCGGCCGGTGAGCGGAAGGGGCCGGGCCGTACGTACGCGCCGCGCACGCGGAGTGTTCGTCGGGGGCCGGGCGGCCGGTCAGGGCCGGGCTCCGGCCGGTTCGCGTCACTTTAGTGCAACGGTCGCCGGGGTCAACGAACCGCCTCGCGCGCCGTGCGCCCTCCTCGCCCCGAACCCGCGAATGCCGCGAATCACCCGCTCGGTCGCCTCCGCCTCACCCCTGTGGGTTAGCTCACAACCGCACTGGTTGGCCTTCTTTGTCCCCCCTCACCCGCTGCCTCCCCCGGCGGTGACCATTACCGTCGTACCCATGACGACTTCCGCATCCCTGCCTGCCGAGTCCGCACCAGAGGCATCCGGCGGCGGCTCCGTCACCGATCGTCTGGTCTCGGCGAACCGCGTCTACGCGTCGAAGTTCAGCGATCCCGGCATGGACGCCCGTCCCGTCCTGCGCGTGGCCGTGGTGGCCTGCATGGACGCCCGCCTCGACCTGCACGCCGCCCTGGGCCTGGAGCTCGGCGACTGTCACACGATCCGCAACGCCGGCGGCGTGGTCACGGACGACACCATCCGCTCCCTCACCATCAGCCAGCGGGCCCTCGGCACGCGCTCGGTGATACTCATCCACCACACCGGCTGCGGTCTCGAAAGCCTGACCGAGGACTTCCGGCACGAGCTGGAGGACGAGGTCGGCCAGCGTCCCGCCTGGGCCGTCGAGGCCTTCCGGGACGTGGACCAGGACGTCCGCCAGTCGATGCAGCGGGTCCGCACCAACCCCTTCCTGCCCCACACGGACGATGTGCGAGGCTTCGTCTTCGACGTGCACACCGGACTCCTGCGGGAGATCGATCCCAGCTCCTGAGTGACACGGGACCGTAACGCCGTCAAGAATGCGGGGAGACGCCCCCCGGGACCCCCGGGGCCGGTGTCCGTGTTGTGGGGTGGGCCGGTCATGCGCCAAGGGCGGTCGGCCCTGGGAAAGGGCCGAGGAGAACCAGGTGACCACGTATGACGACCGAGCGAGCCTCGCGGATCTGACCAGCACGGCGGAGCGGGTCCGGCACTCGGTCGAGAGCGTGATCGAGGGCAAGCCCGAGGTCGTCCGCCTCGCGCTGACCGTGCTGCTCGCCGAGGGGCACCTGCTGATCGAGGACGTCCCCGGCGTCGGCAAGACCATGCTCGCCAAAACGCTCGCCAAGTCCATCGACTGCTCGGTGCAGCGGATCCAGTTCACCCCGGACCTGCTCCCCTCCGACATCACCGGCGTCAGCATCTACGACCAGCAGCGCCGCGAGTTCGAGTTCAAGCCGGGCGCGATCTTCGCGCAGATCGTCATCGGCGACGAGATCAACCGCGCCTCGCCCAAGACCCAGTCCGCGCTGCTGGAGTCGATGGAGGAGCGCCAGGTCACCATCGACGGCACCACCTACACGCTGCCGAGCCCCTTCATGGTCGTCGCCACCCAGAACCCGGTGGAGATGGAGGGCACCTACCCGCTCCCCGAGGCCCAGCGCGACCGCTTCATGGCGCGCGTCTCCGTCGGGTACCCCAGCCCCGAGGCCGAGCTCCAGATGCTCGACGTGCACGGCGGGCTCTCCCCGCTGGACGACCTCACGGCCGTCGCGCACGCCAGCGACATCGTCAAGCTCATCGAGGCCGTCCGCGAGGTGTACGTGGCCGATCCCGTCCGGCGCTACGTCGTCGACCTGGTCTCCGCCACCCGCACCCACCCGGACCTGCGCCTGGGTGCCTCGCCCCGCGCCACCCTGCACCTGCTGCGCGCCGTGAAGGCCTCCGCCGCGCTCGCCGGCCGGGACTACGTCCTGCCCGACGACGTCCAGGCGCTGGCCGGACTGGTCCTCGCGCACCGGCTGCTGCCCACCGCGCAGGCGCAGCTGGCCCGGCGCACCGCCGAGCAGGTCGTCGGCGACATCCTCCAGCGCACCCCCGTACCGGCAGCGCACGCGCGCGGCGAGATGCCGCCCGGCGCGGGCATCCGGGGCTTCTGATGAGCGCCGGTGCCCCGCGCGGCGCCGGCGGCCCGGCGGACGGCGGCCACGAGGGGGGCGGGCTGCGCGCGTCGCTGTCCGGCCTGACCACCCGCGGCCGCTCCTTCCTCGCCGCCGGGATCGCCGCCGCGGCGTGCGCGTACGTACTGGGCCAGGGCGAACTGCTGCGGGTCGGCCTGCTGCTCGCCCTGCTGCCGCTGATCTGCGTCTGCGCCCTGCACCGCACCCGGCACCGGGTCGCCGGGAGCCGCCGGCTGACCCCCGACCGGGTACCCGCGGGCGGCGAGGCCCGGGTGCAGCTGCGGATGTCCAACACCTCCCGGCTGCCCACCGGCCTGCTGATGCTCCAGGACCGGGTGCCCTACGTGCTGGGCCCCCGGCCGCGCTTCGTACTGGACCGGGTCGAACCCGGCGGCCGCCGCGAGGTGTCCTACCGGGTCCGCTCCGACCTGCGCGGCCGCTACCCGCTGGGACCTCTCCAGCTGCGGCTGACCGACCCGTTCGGGCTGGTCGAGCTGACCCGTTCGTTCAGCACCTACGACACCCTCACGGTCGTCCCGCGCACCGAGCCCCTGCCGCCGGTGCGCCTGGCCGCCGAGGCCTCCGGGTACGGCGACGGCAGCCGCCGCTCGCTGGCCCTGGCCGGCGACGACGACGTGATCCCGCGCGGCTACCGGCGCGGCGACGACCTGCGCCGGGTGCACTGGCGCTCCACCGCGCGGTACGGCGAGCTGATGGTGCGCCGCGAGGAGCAGCCGCAGCGCAGCAAGGCCACCGTCCTGCTCGACACGCGGCGACTCGCCTTCGAGGGCGCGGGCCCCGACTCCGCCTTCGAGTGGGCCGTGTCCGGGGCCGCGTCCACCCTGCTGCACCTGCTGGAACAGGGCTTCTCGGTACGGCTGCTCACGGACACCGGCGACGCGGTCCCCGGCTCCGGCGGCGGTTTCGAGGGCCGTGGCTTCTCCGCCGGCGGGCAGGACTCCGCCGCCGCGGCCGGGCAGATGATGGACACCCTCGCGGTGATCGGGCACTCCGACGGCGCCGGGCTCTCACGGGCCTACGACGCGGTGCGCGGCGGTGGTTTCGCCGGGGCCGGCGGCGAGGGGCTCCTCATCGCCTTCTTCGGCGACCTGGACGACGTACAGACCGAGCTGGCGGCGCGGATGCGCCAGCGCACCGGGGGCGCGGTGGCCTTCGTACTGGACTCGGCGGCCTGGAGCGGGCAGCCCGCACAGGCACCGAACTCGCTGGAGGAGCGGCTGCGCCGGCTGCGCGACGCGGGCTGGACGGCCCTGGCCGCGCCGCCCGGGGCCGCCTTCGGCGAGGTGTGGCGCCAGGTCGGGACGGGTGCGCTCGGCGCGGGTACCTCCGGAGGGCGGGCATGAGCGGGCGGGCGAAACTGACGCTGTTCGCGGCACTGGCGACCCTGCTCACCGCGTGGTCGCTGACGCCGCTGGTGGAATCGGCGGCCTGGCTGCTCCAGGCGGCGCTGCTGCTGGCCGTGCAGAGCGCGGTCGGCGCCGGCGGGCGGCGGGTGCCGTTGGCGCGGCCGCTGACCGTGTCCGCGCAGGTGCTGGTGTCGCTGCTCGTTCTCGCGGTGCTCTTCGGCGGCAAGGCCGGCGTCGGCGGGACCGGGCTGCTCGACTACCTGATCACGGACTTCGGGGCGCTGTACCAGCAGGGCGTGCAGGACGTGAGCGAGTTCGCGACCCCGGCGCCGCTGACGGACGGCATCCGGCTGCTGCTGGTGTCCGGCGTGCTGCTGATCGGCCTGCTCGTGGACGTGCTGGCGGTGACGGCGAGGACGGCCGCCGCGGCCGGGCTGCCGCTGCTCGCGCTGTACTCGGTGGCCGCGGGCCTGTCGGGCGGCGGCGAAGCCTCCTGGTTCTCCTTCCTGCTGGCGGGCGCCGGCTACCTGTTGCTGCTGCTGTCCGAGGGCCGGGACCGGCTCGCGCAGTGGGGACGGGTCTTCGGCGCCGCCCCGCGCGAGGGCGTCTCGGCCGCCTCCGGCCTCGGCGGGGGCGCGGGCGTACGACCGACGGCCCCGGTGCGGACCGGGCGGCGGATCGGCGCGGTGGCCCTGGGACTGGCGCTGGCGGTGCCGGCCGTGCTGCCCTCCCTGAGCGGCGGGCTGCTGGGCGCCCAGGGCGACAGCGACGGGGGCGGCGACGGGCAGGGAGGGACGATCTCGGCGGTCAACCCGCTGGTCTCGCTGCAGAGCAGCCTGAACACGCAGGACAACCGGGTGGTGCTGAAGTACCGGACGAACAGCCCGCAGCAGAGCGAGCAGTACCTGCGCATCCTGGCCCTGGACGAGTTCAACGGCGTCAAGTGGGAGGCCTCCGGGCGGGCCCTGACCGATGTGCCGGAGCGGCTCCCGAACCCGCCCGGGCTCGGCAACCCCGTACGGCTGTCCTCGACCGAGGTGACGACGAGCGTCTCGGCCGCGGACGGCTACTCCCAGCGCTACCTGCCCATGCCGTACCCGGCCACCTCGGTGCAGATCGCGGGCAAGTGGCGCTACGAGCCGGCCGGCCGGACCCTGGTCGGGGACCAGTTGGGCCGGGACAGGTTCCAGAACGCCCAGGGCGCCATGTACACGGTGACCAGCCTGCTGCTCAGGCCGACGGCGCAGCAGCTCGCGAGCGCCCCGGAGCCGGACCAGGAGGTCCGCACGGAGTACACGAAGCTGCCCGACAACCTGCCGCCGGTGGTCGGCGAGACGGCCCGCCAGGTGACGCAGGGGTCGAAGGACGACTACACGCGGGCGGTGAAGCTCCAGGACTACTTCGCCGTGAACGGCGGCTTCCGCTACAACACGAAGACGGCCTCGGGCACGGGCCCGCAGGCGGTCGCCCGCTTCCTGGCCGACAAGGAGGGCTTCTGCGTCCACTTCGCGTTCTCGATGGCGTCGATGTCCCGCTCACTGGGCATCCCGGCGCGGGTGGCGGTGGGCTTCACCCCCGGTGAGAAGCAGTCGGACGGCAGTGTGAACGTCTCGATGCGGGACGCGCACGCCTGGCCGGAGCTGTACTTCGAGGGCGTGGGCTGGACCCGTTTCGAGCCGACGCCCCGGTCGGGTCTGAACGTGCCGGAGTACGCGCGTCCGCAGGCTCCCGCGGTCCGGCCGTCCGTGCCCGCGCCGCTCCCCTCGCAGAGCACGGCGCAGCCCTCGGCGGCTCCCACGCAGGCCGAGGACTGCCCGCCGGAGCTCAAGAAGCTGGGCGAGTGCGGCGGCCCGGTACTGAAGGAGGACGCCTCGGGCGCCGCCGGCGGGCCGTCGCTCCTGACGGTCCTCGGCTGGGCCGGGGCCGTGGTGGCGGTGCTGGGGATTCCCCTGCTGCCGGCGCTGTGGCGCGGCCGGCTCCGGGCCCGCCGCCTGGCGGGCGGGCGGGTCCCGGAGGCCTGGCGGGAGCTGGGCGACGCCGCGTGGGACGCCGGAGTGCTCCCGGACGACGCCTTGTCGCCGCGCCGGGCGGCCGGCCGTGTCGTGGTCCTGGGCCGGCTGGAGCCGGACGCGGCGGCCGCGGTGCACCGGGTCGCGAGCGCGGTGGAACGGGACCTGTACGCGCCGCCCGGCACCGGGAGCCCGTACCCGGAACTGGCCGACGACGTGCTGTTGGCCCGCGCGGGGCTGCTGGCGGGGCTGGGCCGCGTCGCGCGGCTGCGCGCCCTGCTGCTGCCGCGCTCGGCGGTGCGGGTCTCCTGGGCGGTGTCGGCCCGGTGGGCCGCCCTGTCGGCGGCGGTCTCGGCCCGGCTGGCCCCCGCCCGGGTCGCCGCCGCGCGCCTGCGGACGCGGCTGCCGCTGCGGGGCCGCGGCTGAGGCCGCGGCCGGTCCCCCGCGGGCCCGACGACGCGAAAACGCCGGTGCGGCGAGGCTCGATCCCCCCGAGCCCCGCCGCACCGGCGTCTTGCGTCACCGGATCCCCCGACCGGTGCCTCGGTCACCGGATCCCCCGACCGGTGCCTCGGTCACCGGGTCCCCCGTTCCCCCGCCCGGTCACGGCAGGAGACACCCGGTCCGCTCCGCGGCCCCGTGTCCGCGGTGCGGACCGGGTCTCCCGTCCGTTGCTCCCAGTCTGGCGTCCGCGCAGGTGGGAACCATCCGCGCACCTACTCATCTCCGCCTCTAGGTACGGATACTCAGCCGGCGCGGCTGCCCCACCAGTTGTACGGGCCGCCACCGCCGAACGGCACCGCCGACCGGGGCAATCAGCGGTTTCCGCTGACCCGGCCCCGCAGCAGCAGCGACAGCGCGGAGTGCACGTCGTCGAGGGACCGCTCGCTCTGGAAGGACTGCCAGTCCAGGGCGGCCACGAGCACCATGCCGACCATCGCGGCCGCGGTCAGCGGGACGTCGATCTCCGCGCTGAGCTCGCCGCGCTCGACGCCCTCCCGCAGCACCTTCTCCACGACGGCCACCGCCTCCTGCCGGACGACCATGAGCGTGGACTGCCACGCCCGGTTGGTCCGCCACAGCTCGGCGACGTACAGCTGGGTGAAGGCCGGGTACTTGTCGATGAAGACGAGCCCCGCCCGGATCATCGCGTCGAGCGCCTCGACCCGGCTGCCGCCACGGGCCTCCGTCGCCTCCGCCGAGGCCCGCAGGGAGACCGTCAGCAGCCCCACGCCGTGCCGCAGGAGCTCCTCGAAGAGCTCGTTCTTGCTCGCGAAGTTGTAGTAGACGGTGCCCTTGGCGACGCCGGCCCGCTCCGCGATCTCGTCGACCGTGGTCGCGGAGAAGCCCTTTTCGGCGATGAGGGTGACGGCCGCCTCGTAGAGCTTCTGGCGGGTCGCCTGCCGTCGGGCGCCGCCGGTACCGGTGCTGCTGCGTTCCATGGCGCTGATTCTCACAGTCTTTGAAGAGGCCCGGCTCTTACAGGCTCAGTTCCGGGTGCAGCCGGTCCAACGTCCACACCTGCTTGCCGCGGGCGGCGAGCGCGGTGAGGGCGAGGGCGCCCGCGGTGAAGGCCAGCAGGACCGCGCCGCCCTGCCAGACGGGGGTGAGGTCGCCGCCGGTGATGAGCCGGCGCAGGCTCTCCACCACGTAGGACATCGGCAGGTACGGGTGGACGGCGTTGAAGAAGTCGGGACTGGTCTGTACGGGGTACGTGCCGCCCGCGGAGGTCAGCTGGAGCATCAGCACGGCGAGCACCAGGATCCGGCCGGCGGCGCCGAACTTGGCGTTGAGCCACTGGACGATCGCCGCGAAGCAGCCGGTGACCAGAACCAGGAAACCGACGGTGAGGGCCGGGCGGGCCATCTCCAGGCCGAGGCCCCAGTGCAGTACGGCCATCAGCAGCCCCACCTGCGCGGCGCCGAGGCCCGCCACCGGCAGCCAGCCGGCGAGGGCGATCCGCCAGGGCGAGGCACCGGCGGCCAGGGCCCGCCGGTTCATCGGGGCGATCAGCATGTAGGCGACCATCGCGCCGACCCACAGGGAGAGCGGGATGAAGTACGGGGCGAAGCCGGTGCCGTAGTTGGGCGCCTTGTGCAGGGACTGGTTGGCGAGGCGCACCGGGTCGGCCATGACCTCGGTACGTGAGTCGCGCTGCTGCGCGTCGTAGTCCGGGATCTTGCCCGCGCCCTCGTGCAGGCCGCCGGCGAGCTCGCCGCTGCCGTCGACGAGCTTGTACATGCCGCCGTCGAGGCGGTGCGCGCCGTCGCCGAGCTTGCCGACACCCGCGTTGATCCCGGCGGAGCCGCTGGAGGCGGAGCCGAGCCCCTTGTGGAGCTGGGCCATCCCGGTGGCGACCTGGTGGGCGCCGGTGTTGAGGGCGTTGACCTTGGTGACGGCGGCGTCGAGGTCGGCGGTGAGGGCGGGGGCCCGGTCGACGACGTCGCGGGCCTGCTTCTCCAGGTCGCCGAGCTGCTTCTTGAGGGTGGTGAGGTCTCCGTTCGCGCCCTTGACCAGGGTGCTGACGTCGCCGGTGAGCTCGGCGGCCTCGGCCGCGTCGTCCTTGACCCGCTTCAGGTCGGGGCAGGAGGCCAGGTGCGGCTCGACGCCGGGGGTGACGCAGTGCCGGGTGTAGTACGCGTCCGCGCCGGTGGCGGCCCGCTTGGCGGCGGTGGCGGCGCCCGGGGCCTTCTGCGCGATCGTGTCGAAGTGGTTGTTGACGGTCTTGGCGGTGTCGGCGACCAGTTCGGCGGTGGCGGCGAGCTGCTTGGGGTCCTTGAGGAAGGGGCGGGCCTTGTCGGCGGCGCCGTTGACCTTGTCGGCGAGCTGCTGGGTGCCGTCGGCGATGTCGCGCGTGCCGGTCTTCAGCTTGCCGGCCGCCGTGTCGAGCTTCTGCAGCCCGCCGGTGAGCTCGCCGGTCTTCTCCTTGGCCGTGTCGAGGCCGTCGGCGAGGTCCTTGGCGCCCTGCTGGGCCTTGTCGGCGCCCTGCTTGAGGCGGTCGGCGCCGTCCGCGGCCTCGGCGGTCTTGTCGTGCAGGTCGGAGAAGTTGACGAAGATCTTGTCGAGGAAGCCCCGGGAGGCGTTGGTGGAGGCCGCGGAGCGGACCTCGGCGAAGACGGTCCGGGAGATCGAGCCGACGATGTAGTTGTTGGCGTCGTTGGTGCGGACCTGGAGGGCCCCGGTGGTCGGGTCCTCGCCGGAGCTGGAGGCGATCTTCTCGCTGAAGTCCGCGGGCATGGTGAGGGTCAGGTAGTACGCGCCCTCCTCCAGTCCCTTCGCCGCCTTCTCGGCGCTCACCTCGTGCCACTCGAAGGTCTTGCTGTCGTGCAGCTTCCGGGTGATCTCCCCGCCGGCGTCGATGCGCTCGCCGTCCACGGTGGTGCCGCGGTCGGCGTTGACGAGGGCGACGGGCACCCGGTCGAGCCTGCTGTACGGGTCCCAGAAGGACCAGAGGTACAGGGCTCCGTAGAGCAGCGGCAGGAGGAGCAGCGCGACGAGAGCGGCCCGGGGCAGTTTCCCCCGCCCGAACCGCTTCAGCTCAAGCGCGGCCAGCTTCGGCGAGCGCATCGTCCGCCCCCTTCGTGTCGTCGTCGGCGTCGTCGTTGTGGTCGGTGTCGTCGTTGTGGTCGGTGTCGTCGGTGGCGGCGGTCTCGCTGTCGCCGCTGTCGCCGCTGTCGCCGCTGTCGGCCTCGGCGTCGGTGGTCTCGGCGTCGGTGGTCTCGGCGTCGGAACTGGCGGTGTCGTCAGCCGTGTCGTCGTCGGCGTCATCGGCCGTGTCGTCGTCGGCCGGTTCGGCCGCGACCGTGCGCAGGACCGTCACGTCGTCCGGTGCCTCGCTGCACACCGCGAGGACGGTGATGCCCTTCGCGGCGATCGAGCGGAGCAGCGCCCAGGCCTCGGCGCGTTCGGCGTCGGAGAGCTTGAGGTCCAGGTCGTCGAGGGCGAGCAGCGAGGGCGAGCCCAGCAGCGCGATGGCCACGGACAGCCGTACGGCCTCCAGCCGTTCCAGGTCCCGCACGGAGGTGCGGCCACCCTTGGGCAGCGCGGCCAGGTCCAGCCCGGCGGCGGCCAGGGCGGCGTCGATCCGGGCCGAGGCGGCTGCGCGCCGCTCGGCGCGGGGGCGCAGCAGTGCCCGCAGCGGGGCCTCGTAGCGGCGCTGGAGCAGGGCTCCCTCGCGCAGCTGCTCGGCGACCGTGAGGGACTGGTCGAGCTCGTTGACCCCGGAGATCGGGCCGACGGCCGCGCTCCGGCGGACCGCCGCCATCTTGCGGGGCAGTCGGTGGGGCCCGATCTCGGCGTGCCCCTCGGTGGCCTTCATCCGACCGGTGAGGGCCAGGAGCAGGCAGGTGCGGCCGCTGCCGGAGGGGCCTTCGACCGCGATGAGCGAGCCGGGCGCCGCGTCGATGCCCACACCGCGGAACACCCAGCCGCGCGGTCCCTTGAGTCCGAAGTCCTCGGCTTTGACGGCCGCACCGTGCGGGCTGTCCACGCCGTCCCCCTTCTTTTGAACTGACCGGTCAGTTCAAAAACTAGCATCCGCACCGGCACCAGGTGCGCAGCGGGGGTGTCGGTTCTCGGCTGACCTGGCGAATGCGCACGTGACCTGTCGATGGTCGTGGCGAGTTCGCATCCGATCTGGCGAGGATCTGGCGGATCCGCCGTGCTCTGCCGACCGCGCCGTGTAGGGAGAGGTATGACGCAGATAGCTGATCCTCAGTCCTTCGACCGGTTCGCTCTCGACTACGACCGCTTCGTGAGCCTGCTGCCAGGCCAGAACACCGCTTGGCTGGCCGGTCTGGGCCTGAGGGGCGGGCGGGCTCTGGATGCCGGGTGTGGTCCTGGGCACGCCGCAGAGTTTCTGGCGGACGGCTTCACGGAGGTCGTTGGGCTGGATCTGAGCGGTCCGCTGATCGATATCGCGCAGGCCAAGCGGGCACGCCCCAACGTGCGGTACGTGGTGAAGGACTTGTTCGACCTGGACGACGAGGACGGGTTCGATCTGGTCTACAGCCACACGATGCTGCACCACCTTGAGGACTACCGCGCAGGCTTGGAGCGCTTGAGGAGTCTGGTGCGGCCCGGCGGCAGCGTGGCGCTGATCGACAACGTGTGTGACCTCTACCCCACGCCGCCGCGAAAGGCGTACACGTGGCCCGCTGTGTGGGGCTTTCCCGGGGAGGTTCGCCGTGTGGGGCTTCGCGACGCATGGTTCCAGCTGCGGTTCTGGCACAACCGACGGTGGCTCGCGCACTTGCTGAGTGACCGGTACTTGTCCCGTGAGCAGTTCCGGGACCTTTACGGGAGCGTCTTCCCGGGGGCCCGGTTCGATGATCTGGGTTTCGCGTTGGCGATGGCATGGACGGCCCCGCCGCGCGGAGGCGAACTGCGGTGACCAGGGTGTCGATCGTCTCCGGTGCAGCGCCGGCCCGGGTCGAGGGCTTCGAGGTGAGCTACATGGCAGCGGATGGGGTGGAACGCCGGGTGCCGTTGGCCAGGGCCGCGCGGGTGCGGTTCGAGGACGGGCGGCCGGTTCGTGAGTTCCCTTCGTATCGAGGGCAGCGGAACTATCCGGGTCTGTACTGGTCGGCGACCGCGGGTACGCACGTCGGCCATGAGTCGTGGTTGGAGCGCGACCACGCGATGCTGTTGGACTTCGATCCGCAGGTGTCCGCGCTGGTCTCTCAGCCGTTGTGGTTGTTCTGGGAGAACGCGCGGGGCAAGGCGGTCTCGCACGCGCCGGACTACTTCGTACGCCGGGCCGACGGGTCGGTGCTGCTGGTGGACTCCCGGCCGGAGGAGAGGCGGCCGGCGCGCGATCTGGAGAAGTTCGCGGCGACCGAGCGGCCTGCGCGGAGATCGGTTGGGGCTATGCCCTGTGGGGCGAGCTGGACCCGGTGGAGTCCGGGAACCTGCGCTGGTTGGCCGGCTACCGCCACCCGCGCTGCTTCAACGCCGAAGTCGCCGGGCGGCTGGGGGAGTTCTTCGCCGCCCCAGGGCTGCTGATGGAGGGCGCCGAGAGTGCAGGCGATCCGATCGCGGTGCTGCCGGTGCTCTTCCACCTGATGTGGCGCCAGGACTGGTCTGCGACCTGTCGGTGGTGCTGGGTGACCGCACGGTGGTGCGGCTGGCCGGGGAGGACGAGGCATGAGGGCCCGCCCGCTGCTGAATGTCGGGGACCGTGTGGTCTTCGGCGGTCTGGAACACACGGTGGTGGCCATCGCCGGAACCACGGTGCGGCTCCTGTCCGCCGCTGGTGAGCCGTCCACCGTGCTGGTGGCCTACCTGTTCGCGGCGGCCGATTTCGAGGTGATCGGCTCGGCACCCGTGCCGCCACTGACCTCTCAGGGCCTGTTGGAGGGGCTGCCGAAGGAGGCCGCCGAAGCGGCCTGCCGGTGGGAACGACACCTGATCGAGGTGGAGACCGGGCTGGTGCCGGACGCCCCGGCCGGGGCTGTTCCGCGCCCGGAGTACGACCCGGCGTCCCGCTCGCTGGCCGCACGGGAGAAGGCGAAGACCGCTGAGCTGAAGGCGGCGGGGGTGCGGGCGGGCCTGCGCACGGTCCAGCGGATGCGCCGCCGCTACCGGGAACAGGGTCTGTGGGGTCTGGTCGACGGCCGGTACGCGCCACGGCCGAAGCCGACCGGGAATGTTGACTCCCGCCTGGTGGACGCCACTATCGCGGCGATCGAGGCCCAGACCAACACATCTACGGGCACCAAGGCCCGGATGCTGCGGCAGGTCGAACGGTTCGTGCATCAGGAGTACGGGACGGACGCGGTGGTGATGCCGTGCCGGGCGACGTTCTACCGGCTGGTCGACGCATTGTCGGCGGGCCGGCACACCTTCGGCTCGGCCGTCACCCGCCGCCAGACCGCCAACCGTCCGGCTGGGGTGTTCTCCGCGACGGTCGCGGCACGGCCGGGCGAACAGGTGCAGATCGACACCACGCCGCTGGACGTGATGGCCGTCATGGACGATGGCGTGCTGGGCCGCGCCGAGCTGACGATCGCCGTCGACATCGCGACCCGGACGATCTGCGCGGCGGTACTGCACCCGGCCGGGGCGAAGGCGGTGGACGCCGCGGCCTCCCGGGGCGTCGACGCCACCAAGGAATCCTCCGTCGCCGTGGTCCTGGCGGGCATCCTCCAGCGCGCAGAGGAGGGTCCCGGCCCCGATCGGCGGGCCACCGCCAAGGCCCGAGCCGCGACCGCCATGCCCCGCCGTCTCCCGATTCCCCTGCAAGCCCTGCCTGCCATCGAGGAGACGGACGACGAGGAAGAGCCCGTCACCGTCGATGCGGCGGCCGACGGGGAGATCGTCCCCTTCGGCCTCTACGACCCCTTCGCGGACGGGGGCGACCAGTGAGCCGGGACATCGACGGAATGCCGCCGCTGGCCAGCCTGGACGGCTGGCGCGCGTTCACAATCGAGAACCAACAGGGGGGAAGTTGTCCCGGTCACGACCGAGAAGTCCCAGGTCAGGGCGATTGTCAGTGGGGCCCCTCACGATGGGGGGAACGCATCGACAGGAGGTTCGTCATGGCCACACCGTCCCCGTCCCCTGTCCACCCCGTCCTGCGCAAGTCGTCGGCCCCACCGGCCGCCGTGGACCTGCTCGCCAAGGCCCGGGCCGGTCTGGCCGAGGCCGCCCGGCTGACCCGGGCCCACGAGCGGTACGCCACCGCGCACCTCGCCGCGCTGCGCACCGCCGCGGCCGTGCTCGCCGCGCGCGGCCGGCCGGAGCCGGCCAACCCGCGGCGGCGGCCCCGGATCCGCAGCGCCTGGGAGGTACTCCCGGAGATAGCGCCGGAGCTGGCGGAGTGGAGCGCGCTGTTCGCCTCCGGCGCCGCGCGCCGGGCGCGGGCCGAGGCGGGGATAGCGGGCGCGGCGAGCCCCCGCGACGCGGACGACCTGGTGCGGGCCGCCTCGATGTTCCTGCGCCTGGTGGAGCGGATGCTCGACGTGCGACCGCTCCCGCAGCCCTTGCCGCAGCCCCGCCCCGAGCCCACGGAGCGTCCCGACGCGGGGTGAGCTGCCCGGCGACGGAAGGCAATAGGGTGGGACACGGTCCGCCACCAGCGGACCCCCCGCCCTTACCGCGCCGAGGAGCCACCAGCCGTGTCGGACACTTCCCGCCCCCGTGCCTCCCTCCGCACCGCCGTGGTGTGGGAGGTCCTTGAGGAGGCCCTCGACCGCCGGGTGAAGGCGACCGGGCGGGATGTCCTGGACGTGCTCGACACCGGCGGCGGCACCGGCAAGTTCGCGGTGCCGGTCGCCCGCCTGGGCCACCGCGTCACCGTGGTCGACCCCAGCCCGAACGCGCTGTTCGGACTGGAGCGCCGGGTCGCCGAGGCCGGCGTGTCCGATCTGGTGCGCGGTGTCCAGGGTGACGCCCAGGGCCTGCTGGACGTCGTCGAGCGGGAGGCGTACGACGTGGTGCTGTGCCACGGCGTGCTGGAGTACGTGGACGACCCGGCCGAGGGCGTGGCCAACGCGGTGGCGGCGCTTCGCCCCGGGGGCACGCTCAGCCTGCTCGGCGCGGGCCTCGGCGGAGCCGTGCTCGCCCGCGCGCTGGCCGGGCACTTCACCGAGGCCCGTACCGCCCTCACCGACCCGGCCGGACGATGGGGCTCGGGTGACCCGGTGCCCCGCCGCTTCACCGCCGAACAGCTCTCCGAACTGGTCGGCGGGGCCGGCCTGACGGTCGGCTCGGTGCACGGCGTACGGATCTTCGCCGACCTGGTCCCGGGCGTCCTGGTGGACACGGAGCCGGGCGCGGTGGAGGCACTGCTGCGGCTGGAGGAGGCCGCGGCGGAGCTGCCCGCCTTCCACGCGGTCGCCACGCAGTTGCACGTGCTGGGCGAGAAGCGGGCCTGATCTGCGATCTTGGCCTGATGCGGTCGGCCGCACACCCTACGATCCGGCCCCGCGCCCCGTATGATCGGGGGCAGTGACCGGCATGCGCGACGGACCACCGGGGAATAACCGCCTCAGTGACCGCTCCCGCGGCGGTACGGTTCGAGCAGTGGTCGTGCAGGCTGCGCGGTGCGCAGGCTGTGCTTTTTTCACAACGTGGCGTAGAGGGCGGGTATCACGGGGGCGATTCCCCGCCTATCCTGAAGGGGACCCCTGGTCGCTACCCCCCGCGACCGACGGATGAGGAGGACTCCCGTGCCGCTCTCGGAGCACGAGCAGCGCATGCTCGAGCAGATGGAGCGAGCGCTGTACGCCGAAGATCCCAAGTTCGCGACAGCGCTTGAGGGAAGCGGACTGCGCACGTACACCCGGCGACGGGTCTACCAGGCAGTCGCAGGCATTCTGGTGGGTATTGCGCTCCTCATGACCGGCGTGATCGTTCCGAACGTACTCTGGGTCAGCGTGGTGGGATTCCTCGTCATGCTGGGCTGTACGGTCCTCGTGGTCACCGGTTGGCGCAAAGCACCCAAGCCCGGTGAGCAGCCCGTCTCCGGCAGTACCGGTGGTTCGACCCGCGGCCACAACCGGCAGCGTCGGTCGATGATGAACCGCATCGAGGATCGGTGGCAGCGCCGCCGTGACGACCAGGGGCAGTAGGCCCCGAGCACGATGTGAACAGGGGGATGGCCGCCGGGCGGCCGTCCCCTCGCCGTTCCCGCCCGCTCCGCGCCGGCGGCACGGTCCGCCGTGTCGGCCGTCTGCCGGATCCGCCGGTTCTGCGGCATGATGATCAGGTGAGTGTGCTCCCCCTGGTCTTCACCAGCGGCTGGGCCAGTGGGATCAACGCCTACGCCGTGATCCTCCTGCTCGGCGTCTTCGGCGCGACCGGCCTGACCGACGAGGTCCCCGCCTCGCTGCAACGCCCGGACGTGATGATCGTCGCGGGTGTGCTCTTCCTGTGCGAGGTCGTCGCCGACAAGATCCCCTACGTGGACTCGGTATGGGATTCGGTGCACACCGTGATCCGCCCGGTCTCGGGTGCCGTGGTCGGCGCCCTGCTGGCCGGGCAGAGCGGCTCCCTCTCCGACATCGCCGCCGGCGCGGTCGGCGGAACCACGGCGCTGGCCAGTCATTTCGTCAAGGCCGGCACCCGGATGGCGATCAACACCTCGCCCGAGCCCTTCACCAACATCGGCATGAGCATCGCCGAGGACCTGGGCGTGGCCGGCCTCCTCACCTTCGCCATGTTCAACCCGGAGGCCGCCGCGGTCATCGCGGCGGTCCTGCTGGCCGCCGGACTGGCCCTGATCATTTTCCTCTGGACCCGGATCCGCCGCTACCTGCGGCGCCGGGCCCGGCGCCGCGAGGAGAAGCGGATCGCCGCGGAGGTCCGTGCGGCGACCGGGGCCCCACCCCGCTGAGCCGGGCCCGCGCCGCTCGATAGGCTCAGCCGCATGGCACGAATTGCGGTGATCGGCGCCGGGATGGGCGCGATGGCGACGGCGGCCCGACTGGCCGTGGCAGGCCACCGGGTGACGGTGTACGAACGCGGGTCCACCTACGGCGGGTCCGTCGGCCGGTACGAGCGCGAGGGCTTCGCCTTCGACACCGGCCCCGGCCTGCTGCACCTGCCCGCCGTCTACCGCGACCTGTTCGTGAAGACCGGCAAGCGCCCCCTTGAGGACTGCGTCGAGACGGTCCAGGTGGATCCGGCGGTCCGGCACGTCCTGCCCGCCCGCGGCGCCGACGTCTGCCTCCCGGGCGCCTCCCGCGGCGGTGTCGCCGCCGCCCTCGACGAGGCCTTCGGTCCCGGCTCCGGGGAGCGCTGGAACGATGTGCTCGGCCGCGCCCGGGACACCTGGGACGCCACCCGCCGCCCGCTGCTGGAGGAGCCGCTGCCCGCCGACGGCCGGCGGGCCCTGGCCGCGGACCCGTATCCCGCGCTGCGCCGGAGCGGTCTGCTGCGCCGCCGGCCGCCGACCCTGGCCGAGGTGGCCGCCCGGGAGCTGGGCGGCGGGCTCGGCGAGCTCCTGACGGGCCTGGTGGGCGCGTACGGGATCGACCCCGCCACCGCCCCCGCCTCGGCGGCCGTCCTGCCGTACATGGAGCAGACCTTCGGCAGTTGGTACGTGCGCGGCGGGATGCGGGCCCTGGCCACGGCCGTGTACGAGCGCTGCCGGGAGCGGAAGGTGGAGTTCGTCTTCGGGGCGGAGGTCCGGGAGGTCCTGACGCGCGCCGGGCGGGCGGCCGGACTGCTGCTGGCCGACGGCGCCGAGGTGGCCGCCGACTCCGTCGTCTGCGGGATCGATCCCAGGTTGCTGCCGGCCGGGGCCCTGCCGTGGCTCCCGGACGCGGCTCCGGCCCGCGGGGCGGGGGTGCCCAGCCGGCTCACGCTCCTGCTGGCGCTGCGCGGGTCCCGGCCGGCCGGGACCGTCCACCGCACCCTGGTCCACTCCCCCGGCCGGGTCGTCACCGTCCTGCGGCCCGACGACCCCGGCACGCGGCCCGATGCCGACCACGAGGCGGTCACCGTGAGCGCCGTGTGCGATCCGGCGGGCGGCGCCGGGACCCCCGCGCCCGAAGAGCTGCTGGACCTGGCGGAGCGGGCCGTGCCCGGCCTGCGCGCGCGGCTGCGGTGGCACGAGGTGCGCACCCCGGCCGACGTGGAGGCCGCGACCGGTGCGGTGGGCGGCTCGGTGCCCCCGCCGGCCCTCGCCGGGGCCGGCGGCCGGCTGCTGTACCCCGCCAACACCACGGCCCTGCCGGGGCTCTACCTGGCGGGCGGCTGGGCGCACCCCGGCGGCGGGCTGGCGCACGCCGGAATGACCGGCGCCCTGGTGACGGGACTGATCGTGGAGGGCGCGGGCTTCCGCGGCTCGCAGTGACGGCGGCCCGGCGCCCGTCGGGGGCTCAGTACCGGTACTGCCCGTACTCGCCCGACGGGTTCTCCCCCGGGTAGCCGGGAGCGCTGGGGTAGGGGTACGGGTAGGGCTGCTGCTGGCCGTCGGGCTGCTCTTCCGCCGGGTAGGGCTGGGCCACGTCGCGCTGCTGCGGGACCCAGACGCCGCCGGGCGGGGTGTCCGTGGAGTACTGCTGCCCGTAGTCGGTGTAGGGCGTGTAGTCGTACGACTGCTGCGGCGGGACCCCGCCGACGGTGCCGATGTACGGGTCCGAGTAGGCGGCGTAGACCTGCTGGTCGCCCGCCGGGTACCCGCCGGAGTAGTCGTAGCCGCCCTGGGGCTGCGGGTCGTAG
Source organism: Streptomyces sp. NPDC055254 (assembly GCF_053606025.1). Taxonomy (NCBI): domain Bacteria; kingdom Bacillati; phylum Actinomycetota; class Actinomycetes; order Kitasatosporales; family Streptomycetaceae; genus Streptomyces; species Streptomyces sp. NPDC055254. The sequence continues at coordinate 96,014 of NZ_JBSGQV010000008.1, read as the reverse complement.
TAGGCGGCGTACTGGTGCGCGTCCTGCTCGGCCGTGGTGTACGGCGAGGCGAAGGCGGCGGTCGCGTCGGCCCCGGGGGCGGGCGCGAAGCTCTGTATCCCGTAGGAACCGGTGTCCTCGGGCACCGGCTCCGGGCGGTAGACGTCCTGGGCCTCCGCGGCCCGCCGGCGCCGTCCGGCGTCGCGTCCCCCGGTCTCCGGCGGGGTCTCGCCGGTCTCCTCCGGGCCGTACTCCAGCGCGGTCACGCGCAGCGCGGCCTCGGGCCGGGCGGTGCCCGCGGAGCGGCGGCGTCCGGACTTCCGTACGGGCTCACCGCCCCGGCGCAGTGCCCAACCGGCCACGAAGCCCTTGCGGAAGGAGAGCGTCACCAGGATCTGGCCCACGGCGAACGCTGCCGCGCCGGCGCCGATGACCGGCACCGACGGCAGCAGCACCCCGGCGACCACGCCGAGGAAACCGGTGAACGCGAGCAGGCGCCAGCGGAGCCGGGCCTTGTACTGCATCAGGACCTCGGCAAGCAGCCACAGCGCGACGAAGCCGAACGCGATGTAGAGGACCGTCATTCCCACGCATGGCCCCTCTCGGTACGGCCGCCCGCACGGGAACGGGGGGTGGCCGTCAGGCCCGCTGGTGCAGGCCCAGGTTCTCGTAGATTTCGAGAGTCGCCGTGGAATTGTTCAGCGTGATGAAGTGCAGCCCCGGGACACCCTCGGACAGCAGCCGCGCGCAGAACTCCGTGGCGAACTCGATGCCAATGGAGCGTACAGCGGCGGGATCGTCCTTGACGGCGAGCATGCGCTCTTTCACGTCCGCGGGGAAGAGCGCGTTGCTGAGTTGGGGCAACCGGTCGAGCTGTCTGACGGCCACAACAGGCATGACCTCGGGGATGATCGGGGTCTCGCAGCCCGCCTTCTCGACGCTGTCGCGCAGACGCAGATAATTCTCCGGATCGAAGAACATCTGCGTGATCGCATAGTCGGCGCCCGCACGACACTTGTCCACGAAGTGCCGGATGTCCGTATCCCAGTCCGTGGAGCGGGGGTGCATCTCGGGGAAGGCGGCGACGCCGACGCAGAAGTCGCCGGACTCCTTGACCAACCGGACCAGGTCGGCGGCGTAGTGGACGCCCTCGGGGTGGGGCACCCACTCGCCCATGGGGTCGCCCGGCGGGTCTCCGCGCACGACGAGCATGTTGCGGATGCCGGCGTCGGCGAACTGCCCGATGACGTTGCGCAGCTGGGCGATCGAGTGGTCGACGGCGGTGAGGTGCGCGACGGGGGTCAGGGTGGTGTCCGCGGCGATCTGCTGGGTGGCGCGTACGGTGCCGCCGCGGGTGGAGCCGCCGGCTCCGTAGGTCACGGAGACGAAGCTGGGGGCCACCGCCTCGACCCGGCGCAGCGCGTTCCAGAGGTTGCGCTCACCCTTCTCCGTCTTCGGCGCCCAGAACTCGAAGGAGTAGGAGCGGCCGGACGCGAGGAGGTCTCGGACCGTGTGTGCACGGTCCGACCAGGTGGAAGCGGTACCAAAGGCCATACGGGCAGGTTAGACGCGGCTCGGCGGTCCCCGAAGCACTGTCCGCCTTTTGGACAGGTTTTTGGACACCTGGGTGGCGCGGAATCGTCTAGGCGAGCCGGGCCCGGACGCGCTTCGCCAGTTCGGCGGCGACGGCGCCGGGGTCGGTGGCCTCGGTGAGCGCCCGTACGACGACCACGCGGGTGGCGCCGGCGTCGAGCACCTCGTCCAGGTTCGTCCGGTCGATGCCGCCGATGGCGAACCAGGGCCGGTCCTGCTCCAGGGAGGCCGCGTACCGGACGAGTCCGAGGCCGGGGGCGAAGCGGCCGGGCTTGGTGGGGGTGGGCCAGCAGGGCCCGGTGCAGAAGTAGTCCACGCCGGGCTCGGCGGCGGCGGCGTCGACCTCGGCCTCCGCGTGGCAGGAGCGGCCGATGACCACCCGCTCGCCGAGGACGGCGCGGGCGGCGGGGACGGGGATGTCGCCCTGGCCCAGGTGCAGGACGTCGGAGCGGATGGCGTGGGCGACGTCGGCGCGGTCGTTCACGGCCAGCAGCTTGCCGTGCCGGCGCGCGGCCTCGGCGAACACCTGGAGGTGTTCGAGCTCTTCGCCGGCTTCCATGCCCTTGTCGCGGAGCTGGACGATGTCCACTCCGCCGGCCAGGACGGCGTCGAGGAATTCGGAGAGGTCGCCCTGCCGCTTGCGGGCGTCCGTACAGAGGTAGAGCCGGGCGTCGGACAGCTGCATGGGTGTACCCCCCGTGATGGCGCGGTGCACGGGCCCTCGGGGCCCGTGCACCGCGGTGGAGCGGATTGCGGATCAGGTCACAGGGCGAGCGCCTGAGCGCGGCGCTTCACCTCCGTGCCGCGATTCTCGCTCAGCGCCTCGGCGGGGGTGCCGGGCAGGGAGGGGTCCGCCGTGAAGAGCCACTCCAGGATCTCCTCGTCGGAGAAGCCGTCGTCGCGCAGCACGGTCAGCAGGCCGACGAGGCCCTTGACGACCTTGTCGCCGTCGATGAAGGGGGCCGGTACCTGCAGGGCGCGGTTCTCGCCCCGGCGTACGGCGATCAGCTGCCCTTCCTTGACCATCTGGCGGACCCGGGTCACCTCGATGTGGAGCATCTCCGCGATGTCGGGGAGGTACAGCCAGTCGGGGACGAGGGAATCGATCTTTGCGTCAATCTCGGTCACAGGCACAAGCCTGCCATCTCGGCTCGGCGGCCGGTACCTGAGCGGCCCCGTCCGGGTCGCGGGGCCCCGGCGGGGCCGGGTCCGCCGGCCCCGCCGGACCGTCAGGCGGTGGCCGATTTCAGCGGGATCGCGGGGTCCGCCGCCTTCGCCGGGTCGAGGGGGACCGCCGTCTCGATGAGCTTGCGGCCCTGCGCCAGATCCCGGGGGCGGCCCACGGCCAGCACCGCCACGAGGGCCCCGTCGCGCAGCCAGCACACCGACCAGGCGGGACCGGCGGGATCGCCGCGCCACAGCAGGGTGTCGGCGCCCGCGTGGTGCCCGGCGTACTGCACGAAGCGCCCGAACTGCTCCGACCAGAAGTACGGCACGGGGTCGTAGGCGGCGGACGGCTCCCCCGCCAGGATGTTCGCGGCGACCGTTCGGGGGCCCTGGAGGGCGTTGTCCCAGTGGTGCACGAGCAGCCGGGCGCCGTAGCGCGCGGACGGGAAGGAGGCGCAGTCGCCCACCGCGTACACCCCGGGCAGGGAGGTCCGCAGCCAGGCGTCGGCGGTGATCGAGCCGTCGGCGCCCAGCTCCACGCCGCTCCCGCGGAGCCAGTCGGTGGCGGGGCGGGCGCCGATGCCGACCACCACCGCGCCGGCCTCCAGCGCGCGTCCGTCCGCGAGCAGGACCCGGCCCTCGTCGATCCCGGCGACCTTCACCCCGGTGAGGAGTTCGGCGCCGGCCTGCGCGTACCAGCGCGCCATCGGCGCGGCGACCTCGGCGGGCAGCGCCCCCGCCAGCACCCGGTCGGCCGCCTCCACCACGGTCACCGCGCAGCCCGCCTCCCGGGCGGCGGTCGCGAACTCGGCGCCGATCCAGCCCGCCCCGACGACCACCGCACGGGACGCCGCCGCCAGGACCGGTCGCAGCCGCGCGGCGTCGTCCAGCGTGCGCAGCAGGTGCACGCCGGGGACGCCCTCGGTGCCGGGGAGGGTCAGCGGCCGCGCGCCGGTGGCCAGGACGAGGACCCCGTACGGGACCGGGCCCGCCTCGGTGTCCAGTTCGCGGTCGTCGGCCCGCAGCCCGGTGACCTCCGTCCCGAGCCGGAGCCCGATGCCGAGCCCCTCGAAGTCCACGTCGAAGGCGGAGTCCTCGGCCTTGCCGAGCAGCACCGCCTTGGACAGCGGGGGGCGGTCGTAGGGCTGGTGGGGTTCGGCGCCCAGGAGGGTCACGGGGCCGGTGAATCCCTGCTCCCGCAGGGCGACCGCGGTCTGCACCCCGGCCATTCCGGCGCCGACGATCACGACGCCGTGCTGAGTCTGTTCCGTCTGCTCGCTCACGCCCGCCAGCCTAATCACCTGACGATTCGTCAGGAACAGGAGCCGCTTACCGGCGGTCCGCGCCGGGGTTAGTCTGGCTCCCGTACCTATCGCGGGAGTCCGGGCGCACCGGGCTGAGAGGGAGGCTGGACGGCCTCCGACCGTACGAACCTGATCCGGGTCATGCCGGCGAAGGGAGGGGCTGGACGCCCATGCACTCATCTCGAAGGACAGGGTCCGACGTCCTCGTCATCGGGGGCGGGATCATCGGACTCGTCACCGCGTGGCGGGCGGCCCGGCACGGGCTGCGCACCGTACTGGCCGACCCGGCCCCCGGCGGCGGCGCCGCCCAGGTCGCGGCCGGCATGCTCGCCCCCGTCACCGAACTGCACTACGGCGAGGAGGCCCTGCTGGGGCTCGGCGTCGCCTCCGCCGCCCGCTACCCGGAATTCGCCGCCGAGCTCGCCGACGCGAGCGGCGGCGTGGACATCGGCTACCGGGCCTGCGGCACCCTCGCCGTGGCCCTGGACTCCGACGACCGGCTCCACCTGCGCGAACTGCACGCCCTCCAGCGCCGCTGCGGCCTGGAGTCCGAGTGGCTCACCGGCCGCGAGTGCCGCCGCCTGGAGCCGATGCTGGCCCCGGGCGTACGTGGCGGCCTGCGCGTCGACGGCGACCACCAGGTGGACCCGCGCCGGCTCGCGGCCGCCCTGCTCGCCGCCTGCGAGCGGTCCGGCGTGACCATCCACCGGGCCACGGCGGAACGGCTGCTCGTCACCGCCGACCGCGCGGGCGGCGCCCTGCTCAACGACGGTACGGAGCTGCGCGCGGGCCAGGTGGTCCTGGCGGCCGGCTCCCTCAGCGGCCGACTGGCGGGCGTACCGCCGGAGGTGGCCGCCCCCGTACGGCCGGTCAAGGGCCAGGTGCTGCGGCTCACCGTGCCCCCGGCGTACGCGCCGTTCCTGTCCCGGACCGTACGGGCGGTGGTGCGCGGCAGCCACGTCTACCTGGTGCCGCGCGAGAACGGCGAACTCGTCGTCGGCGCCACCAGCGAGGAACTCGGCTGGGACACCACGGTCACGGCGGGCGGGGTCTACGAACTCCTGCGCGACGCGCACGAACTGGTCCCCGGCATCACCGAACTGCCGCTCACCGAGACCCGGGCCGGGCTGCGGCCGGGCTCGCCCGACAACGCCCCGCTGCTCGGCCCCACCGACCTGCCGGGCCTGCACCTGGCCACCGGGCACTACCGCAACGGGGTCCTGCTGACCCCGCTCACCGGCGACGTACTGGGCGAGCTGCTGACCACCGGCGAACTGCCGGAGATCGCGCGCCCCTTCACCCCCCGCCGGTTCTCCGCCGCACGTCAGGAGTCGTACGCATGACCATCTCCGTCAACGGCGAGCCGCGCGAGGTCGTGGCCGGCACCACCCTCGACGCGGTGGTCGCCACCCTGACCGCGGCGCCGTCGGGCGTCGCGGCCGCGCTCAACGAGACCGTGGTCCCGCGCGGGCAGTGGCCGGCCACGCCGGTCGGCGACGGCGACCGGGTCGAGGTCCTCACCGCGGTCCAGGGGGGCTGAGGCGTGGCCGACGACCTCTTCACCCTGGGTGACCGGACCTTCTCCTCCCGCCTGATCATGGGCACGGGCGGCGCCCCGAGCCTGGACGTGCTGGAACGCGCACTGGCCGCGTCCGGCACCGAGTTGACGACGGTGGCGATGCGCCGGCTGGACCCGGCGGTCCAGGGCTCCGTGCTGTCGGTCCTCTCGAAGCTGGACATCGCGGTCCTGCCGAACACGGCGGGCTGCTTCACCGCGGGCGAGGCCGTCCTGACGGCCCGGCTGGCGCGGGAGGCGCTCGGCACCGACTGGATCAAGCTGGAGGTGGTCGCGGACGAGCGCACCCTCCTGCCGGACGGCGTCGAGCTGCTCGACGCGGCGGAGACCCTGGTGGACGAGGGCTTCACGGTCCTCCCGTACACCAACGACGACCCGGTGCTCGCGCGGAAGCTGGAGGACGTGGGCTGCGCGGCGATCATGCCGCTGGGCTCGCCGATCGGTTCCGGCATGGGCATCCGCAACCCGCACAACTTCGAGCTGATCACGGAGCGGGCCGGGGTGCCGGTGATCATGGACGCGGGGGCCGGCACCGCGTCCGACGCGGCGCTGGCGATGGAACTGGGGTGCGCGGCGGTGCTGCTGGCCTCGGCGGTGACGCGGGCGCAGGAGCCGGTGCTGATGGCGGCGGCGATGCGGGACGCCGTGTCGGCCGGGCGCCTGGCGCGGCGGGCGGGGCGGATTCCGCAGCGGCGGTTCGCCGAAGCCTCGTCTCCTGCGGAGGGCCGCGCCGCCCTGGACCCGGAGCGCCCGGCCTTCTGACCGCCGCTCCCCGGGGCTCCGCCCCGGACCCCCACGGCGCTCCGCGCCCGCGCCTCGAACGCCCGCGGGGCTGAAAGGCTCGCCTCAAACGCCGGCGGGGCTGGAGTCGCGTCCGCGGCCCCGCCCCCGGGGGCTTCGCCCCGGACCCCCTACGGCGCTCCGCGCCCGCGCCTCAAACGCCGGCGAGGCTGAGGTCGCCCTCCGGGCAACCCGGCCCGGCCGGCCCATCCAGCCCCGGCGGGCACATCCAGCCCCGGCCGGCACACCCAGCCCCGCCGGCGTTTGAGGCGCGGGGTCCGGGGCCGAGCCCCGACCATCCAGCCCCGCCGGCGTTTTGAGGCGCGGGGACCGGGGCTGAGCCCCGATCGGTCAGCCCCGCCGGCGTTTGAGGCGCGGGGTCCGGGGCCGAGCCCCGATCGGTCAGCCCCGTGGCGGGACGGTATGCGTGCGGGTCCGGCGGAGCCCAGGGGTGGGGCGGACGTCACAGCTGCGCTGCAAGGGGCCCCGGGCCGGCCGGCCCGGCCCGCGGCCCTCGTAGAATCGGCGGGTGGATACGACCCTGGAAGACCCCCTCGTCGGGCGCGTGCTCGACGGCCGCTACCGCGTCGACGCCCGCATCGCGGCCGGCGGCATGGCCACGGTCTACCGGGCCCTCGACACCCGCCTCGACCGCGTCCTCGCGCTGAAGGTGATGCACCCGGCCCTCGCCGCCGACGGCGCCTTCGTCGACCGGTTCATCCGCGAGGCCAAGTCCGTGGCCCGCCTCGCCCACCCCAACGTCGTCGCCGTCTTCGACCAGGGCACGGACGGGCCGTACACCTACCTCGCCATGGAGTACGTCTCCGGCTGCACCCTGCGCGACGTGCTCCGCGAGCGCGGCGCGCTCCGGCCCCGGGCCGCCCTGGACATTTTCGAACCGGTCCTCGCCGCCCTCGGCGCCGCGCACCGGGCCGGTTTCGTGCACCGCGACATGAAGCCCGAGAACGTCCTGATCGGCGACGACGGCCGCGTGAAGGTGGCCGACTTCGGGCTGGTCCGCTCCGTGGACTCGGTCACCCAGACCACCGGCTCGGTCCTCGGCACCGTCTCGTACCTGGCACCCGAGCAGATCGAGAACGGCGTCACCGACACCCGCGTGGACGTCTACGCCTGCGGCGTCGTCCTCTACGAGATGCTCACCGGCTCCAAGCCGCACACCGGCGGCAGCCCCGCCCAGGTCCTCTACCAGCACCTCCACGAGGACGTTCCGCCCCCGTCGGCCCTCGTTCCCGGCCTCCCGGCCGGTCTGGACGCGCTGGCCCGGGGCGCCACCGCCCGCGACCCGCAGCTGCGGCCCGCCGACGCCGCCGCCCTGCTCGGCCTGACCCGCGAGGCCCGGGCCCGGCTCAGCGACACCGAGCTGGACGCCGTACCGCCGCAGGCCAGCGCCGGGGACCGGACGGCCTCGGAGGACCGGACCGGCGTGATCCCGCGCCCGGTGGCCCCGCAGCAGCCCGTGCACCACACCTCCCGGCTGGAGCTGCCGCCGGCGCCCCCCGCGGACCGGCCCGTGGACCGAGGGCGGGCTCCCCGGCGCGGAACCCTGCTGGTCGTCGCCGGTGTGCTGCTCGCCCTGGGGCTCGGTACGGGCGTCTGGTACATCAACTCGGGCCAGTTCACCAAGGTCCCCAACCTGCTCGGCAAGACCGAGGAGCAGGCCAAGTCCCAGCTGTCGGCCGCCGGCCTCGGCGTCAAGCGCGTCGAGCGGAAGTTCAGCGACGCCTTCGACCGCGGGACGGTGATGAACACCGACCCCGCGGGCGGCAAGCGGATCCGCGGCAACGGGGCGGTGACGATCACCATCTCCCGGGGTCCCGAGGTCGTGGCCGTGCCCAACCTCAAGGGCCGCCCGCTGGAGGAGGCCAAGGCGGAGCTGACGAAGGCCGGACTGGCTCCCGGCGTGGTCACGCAGGCCTTCAGCCAGGACATCGCGCAGGGCTCGGTGATCGGCTCCGACCCGGTGGGCGGCGAGAAGCGGGCGCCCGACAGCGCCGTCGCGCTCGTCGTCAGCAAGGGCCGCCCGATCCCCGTCCCGAACGTGGCCGGGGTCGCCTTCGAGCAGGCCCGGTCGGCACTGGTGGGCCTGGGCCTGAAGGTGGCCACGGCCGCCGAGCAGGTCAACGCCCCCTCCCCGGCCGGTACGGTCGCCAACCAGTCGGTCGGCGCCGGCACCCAGGCCGCCGCCGGGGACACCGTCACGCTGACCCTCTCCAAGGGGCCCCGCCAGCTGCCCGTCCCCGACGTGAGGGGCCAGGACGTGGACGCGGCCCGCAAGGCGCTGGAGACCTCGGGCTTCAAGGTGAGGGTGGAGCGCCCGTTCCTCTCCTTCAGCAACACCGTGGAGGCCCAGTCGGTGGCCGGCGGCCAGAACGCACCCGAGGGCAGCACGATCACCCTCAGGACCAAGGGACTGTAGAAGCGCGTGGAGCACGAGCGGCACGAGGTGGACCGGGACGACGGGCGCGCCGAGCTGTCCGCGGCCGCCGTACGCAATCCCGTGGGCGGGCACGTCCCCGTCGCCGGCGGGCTCGCCTCGGTCGGGCTGTCCTACGCGCGGGAGATGGACGCCGAGGCCGTTCAGGTCTTCGTCGCCAATCCGCGCGGCTGGGCCACCCCGACCGGCAACCCGGCTCAGGACGAGCTGTTCCGCGCGCGGTGCGCGGACCGGTCCGTCCCCGCCTACGTGCACGCCCCGTACCTGATCAACTTCGGCTCGCACACCGAGGCGACCGTGGAGAAGTCGGTGGAGTCCCTGCGGCACTCCCTGCGCCGGGGCCGGGAGATCGGCGCGCTCGGGGTGGTCGTCCACACCGGGTCGGCCACCGGGGGCCGACCCCGCGAGGCGGCGTACGCGCAGATCAGGGAGCACGTGCTGCCGCTGCTGGACGAGCTCGTGCACGACGACGACCCGTTCCTGCTGCTGGAGTCCACGGCTGGTCAAGGCTCTTCGCTGTGCTCGCGGACCTGGGAATTCGCACCGTACTTCGAGGCGCTCGACCACCACCCGAAACTCGGCGTCTGCCTGGACACGTGCCACATCTTCGCGGCCGGACACGATCTGGCGGAGCCGGGCGGGGCGAAGGTGACGCTGGACCTGCTGGTGGACACGGTGGGCGAGGGGCGGTTGAAGCTGATCCATGCGAACGACTCCAAGGAGGGGGTAGGCGCGCACAAGGACCGCCACGCCAACATCGGGCAGGGCCACATCGGCCGGGAGGCCTTCGCCGAGTTGTTCACGCACCCCGCGACGGAGGGCGTACCGCTGATCATCGAGACGCCCGGCGGCAGGGAGGGGCACGCGGCGGACGTGGCGCTGCTCAAGGAGCTGCGCGGCGCGCCCTGATCCCGAGCCGCCTTGGGGAATACCTCTGGGGGGTATACGGTTGCGGTAGATCGGCAGAGCCGTAGGGTCGTACACCCGGGATTCCCGCTGGGGGTCGTCATGGAGCATCAGCAGACGCACGAGCACGAGCGCGCATCCGCCGGGGGCCGGGTCGGCTGGGGCGAGGCCGCCCGGGCCACCTTGCACTGCCTCACCGGGTGCGCCATCGGCGAAGTGCTCGGCATGGTCATCGGCACGGCACTCGGCTGGGGGAACGTCGAGACGATGGTCCTGGCGATCGTCCTCGCCTTCTTCTTCGGCTACGCCTTCACCCTGCGCGCGGTCCTCGCGGCGGGAGTGGGCCTGCGTACCGCCGTCCGGGTGGCCCTGGCGGCCGACACCCTCTCGATCACCGTCATGGAGATCATCGACAACGCGGTCATCGCCCTGTGGCCGGGCGCGATGGACGCGCACCTGTCGGCGCCACTGTTCTGGATCGTCCTGGCGATCGCCTTCGCGGCGGCCTTCGTGATCACGACCCCGGTCAACAAGTGGCTGATCGGCCGCGGCAGGGGTCACGCGGTGGTGCACCAGTACCGCCACTGAGCAGGACCGGGCGGGGCGCGGTCGCGATCGACCGGGCGCCCGGCACTAGATCTCGGGACCCTCGCCCGGCTCCTCCTGGTACGAGTAGCGCTGCTCGCGCCAGGGGTCGCCGATGTTGTGGTAGCCGCGCTCCTCCCAGAAGCCCCGGCGGTCGGCGGTCATGTACTCGACGCCGCGCACCCACTTGGGGCCCTTCCAGGCGTACAGGTGCGGGACCACCAGCCGCAGCGGGAACCCGTGCTCCGCGGTGAGCAGTTCACCGCCCTGGTGGGTGGCGAAGACGGTCCGCTCGGAGGCGAAGTCGGCCAGCCGCATGTTGGAGCTGAATCCGTACTCGGCCCACACCATCACGTGCGTGACCTGGGGAGCCGGCGGGGCCAGGGCAAGGACGGTACGGGCGAGCACGCCACCCCATTCGGCGCCCTGCATGCTGAACTTCGTCACGCAGTGCAGGTCCGCCACCACCGAGTCGAACGGCAGCGCCGCGAACTCCTCGTGGTTCCAGCAGTGCTTGTCCCCGTCGGCCGTCGCGCCGAAGACGCGGAACTCCCAGCGGTCGGGCTTGAACTTGGGTACGGGGCCGTAGTGGGTGACCGGCCAGCCCCGCTGCAACCGCTGTCCCGGTGGAAGCTCCGACTGCTCTGCTCCCGGAGATTCCCGGCTTTCCGGCTGACCCATGACTCCATGGTGACAGACCGCGCAGGGTGGTCATGACCAGGTCTGCGCCGATTTCGGGCAAGTCGCGGCAACTCACACTAAGGAGGCACTTACTGGACGGCCTCCGGTGGCAGTGCGAGGATGCGCGCAACTGCCCCGTCACATAGCTGACATTGCCTGGAAGGAGCCTCTGCGATGCAGGGCGACCCCGAGGTCCTTGAGTTTCTGAACGAGCAGCTGACCGGTGAGCTGACGGCCATCAACCAGTACTGGCTGCACTACCGCATCCAGGACAACAAGGGCTGGACCAAGCTCGCCAAGTACACGCGTGAAGAGTCCATCGACGAGATGAAGCACGCGGACAAGATCACCGAGCGCATCCTGATGCTCGACGGCCTGCCGAACTACCAGCGGCTCTTCCACGTGCGCGTCGGGCAGACGCTCACGGAGATGTTCCAGGCGGACCGCCAGGTCGAGGTCGAGGCGATCGACCGCCTCAAGCGCGGCATCGAGGTCATGCGCGGCAAGGGCGACATCACCTCCGCGCGCCTCTTCGAGGAGATCCTGGAGGACGAGGAGCACCACATCGACTACCTCGACACCCAGCTGGAGCTCATCGAGTCCCTGGGCGAGCCCCTCTACATCGCGCAGCTGATCGAGCAGCCGAGCTGACCCGGTCCCCGCGCTCGACCTGAGGCCCACCCGGCGACGACCCGCCGGCGGCGGGTCCTAGGCGGCTTCCGCGAGCCGCGGCGCGGGGGCGGACGCCAGCTCCGCGCCGGAGGCCGGTACGGCGGCGGCGCTGCCCTTCTCCAGCAGCTCGCGGCGCGGGCACGCGCCACGGCCGAGAATGCCCTGGATGGTCCGCACGCAGGAGCCGCAGTCGGTGCCGGCCTTCGTGGCCGAGGCGATCTGCCGCGGGGTGCAGGCCCCGGCGGCCGCGTGGTGCTTGACCTGCTCGTCGGTGATCCCGAAGCAAGAGCAGACGTACACGCGGTTCACCTCCCTGGGCGGAACGGTCTGGCGGGCCATCCCCTATTCGGTGAGGCTTACCTAACCCTACCCAAACTTAGGGTTCCCTAAAAGACCCGGATACGACGGTGGGGCGCGGATCACATCGATCCGCGCCCCACCGTCGTAGGAAGCTACACGCCGGAGATCACTCGCTCACTGGTCGCGGTACATCTCGGCGACCAGGAACGCCAGGTCCAGGGACTGGCTGCGGTTGAGCCGCGGGTCGCAAGCCGTCTCGTAGCGCTGGTGCAGGTCGTCGACGAAGATCTCGTCGCCGCCGCCCACGCACTCGGTGACGTCGTCACCGGTGAGCTCGACGTGGATGCCGCCCGGATGGGTGCCGAGGGCCTTGTGGACCTCGAAGAAGCCCTTGACCTCGTCGAGCACGTCGTCGAAGCGGCGCGTCTTGTGGCCGGAGGCCGCCTCGAAGGTGTTGCCGTGCATCGGGTCGGTGACCCAGGCGACGATCGCGCCGGACGCGGTGACCTTCTCGACCAGCTCGGGGAGCTTGTCGCGGACCTTGTCGGCGCCCATGCGGACGACGAAGGTCAGCCGGCCCGGGTCGCGGTCGGGGTCCAGCCGGTCGATGTACGTCAGCGCCTCGTCCACCGAGGTGGTGGGGCCGAGCTTGATGCCGATCGGGTTGGCGATCTGCGAGCAGAACTCGATGTGCGCGTGGTCCAGCTGGCGGGTGCGCTCACCGATCCAGACCATGTGGCCGGAGGTGTCGTACAGCTTGCCGGTGCGCGAGTCGGTGCGGGTCAGCGCGCCCTCGTAGTCGAGCAGCAGGGCCTCGTGCGAGGCGTAGAACTCGACGGCCTTGAACTCGGCCGGGTCGGTGCCGCACGCCTTCATGAAGTTCAGCGCGTTGTCGATCTCCCGCGCGAGCTGCTCGTAGCGCTGCCCGGACGGGGAGGACTTCACGAAGTCCTGGTTCCAGGCGTGCACCTGGCGCAGGTCCGCGTAGCCACCGGTGGTGAAGGCGCGCACCAGGTTCAGCGTCGAGGCCGACGCGTGGTACATGCGCTTGAGCCGCTCGGGGTCCGGAATCCGGGCCTCTTCGGTGAAGGCGAAGCCGTTGACGGAGTCGCCGCGGTAGGTCGGCAGGGTCACGCCGTCGCGGGTCTCGGTGTCCTTGGAGCGCGGCTTGGAGTACTGACCGGCGATGCGGCCGACCTTGACCACGGGCACGGAGGCGGCGTACGTCAGGACGGCGCTCATCTGGAGCAGCGTCTTCAGCTTGGCGCGGATGTGTTCGGCGGACACGGCGTCGAAGGCCTCGGCGCAGTCACCGCCCTGGAGCAGGAACGCCTCGCCCTTGGCGACGGCTCCCAGACGGGCGCGCAGCTGGTCGCACTCACCCGCGAAGACGAGCGGAGGATACGATTCGAGGTCCGCGACGGCAGCGCGCAGAGCCTCGGCATCGGGGTACGAAGGCTGCTGCGCCGCGGGAAGGTCTCGCCAGGTCGCCTTGGCGGCGGGGGCTTGGGTTTCAGCGTTCACGGTCACCCCATACACACTACGGCGTCACGCGTCCTGTCCAGCCCGATGCTCACGAAGTGAGACGGATGTCCGTCATCGCGTCCCGGAGCCCCCGCTGGGCTAAAGTGCCCCGCATGTACGCGCACGCGAACCAGAACTGGTGGTGGACCGCTCCCGGCGGCCCACTTCTCGCGCGTACCTGAGACTCGAACGACGCGAAGGCCGCCCCGAGGGGCGGCCTTCCGCGTTTCGCGGACGCGGGCCGCCCCTCCCACCGGAAGGACGTCCCGCCCATGCCCACGCCACAGCCCGCGCCCACTCCCGCACCCCCGGCGCCCGCGCCCTCGGTGCTCGCCCGGCTGCTCGACGACTCCTGCCCGCCCTTCGCCCTGCTGCGCCGGCGGACCCCCGGCCGCGACCACGACACCGTCGAGGTGCTGGTCGGCGAGGTGCACGAGGCCGAGCGCCTCGCCGAGCTGCCCGTCCGGGACCTGCCCACCCTCGCCCTCGTCCCCTTCCGGCAGATCCGCGAACGCGGCTTCGACGTGCGCGACGACGGCACCCCGCTGAGCGTGCTGGCCGCCGCCGAGGTGTACGAGATCCCGCTCGACCGGGCCCTGGCCGAGCTGCCGCGCCACGACGTGCACGTCTCGGAGGGCGGCTTCGACGTGCCCGACGCCGCCTACGCGGCGACCGTCGAGCAGGTGATCCGCGAGGAGATCGGCCGCGGCGAGGGCGCGAACTTCGTCGTCCGGCGCACCTACGAGGGGCGGATCGACGGCTTCGGGCGGGCAGACGCCCTCGCACTGTTCCGCCGGCTGCTGCTGGGCGAGCGCGGCGCCTACTGGACGTACGTCGTGCACACGGGCGGGCGCACGCTGGTCGGCGCCAGCCCCGAGGTGCACGTCCGGATGTCCGGCGGCACGGTCGTGATGAACCCGATCAGCGGGACCTACCGCTATCCGGCCACCGGCCCGACGGCCGAGTCCCTGCTCGCCTTCCTCGGCGACCGCAAGGAGACCGAGGAACTGTCGATGGTGGTCGACGAGGAACTCAAGATGATGTGCACGGTCGGCGACAGGGGCGGGGTGGTCGTCGGACCCCGGCTCAAGGAGATGGCCCACCTGGCGCACACCGAGTACGAGCTGCGCGGGCGCTCCTCGCTGGACGTGCGGGAGGTGCTGCGGGAGACGATGTTCGCGGCGACGGTGACCGGCTCGCCGGTGCAGAACGCCTGCCGGGTGATCCAGCGGTACGAGAGCGGCGGCCGCGGCTACTACGCGGGGGCACTGGCCCTGTTGGGCCGGGACGCGGCCGGCGCCCAGACGCTGGACTCCCCCATCCTGATCCGCACCGCCGACATCGCGGCCGACGGCACCCTGCGCGTCCCCGTCGGCGCGACGCTGGTGCGGCACTCCGACCCGGCGGGCGAGGTCGCGGAGACCCATGCGAAGGCGGCCGGGGTACTGGCCGCGCTCGGCGTGCGGGCGGCCGCCCCCCGCCCCGCCTTCGCGGGGGCCCGGCTGGCGGACGACCCCCGGGTGCGGGCGGCGCTGGAGTCCCGGCGCGCCGACCTGGCGCCGTTCTGGTTGCGGATGCAGGAGCGGCCGGCCGGGATCACCGGCCACGCGCTGGTGGTGGACGCCGAGGACACCTTCACCGCGATGCTGGCCCACGTCCTGCGGGTGGCCGGGTCGGAGGTGACCGTACGCCGCTACGACGAGCCGGGGCTGCGGGCGGCGGCCCTGGCCTGGGAGGGCCCGGTCGTCCTGGGCCCGGGCCCGGGGGACCCGGCGGACGCGGCCGACCCGAAGATGCGGATGCTGCGCGGCCTGGCGACGGACCTGCTGGCGGGCCACCGGTACGGCCTGCTCGGGGTCTGCCTGGGCCACGAGCTGCTGGCGGCCGAGCTGGGCCTGCCCCTGGTCCGCAAGGCGGAGCCCGCGCAGGGCGCGCAGACCCGGATCGACCTGTTCGGGGCCGAGGAGGTGGTCGGCTTCTACAACACGTACGCCTCGCACTGCGACGGGGCCGCCGCCGACCGGCTCGCCGCGGCCGGAGTGGAGGTCTCCCGGGACCCCGCCACGGGCGAGGTCCACGCCCTGCGCTCGGCCTCAGCGGGCTTCGCGGGGGTCCAGTTCCACCCGGAGTCGGTGCTGACCCTGCGGGGCGCGGAACTGCTGCGGGAGCTGCTGGCGGGGGTGGCGGTCCGGGCGTAGGGCCGGCCGGGAGGGGTCCCTGGCCGGGAGGGGCCCCCGCCGGGGCGGGTCCCCGGTCAGGGGGCGTCCGGGACCAGGGTGTTCTCCGAGCGGCGGCCCGCCAGGTAGTCCGCGACGTTGGCGACGGTGGTGTCGATGATCTGGCCCACCGCGTCGCCCGTGTAGTAGGCCTGGTGCGAGGTGACCACGACGTTCGGGAAGGTGACCAGCCGGGCCAGGGTGTCGTCCTCCACGGCCTCCAGAGACTTGTCCAGGAAGAAGAGCCCGGCCTCCGCCTCGTAGACGTCCAGGCCCACGCCCGCGAAGCGCCCCGCGCGCAGTTCCGTCACCAGGGCCTCCGTGTCGATCAGCCCGCCCCGGCTGGTGTTCACCAGGATCGCGTCGTCGCGCATCGCGCGCAGCGCCGCCGCGTCGATGATGTGGTGGGTGGACTCCAGCAGCGGCACGTGCAGGCTGATCAGGTCCGAGGAGGCGAGCAGCTCGTCCTTGTCCACGTACTTCATGCCGAGTTCGACACAGGCCGGGTTCTGCACCGCGTCCCAGCCCAGCAGGTTCATCCCGAAGCCGTGGGCGATCCGCGTGAAGGCCGCGCCGATCTTCCCGGTGCCGAGCACGCCGGCCGTGCGGCCGCGCATGTCCCGCCCCATCAGCCCGTTCAGCCGGAAGTCGAAGTCGCGGGTCCGGATGGAGGCGCGGACGATCCGCCGGTTCACGGCCAGCGCCAGCGTCCAGGCGAACTCGGCCACCGAGTAGGGCGAGTAGTACGAGACCCGGCATACGGTCATGCCGAGCCGCCGGGCCGCGTCGAGGTCGATGTTGTTGAAGCCGGTGGAGCGCTGGGCGATCATCCTCGTCCCGCCCGCCGCCAGGGTCCGCAGCACCCGGCCGTTGAGGTCGGCGTTCACGCTGGTGGAGATGATCTCGTACCCGGCCGCGATGGGCGCGGTGTCGCCGGAGAGGAAGACGTCGAGGCAGCGGACCTCCTGCCGGCCGGCGAAGGCGCGCTCCAGGAGCGGCTTCTCGTCGGCGGTCACGCCGAACGCAAGGATCTCCATGCTTGCTCCCGTACCTCGAACACGTCACACCATGGGCCGTTCGTCACGATACGACCCATGGTCCGCACGTGCCCGGCGGCTCAGCCGAAGAAGACGCCGACCTCCCGGTACAGCGCCGGGTCCACCGTCTTCAGCTTCGCCGTGGCCTCGGCGATCGGCACCCGGACGATGTCCGTCCCCTGGAGGGCGACCATCGTGCCGAAGTCCCCGTCGCGCACCGCGTCGATGGCGTGCAGTCCGAAGCGGGTCGCCAGCCAGCGGTCGAACGCGCTGGGCGTCCCGCCCCGCTGGATGTGCCCGAGCACGGTCGTGCGGGCCTCCTTGCCGGTGCGCGCCTCGATCTCCTTGGCCAGCCACTCGCCCACGCCCGAGAGCCGGACGTGGCCGAAGGAGTCCGTGGTGGCGTCCTTGAGGACCATCTCCCCGTCCTTGGGCATCGCGCCCTCGGCGACGACCACGATGGGCGCGTAGCTGGCCTTGAACCGGGAGGTGACCCAGGCGCACACCTGGTCCAGGTCGAAGCGCTGCTCCGGGATCAGGATGACGTTGGCGCCGCCCGCGAGGCCCGAGTGCAGGGCGATCCAGCCGGCGTGCCGGCCCATCACCTCGACGACCAGGACCCGCATGTGGGACTCGGCGGTGGTGTGCAGCCGGTCGATGGCCTCGGTCGCGATGCCGACGGCGGTGTCGAAACCGAAGGTGTAGTCGGTCGCCGACAGGTCGTTGTCGATGGTCTTCGGCACGCCGACGCAGGGGATGCCGTACTCCTCGTACAGCCGGGCGGCGACCCCGAGGGTGTCCTCGCCGCCGATCGCGACGAGCGCGTCCACCTCGTACTTGGCGAGGTTGTCCTTGATGCCCCGCACCCCGTCCTCCGTCTTGAACGGGTTGGTGCGCGAGGAGCCGAGGACGGTCCCGCCCCGGGGCAGGATGCCGCGCACGGCGGAGATGTCGAGGGGGACGGTGTCCCCCTCGACGGCTCCGCGCCAGCCGTCCTTGAATCCGATGAACCGGTAGCCGTACTCCTGCTCGCCCTTGCGGACCACGGCGCGGATCACCGCGTTGAGCCCGGGGCAGTCGCCGCCGCCGGTCAGCACTCCGACCTTCATGTCACTTCCCTTTGCCATGACGGTCACGCTAGTGGTGACCCAGGTCACAGGAAGAGGTTTGGAGGGTGCGATTCCGGTGGAATTGCGGGGCGTTGCGTACGCGCGTTCACTCGGACGGGGCGAAAGTACGATCGACGCGCGGCTACGCGTCGTCGAGCCCTCGCTCTATGGCGTAGCGGACGAGCTCGACCCGGTTGTGCAGCTGGAGTTTGCCGAGGGTGTTCTGGACATGGTTCTGCACCGTGCGGTGGGAGATGACCAGCCGCTCCGCGATCTGCTTGTACGAGAGCCCCTTGGCCACCAGCCGCAGCACCTCGGTCTCCCGGTCGGTCAGTTGAGGCGCCTTCGGCTCGTCGGAGGCGGTCGGCGCCGGGTCGCTCGCCAGCCGGCGGTACTCGCCGAGCACGAGCCCGGCCAGGCCCGGGGTGAAGACCGGGTCGCCGGCCGCCGTGCGGCGGACGGCGTCGATCAGCTCCTGCGCGCCCGCCGACTTCAGCAGGTAGCCGGTGGCGCCGGACTTGACCGCCTCCAGGACGTCCGCGTGCTCACCGCTGGCCGACAGCACCAGGACCCGCAGCGCCGGGTGGGCGCCGACCAGCTCCTTGCAGACCTGCACGCCGGGCATGCCGGGCAGGTTGAGGTCGAGGACCAGGACGTGGGGGGTGACGGCGCGGGCCCGGCGCACGGCCTCGGGGCCGTCGCCGGCGGTGGCCACCACGGCGAAGCCCGCGGCGGCCAGGTCGCGGGCGACCGCGTCCCGCCACATCGGATGGTCGTCGACGACCATCACCTTGATCTCGCTCAGTTCGTCCGTGCGGTTCAACTCGGTCCGTTCGCTCATCGGTTGTCCGTCCTCCCCCTGGGTACTTTCAGTTCCACTTCGGTGCCCTGCCCGGGGACGGACACCAGCTCCGCGGTGCCGCCCAGGTCGCGCAGGCGGCCGCGGATGGACAGGGCCACCCCCATCCGCCCCTCGCCCTCGGCCTGGTCGAGCCGGCCGGCCGGGATGCCCGGGCCGTCGTCCCGGACCGTCACGATCACCTCGTCGCCCCAGTCCTCCACCAGGATCCAGGCCCGGGCGTCCGTGCCGGCGTGCCGGCGCACGTTGTCGAGGGCCGCGCCGACCGCCGCGGCCAGCTCCCTCGCCGCGGGCACCGGCAGCGGCACCGGGGTCCCCGGCTCGGCGAAGGTCACCCTCGACCCGGCGTGCGGGGCGAGCAGCGTCCGCAGGTCCAGCTCGCCGTCGTCGGCGCCGGGTTCGTCCACCTCGTACGCGTCCACCAGCGCGCCCCGCGACTCGTCGCGGGAGATCCGGGAGGGGTGCACCAGCCCGGAGGAGACCAGGGTGCGCAGTGCCACCTCCTGCTCCCCCGCCATCCGGCCGAGCTCCTCGGCCTCGCCGCCCAGCTCGGCGCCGCGCCGCTGGACCATGGCCAGGACCTGGAGGACCCCGTCGTGGATGTCCCGGGCGAGGCGCTCCCGCTCGCGGGTCGCGGCCTCGATCTCCAGGGCGCGGGCGAGGGTGGCCTCACTGGCGCGGGCGACCTCTACCACGTAGCCGATGGCGACGGAGGCGACCCAGACGAGCAGGACGTTGTGCAGGGTGTCCCCGGTGGGCTCGCCGCCGTGGACGACGATGTTGGCCACGGCCACGAAGGTGGACGCGAAGCAGGCCCACCGCCAGCCGCCCTTGATGGCGAAGGCGAGGACCGAGCCCGCCGTCCAGATGGTCGGGAGGGTCGGCCCCCCTGCGGCGATCCGCTCGACGTGGTCGGCGAAGGGGGTGAGGAGGATGCCGACGATCGCGACGGTGAGGTCGGCGACGAGGAAGCGGCGGGTGCAGTTCGCCGCGTTCGCCACCTTGGGCCGGGTGGCCAGCGTCCAGACCGCGAGGACGGCCAGGTAGCCGGCCGCGAGCCACGGGCGCTGGAAGTCCTTGTACGCGGAGGCGAAGAGCAGCACCGCGTAGACCATGGTGAGCAGCCGGTAGGCCGTCAGGGCACGCCAGAGCGGCTGCTCCACCGACATGCGTACGACGCGCTCGCGCTTCGCCATCTCCCCCACCCCCGGCGGGCGGTTCCGCCCGCGCTACTCGGCGTTCTTCTCGCCCTTGTCGGCCTGGTCGGCCTTCTCGCCCCTGGCGGCCTTCTCGGCCTTCTCCGCGTCGGCGATCTGGCGCTTGGCCGCCGTCGCGTAGATGTCGACGTACTCCTGGCCGGAGAGCTTCATGATCTCGTACATGACCTCGTCGGTCACCGAGCGGAGGATGAAGCGGTCGCCGTCCATGCCGTGGTAGCGGCTGAAGTCGAGCGGCTTGCCGATCCGGATGCCCGGTCGCATCAGCTTGGGGACCACCTTGCCGGGCGGCTGGATCTTCTCCGTGTCGATCATCGCCACGGGGATCACCGGTGCGCCGGTGGCCAGGGCCACCCGCGCCAGGCCGCCGGGCTTGCCCCGGTAGAGCCGGCCGTCGGGTGAACGGGTCCCCTCGGGGTAGATGCCGAACAGCTCCCCGCGCTCGATGACCCCGATGCCGCTCTTGACGGCGGCCTCGCCGGCCCCGCGGGCACCGGAGCGGTCCACCGGGAGCTGGCCGACGCCCTTGAAGAAGGCGGCCGTCAGCTTGCCCTTGACCCCCGGGGAGGTGAAGTACTCCGCCTTCGCGATGAAGGTGACCTTCCGGTCCAGCACCGCCGGGAGGAAGAAGGAGTCCGAGAAGGACAGGTGGTTGCTCGCGAGGATCGCCGGCCCCTCCGCGGGAATGTTTTCGAGGCCCTCCACCCACGGCCTGAAGGCGAGCTTCAAGGAACCGCCGATGGAGAACTTCATTGCGCCGTAGATCAACTCGAAAGCCTTCCTGTGTCTGTCGAACAGACCTTAACCCGTGGCTCCCCCAGGAGCGGCCCGACGACCCTGGTCGGTACCACCCCGGTCGCGTACGGTGAAGTCACACAGAGCAACGCACCCACCCGGCGTACGTCATGATCAAGGAGACCCTGGTGCCCGTCCTCCCTGGAGCAGAGCCGTTCCGCCACGAGGGCGGAGAGGTCGGCGTCCTCCTCTGCCACGGCTTCACCGGTTCGCCGCAGTCCCTGCGCCCCTGGGCCGAGTATCTCGCCGGGCGCGGGTTGACCGTGTCGCTGCCGCTGCTGCCCGGCCACGGGACGCGCTGGCAGGACATGCAGCTCACGGGCTGGCAGGACTGGTACGCCGAGGTCGACCGCGCGCTGCGGGAGCTGCTGGACCGCTGCGAGCAGGTGTTCGTCTTCGGGCTGTCCATGGGCGGCGCGCTGACCCTGCGGCTGGCGGCCAAGCACGGCGACTCCGTCCGCGGCATCGTCCTGGTCAACCCGGCCAACAAACTGCACGACCCGATGGCCGTGGCCCTTCCGGTGGCCAAGCACTTCATCCGCTCGACGCCGGGCATCGCCAGCGACATCGCGAAGCCGGGCTCGGAGGAGGTCGGCTACGACCGGGTCCCGACCCGGGCCGCGCACTCGCTGCGCACGTTCCTGCGCATGGTGGACGCCGACCTGCCGCAGGTCACGCAGCCCCTCCTGCTGCTGCACAGCCCGCAGGACCACGTCGTACCGCCCGTCGACTCCGCGCGGATCCTGGCGCGGGTCTCGTCGACGGACGTCACCGAGACCCTGCTGGAACAGAGCTACCACGTCGCGACGTTGGACCATGACGCGGAGCGGATCTTCGCGGACAGCTATGCGTTCGTCGGCCGACTGGCGGAGAGCGTGGGCAGGGAGGGGGCGCAGGCGGGTGGCTGAGCACGAGGAGCAGTCGGGCGGGGTTCCGCCGCTGGACGAGGAAGCGGCGTGGGCGGCGATCGTCGCCGGGTACGGGCAGGAGCCGCCGGACCCGCCGGGGTCGCGGCCGTTCCGGCCGATCGAGAACCTGCTGCTGCCGGAGGAGGACGTGAAGCCGCTGCCCGCGGAGCCGGTGCCCGCGGAGCCGGTGGCGGAGGCCGGGCCGGTGGCGGAGAAGGGGCCGGAGGCCGGGCCGGGGGCGGGGAAGGGACCGGAGCCGGACCGGGGGCCGGCCGGCGAGCCGCCGAAGACGCTCGGCGGTTCGGTGGTGTTCGCCCCCGGGGTGGGCGTCGGCGCGGGCGCCATGGCGGGCCCGCGTGACCACTCGCTGGCCGAGCCGGGGGACGACGACCTGACTCCGGCGGAGGAGGGCCACTTCGTCCCGCCGGAGCCGGAGCTGCCGCCGGCGGACACGACGGCGAAGTTCGCGTGGCTCGCGGTGGTGGGCGGGCCGGTGCTGCTGTTGCTGGCGGTGCTGTTCCAGTGGGAGATGACCTGGTGGCTGACGACGCTGGGCATCGGCGGCTTCCTGGGCGGCTTCGCCACGCTGGTGGCGCGGATGTCGCACGACGAGGACGAGGACGACGATCCGGGGCGCGGCGCCGTCGTCTGACCGCGGCCCCGCGCCCCGGTCGCCGGCCGGGCGGGGGCTACGGCGTGGACGGGAGGCGGAGGGCGGCCAGGACCGGGAGGTGGTCCGTGGCCGCGGACAGGTCCTCGGGGGTCACGCCCGGCAGTCCCACGGGGACGCCGCAGGCCAGCACCTCCACCCCTGCCGTGGCGAACACCGCGTCGATGCGGCGGTCCGGCGCCGCCGCCGGAAACGTCGGCCCCCCGCCCCACGGCGCCACCGCCCCGCAGTCCTGGAGCGCGCCCACCAGCCGCCCGTAGGCCGGGCCGTCCGGGCCCTCGTTCATGTCGCCGGCCGCGATCCCGTACGGGGCGCCCAGCGCGGCCAGCCGCTCCAGCAGCAGGCCCGCCTGGGCCTCCCGCTCCTCCCGCTGGAGCGACAGGTGCGCGCAGACCAGCCCGATCCGCGCCGCCCCGATCCGGACCACCGCAGTGGCGAAGCCCCGCCGGTGCAGGCCGGGGGTGCGCGGCAGCAGCACGTCCTGCGTCCGTTCCACGAACGTGCGCAGCGAGCACAGCAGCAGCGGTCCGCAGGCCGTCGCGCCCCCGCCCAGCACCACCAGGTCGGTCTTGGCGGCCAGCCGCGCCGCGTGTTTGCGCCACCGGAAGAACCTCGGCGCCTCCTGGGCGAAGACCAGGTCCGGCGCACAGGCCCGGATGACCCGGGCCAGCGCCTCCTCGTCGTCGCGCATCGAGCGGATGTTGTAGCTGAGCACCCGGATCACGGCGGAACCGTCGGGCTCCGTACGAGACTTCGGCAGCGAGGGCAGCTGGTCCATGCCCGCAACATACGCAGCTGCCCGCCGCTCCCCCAAGGGGCGCGGCGGGCGGCCGGGCAGAAACGGGACGGCGGTCAGCCCTGGCGTGCCAGGTCCGCCGCGCCGACGAGACCGGCCTTGCCGCCGAGCTGGGCGGCGAGGACCTGCGCGTGCGGCCGCCAGGCGCCGCCGATCAGCCAGCGCTTGAAGGACTTGCGGATCGGGTCGAGGACCAGGTCGCCCTCGTCCGAGACGCCGCCGCCGACGATGAACGCGGACGGGTCGAAGAGCGAGGCCAGGTCGGCCAGGCCGGCGCCGGCCCAGCGGGCCAGTTCGCGGAAGGAGTCGACGGCCACGAGGTCGCCCTGCCGGGCGGCCTGGCTGATGTGCTTGCCCTCGATGCCCTCGGGGGTGCCGTCGCCGAGCGCCAGCAGGATCGCCGCGTTCTCGGGGGTGGCGTTCGCGCGCTGCTTCGCGTACCGGACGAGCGCGCGCCCGGAGGCGTACTGCTCCCAGCAGCCCTGGCTGCCGCAGCCGCACAGCAGGCCGTCGGGCACGACGCGGATGTGGCCGAACTCGGCGGCGACGCCGAAGCGCCCGCGGCGCAGCTTGTTCCCGATGATGATGCCGCCGCCCAGGCCCGTGCCGAGCGTGATGCAGATGACGTCCTCGTGGCCCTGGCCGGCGCCGAAGCGGTACTCGCCCCAGGCCGCGCAGTTCGCGTCGTTCTCGACGACGACCGGCAGCCCGATGCGCTGCTCGACCTTGTCCTTGAGCGGCTCGTGGCGCCAGTTGATGTTGGGCGCGAAGAGCACGGTCGCGCGCTTGTCGTCCACGTACCCGGCGGCGCCGATGCCGACGGCGTCGATGGTGTGGCTGCTGCTGACCTCGGACACGGCCGCGCAGATCGCGTCCGTCACCCCGTCCGCGGTCGGCGGGGTGGGCACCTTGTACGTCTCAAGGATGGTGCCCTCTTCGTCGACCACGCCGGCCGCGATCTTCGTGCCGCCGATGTCGACGCCGATGGTGAGTCCCATTAGTCCCTCGGTTTCCGGTCAAACCCCGCCACGGCCAACGGTACCCGAGGGCGGCGCGGGTTCAGTCGAGATCGATCCGCTCGCCGGGACCCTCTTCGGGGCCCTCGTCACGGGGGTCCCGGTCCTGGCGTTCCTTCGGTCGGGTCTGCTCCCGCCGGGGAGCCGGGGGCTCGTCGCGCGTCCAGCGGCGCTCGTGGCCCTCGACGGCCGAGCGGTACGCGGCGAGCAGCTCGGAGCCGGCGGCGGCGAGGTGGTCGAAGACCTCGGGGTTGCGCTCGACGACGGGCTTGGCGGCGGTCTTCGCCTGGTTGACGAACTGGCGTACGGCGCCCTGGGCCGCCGCGCCGAGGAGCGGGTTGCCGAGGCCCGAGACCTTGTCCGCGACGGTTTCGAACAGCCTGAACAGCTCCTCGGCGGCGGTGCCGGTGCTCCCGGCGCCGCCCGCCCCCTCCCCGCGCAGGCGTTCCTTCTCGGCGGCGAGGTCCTCGGCGCAGGCCCTGGCCCAGGCGTCGTCGTCGGTGGGACGGTCGGTGGCCTCGCTCATTGCGGACTCTCCTGCGGCGGCTGCTGGGCGGAGGTACTGGATACCTTCGACGGTACCCGAACGGTGGTACGGGGCCTCAGCCGGCGACGCGGGGCGTACGGGGCCACTGACCCGGGTCCGGGGTGAAGCGGATCCGGAGCTCACCCGCGGCCAGGGCGGCGCCGGAGACGGTGCAGCGGCGCAGCGCGGCGGGCAGCGGAACGATCCTGCGGCAGGGTCCGGCCGTGAGCAGCAGTTCGTCACCGCGGCGGACCAGGTCGAGGTCGCGCTTGCGGGCGCCGGGCAGGGGCACGACCCAGACGAGGACCCCGTCCGCGGCGAGGCGGTCCTCGACGGCCCAGACGGGGCGGGACACGGGAGCGGCGGGGAGCAGCCCGTCGGTGTCGGCGAGCCGGTCCAGGTCCTGGGAGCCTTGCGGCGAACGGCCCAGGTGCGCGAGCCGGCTCACCGGGAGCTCGCCGGCCCACTCGGCGGCGTACTTCTCCTGCTCGGCGGCGAGCCCGGCGAGCCAGGGGTCGGGGGTTCCCTGGGGGAAGAGCCGGTTGGCGACGAGGCCCGAGACGGGCAGCTGCTGGAGGGCGAAGCCGAGCCGAGCCGTCCGGACCGCGTCGGCGGCGGCCGGTCCCGGCTCGGCCACCAGTCGTACCTCGGTGGAGCCGGACTCGACGACGGCCTGGACGGCGGCGAGCTCCTCGTCCCAGCGGGCGGCGGCCTCGTACAGCCACTGCGCGGGCATGGGCACGCCGGCCAGCTGGGCCAGTACGGGGCGCAGGGCGCGGGCGGCCTGCCGCTCGGGCGGCAGCAGTCGGGACAGGTAGCGGCGCAGCTGCGCGGGCAGCGCGAGGGTGGCCAGGCTCTGCCGGAACGGGGGCATGTCGACGACGACGAGGTCGGTCGCGGGGGCGGCGGCGGCCCGCCGCAGGGCGCGCAGCAGCGCGAACTGCTCGGCGCCGGGCAGCTCGGTGAACTCCTCGGCGGCGAGGGGGCGGGCCCCGACCATGCCGAGGAGGGCGGATCCGCGCTCCTGGAGGGCGACGAGTTCCTCCCGGAACTCCTCGCCGGAGTCCACTCGGGCCACCCGATACCCGCCGGCCGCGGGCACGGCCCGCAGCCCGGGCGCGGCGTCGACGGCGGCCTCTTCCACCGGCTCGCCCCGGGCGGCCGACGGGCCGTCGGCGTCGGCGTCGGCGGACAGCAGCAGCACCCGCAGCCCGGTCCGCGCCGCGGCGCGCGCGGTGGCGGCGGCCACGACGGTGCGTCCGGCCCCGCCGGGGCCGGTGATCAGCAGGATGCGCATGGTTGCCAGTACTCCGCGTTCGATGTCGTCCGCCACCGGTCCCCCGACGGGGCGAGGCCGGTCCCGGTGGGCTCCCGCCCGCCGGGCCTCCGCGTCCCGGCCGGCCGGTGCCGGGCCCCGGTCACCGGGCCGCCCCGCGGGGCGCTCGGCACCCCTCGGGGGATCAGGTGGATTCGACGCGCTTCTTCAAGCCGGCCAGCGCGCGGTCGATGATGACCTTCTCCGCCTTGCGCTTGATCATGCCGAGCATCGGGATCTTGACGTCCACGGTCAGCTGGTAGGTGACCTCGGTGCGCGCCCCGCCGTCCACGGGGGCCAGCCGGTAGGAGCCGTCCAGCTGGCGGAGCATCTGCGACTTGTCCAGGGTCCAGCTGACCTCGTCCGCGCCCTTCCAGGTGTAGGCGAGGGTGTGGTCGTCCTTGATGGCGCCCGCGTCGAGCAGCAGCCGCACCTTCTCCGCGCGCCCGTCGGCGCCGGTGGACAGCACCTCGGCCTCCTTCACCTCGCCGGTCCACTCGGGGTAGCGGACGAAGTCGGCGATCACGGCCATCACGTCGGCCGGCGCGGCCTCGATCGTGATGCTTGAGCTGGTGTGTTCCGCCATCGCGGTCGCTCCTCCGGGGAGTGTTCGAGGAAGTGTGCGGCCTGGGGCCGCCGCGTGAAGGCTACCGCGCGTGCGGACGCGACCACTCCAACGGCTCCCGCCGCGGGCCGCGGGCGGCGGCCGGGGGCGCCCCGCTCACCACTCCAGCGCCCACGGCCGGCCCGTGGCGGCGAAGTGGCCGACGTTCACGCACTCCGTGCCCCCGATCCGCATCCGCCGCGCCAGCGGCTGGTGCACGTGCCCGAACAGGGCGTACCGGGGCCGGGTGCGGCGGATCGCCGCGAGCAGGGCCTCGCTGCCCCGCTCGAACCGGCGCGCGACCGTGTCGTAGCAGAGCTCCGGCACCTCGGGCGGGATGTGCGAGCAGAGCACGTCGACCTCGCCCAGCGCCTCCACCTTGGCCGCGTACTCCTCCACGTCCACCTCGTGGGGGGTCCGCATGGGCGAGGGGAGTCCGCCGCCCACGAAGCCGAAGACCCGGCCGCCGATCTCCACCCGCTCCCCGTCGAGGACGGTGAGGCCGGGACGGTCGGCGTACTCCGGCCACAGACGCGGGATGTCGACATTGCCGTACGTGGCGTACGTGGGCGCGGGGAAGGCGGCGAACATCTGCGCGTACTGCCGCCGGACCGCCTCTTCGATCATGCGTTCCCGGTCGAGGCCCGCCCACAGCTCGCGACCGAGGGTGCGGGCCTCCTCGAAGCGGCGCGCGGTGCGCAGCTCGACGATCCGGTGGGCGTTCTCCACGCCGAACAGGTCGGGGAAGATCCCGCGCGAGTGGTCGGCGTAGTCGAGGAAGAGCACCAGGTCGCCGAGGCAGATCAGCGCGTCGGCGCCGTCCCCCGCCCGGGCGAGGGCCTCCGCGTTGCCGTGCACGTCGCTCACCACGTGTACCCGTGTGCGGCTCGTTCCGCTCGCCCCGCCGAAACGCCCGCCCCGCATGATGCCACCCATGCGGCCAACCCTAGGGGTGCCCGGGGGCCGCGGACAGAGGGGTCGGCGGAGGTGGCCGGACCTGCGGTTACTTCCGAGTCTCCGAGGGGGTCGACTAGTGTCGGCACGGTATGGCCTGCCTGGCCGATGTAGCGCGGTGTACAGAATGTGACGCACGGAACATCTGGCCGGTTCCCTCTATCGGGAACCCACTACCGGTGGGTAACGTCCGGTCGGTCCACACGGTGGCGATGGCGCCCAGAGGAGCAGCAGTCTTGCGCGAGTTCAGCCTTCCGGCCCTGTACGAGGTCCCGTCGGACGGGAACCTGACGGATCTCATCCGCCGCAACGCCGCTCAGCATCCCGACACGGCCGTCATGAGCCGCAAGGTCGACGGCCGCTGGCAGGACGTGACCGCGACCGAGTTCCTCGCCGAGGTCCGGGCCGCGGCCAAGGGCCTGGTCGCGACCGGCGTCCGCCCCGGCGACCGGGTCGCCCTGATCTCCCGCACCCGCTACGAGTGGGTGCTGTTCGACTTCGCGATCTGGAGCGCGGGCGGCGTGACCGTCCCCGTGTACGAGACCAGCTCCCCCGAGCAGATCCAGTGGATCCTCGGCGACTCCGGCGCCGTCGCCGTGATCGTCGAGAGCCCCGGGCACGGCGCCGCCGTGGCCTCGCTGCGCGACCGGCTGCCGGAGCTGCGCGAGGTCTGGGAGATCGAGCAGGGCGCCCTGGAGGCGCTGAAGGCCGCCGGCGCCGCGATCACCGACGCCGAGGTCGACGCGCGCAGCGCCCTGGCCAACGCCGACGACCCGGCCACCATCGTCTACACCTCGGGCACCACCGGCCGCCCCAAGGGCTGCGTGCTGACCCACCGCAACTTCTTCGCCGAGTGCGGCAACGTCGTGGAGCGCCTGCGCCCGCTGTTCCGCACCGGCGAGTGCTCCGTGCTGCTCTTCCTCCCCGCCGCCCACGTCTTCGGGCGCCTGGTGGAGGTGGCGGCCGTGCTGGCGCCGATCCGCCTGGGCTGCGTACCGGACATCAAGAACCTCACCGACGAGCTGCAGTCCTTCCGCCCGACGCTGATCCTCGGCGTGCCGCGCGTCTTCGAGAAGGTCTACAACTCGGCGCGCGCCAAGGCGCAGGCCGACGGCAAGGGCAAGATCTTCGACGCGGCGGCCGAGACCGCCATCGCGTACAGCCGGGCGCTGGACACCCCGCGCGGGCCGTCCTTCGGGCTGAGGCTCAAGCACAAGCTCTTCACCAAGCTGGTCTACAGCAAGCTGCACGCCGTCCTCGGCGGGCGCGGCGAGTACGCGATCTCCGGCGGCGCGCCGCTGGGCGAGCGGCTCGGGCACTTCTTCCGCGGCATCGGCTTCACGGTGCTGGAGGGCTACGGCCTGACGGAGTCGTGCGCGGCGACGGCCTTCAACCCGTGGGACAAGCAGAAGATCGGTACGGTCGGCCAGCCGCTCCCGGGCTCCGTGGTGCGCATCGCCGACGACGGCGAGGTGCTGCTGCACGGCGAGCACGTCTTCGCCGGCTACTGGCAGAACGAGACGGCGACCGCCGATGCGCTGACCGACGGCTGGTTCCACACCGGTGACGTCGGCACCCTCGACGAGGACGGCTTCCTCGCGATCACCGGGCGCAAGAAGGAGATCATCGTCACGGCCGGCGGCAAGAACGTCGCCCCCGCCGTGATCGAGGACCGGATCCGGGCGCACGCGCTGGTCGCCGAGTGCATGGTCGTCGGCGACGGACGGCCCTTCGTGGCCGCGCTGGTCACCATCGACGAGGAGTTCCTCGGCCGGTGGGCCGCGGAGAACGGCAAGCCGGCCGGCGTGACGGCGGCCGGGCTGCGCGAGGACGCGGAGCTGCTCGCCGCCGTCCAGAAGGCCGTCGACGACGGCAACGCGGCGGTTTCCAAGGCGGAATCGGTGCGGAAATTCCGCATTCTTCCCTCCCAGTTCACGGAGGAGTCGGGCCACATCACGCCGTCGCTGAAGCTCAAGCGCACCGTGGTGGCGAAGGACTTCGCGGACGAGATCGAGGCGCTGTACCAGGGCTGAGCCGGAGGCCGGCGCGGATGCGGGTGCCCGCGGGCGTCCGCGCCGCGATCAGCGCGGGTCGGTGAGGATCCGGGCCGTGTTCCGCTCCGCGAGGGCGGTGATGGTGACGAACGGGTTCACTCCGAGGGAGCCGGGAATCAGCGAGCCGTCGACCACGTAGAGCCCCGGGTGGCCCTTGACCCGGCCGTACGCGTCGGTGGCCTCGCCGAGGACGCAGCCGCCGAGCGGGTGGTAGGTGAAGTCGTCGGCGAAGGCCCGGTTGCCGCCGAAGAGGTCGTACCGGTAGATCGTGAAGTTGCGCCGGTTGATCCGGTCGAAGAGGTTCCTGGCCGCGTCGACCGACGCCGCGTTCTGCTCGCGCCGCCAGTTCAGGCGGGCCGAGTCGGTCGCGGCGTCGTAGCTGAAGTGGCCGCGCTCCGGGTTCTTGGTGATGGCCAGGTACAGCGAGATCCAGTGCTCGATGCCCATGGGCAGCGGGGCGATCTCGGCGAACACCGGGTTCGTGGCGTTGTCCCAGTCGTCGATGCCCAGGGCCGGCATGGTGGCCTGGTGGGCGCCGACGGTGTCCCAGAGGTGGTTGGCGCGGGCCGTCATGACATTGCCGTTGGGCCCCCAGCCGAGGCCGATCTCGCCGCTGAGCGCGGGGAGGGTCCCGGTCTCGCGCGCCCGGAGCAGGATCTCGGTGGTCCCCAGGCTCCCGGCCCCCAGGAAGAGCTCCCGGCAGCCCAGTTCCCGGGTCCGCGTGACCCGTCCGGTCAGATCGCTGGTCCGCACGGTCAGGACGTAGCCGCCGGCCGGGTCCTGCCGTACGCCGACCACGCGCTGCATGGTCTCGATGGTGACGTTCCCGGTGCCGAGGGCGGCGGCGAGATAGGTCTTGTCGACGCTCTTCTTCCCGTGGTTGTTGCCGTAGATGACCTCCCCGGCGAGGGCCGATCTCGGGGCGGTGCCGGCCGCCTCGCGCTTCATGTGCGCGAAGTCGTAGACGTTGGGGACGAACACGGTCTTCAGGCCGGTGCGGTGGGCGTGCCGGCGGGAGATCCGGGCGAAGCGGTACCACGGCGTGGACTCGAACCAGGCCGGGTCGATGTCGTTGACCCCGAGCATGGCGCGGGCGCGCGGGTAGTAGGTGCCGTACATCTCGTCGGCGTCGACCTGGGGCAGCACCTCGGAGAAGTACGAGCGCCGGGGCGTGGGTGCCATGCCGCCGTTGACGAGGGACCCGCCGCCGACCCCGCGCCCCACGTAGACGGACATGTCCCCGTAGTTCACCCGGTCCAGGACGCCGGGGTACGGGCTGATGTCGCGGTTGACCACGTCGAGCCAGAGGAACTGGGCGAGCGGGGCCTCGGTGCGCTCGCGGAACCACATGGACCGGTGGTCGGGTGCGGAGGTGCTGGGGAAGACCTTGCCGTCGGGGCCGGCGGTGTCCCAGAGCCGTCCCATCTCCAGGACGACGGTACGTACGCCGGCCTGCCCGAGCCGCAGGGCGGCGACGGCGGCGCCGTAGCCGGAGCCGACGACGATGGCGGGGGCGTAGTGCGCGGCGGCGGGCTCCACGGCGGCGGCGGAGGATGCTCCGATCCGGGTGAAGCCGAGCGCGGCGGCGGTCTGCAGGGCGCCGAGGCCCAGAAGGTGACGGCGCGTCAGGTTTGGTGTCATGGTCGCATCATGGGCGGAACCCGCCGTTCCCCCCATACCCGGTACCGCCAGACATCCGAGTGACAGTCGGACATGGCGCGCCCGGCCGTCAGAGCAGCTCGCGCAGCCTGTCCGCCAGGAGGTCCCAGCGCCACTTCTCCTCGACCCAGGCCCGCCCGCGCTCGCCCATCCGGGCGCGCAGCGCGGGGTCCTGGAGCAGGGCCGTGATCCGGTCCGCCGCGTCCTCGGCGGACCCGCCGCGGACCACCCAACCCGTCTCGCCGTCCAGGACCGCGTCCGGCGCCCCGCCCGAGTCGCCGGCGACCACCGGCAGCCCCGTGGCCGAGGCCTCCAGGTACACGATGCCGAGCCCCTCGACGTCCAACCCGCCCCGCCTGGTCCGGCACGGCATCGCGAAGACGTCGCCCGCCCCGTAGTGGGCGGGGAGTTCGGCCCACGGGACCGCACCGGTGAAGACGACGGAGTCCGCGACGCCGGTCGTGACGGCCAGCGCGCGCAGGTCCGCCTCGTACGGCCCGCCCCCGACGATCAGCAGGACCGCGTCCGGCACCACCGCCAGGATCCGCGGCATCGCCTCGATCAGGGTGTCCTGGCCCTTGCGCGGCACCAGCCGGGACACACAGACGACCACCGGCCGGTCGGTCAGCCCGAGCCGGGCCCGGACCTGCGCCCCGCCCGATTCCGGGTGGAAGGTCTTCTCGTCCACGCCCGGCGGGAGGTGGGCCATCCGCGCCGCAGCGCGGTCCGTGACCGCCGAGGCGATCCGCGAGCGCGTGTACTCCCCCAGGTAGGTCAGGGTGTCCGTGCCCTCGCCGATCCGCCGCAGCAGCTGCCGCGCGGCGGGCAGTTGGGCCCAGCCCGCCTCGTGCCCGTGCGTGGTCGCGACCAGGCGCCGCGCGCCAGCGCGCCGCAGCGCCGGACCCATCAGGCCGAGCGGGGCCGCCGCCCCGAACCACACCGACTCGCAGCCGTGTTCGCGCAGCAGGCCCACCGCCCGGCGCGTCACCCGCGGCGTCGGAAGCAGCATCGTCGACCGGTCGCGGACGACCTGGAACGGCTGCTCGGCGTCGAAGGCGGCGGTGGCCTCGCGGCCCTCCGCCCCGTGCTTCCAGGTGGAGGCGTAGACGACGATCCGGTCGGGATCCAGCCGTAGCGCCATGTTGTGCAGGAAGGCCTGGATGCCGCCCGGTCGCGGCGGGAAGTCGTTGGTCACGATCAGCGTCTTGTGCATCGCCTGCCGACAGTACCGGACGACCCGCGCCCGCAGGTCGGTCGCGTCGCCCCGCGGGCGCCCGTCAGCGCGTCCCGCCCAGCTCCGCGGCCAGGTCCTGCCGCCAGGCCCGCGTCAGCTCCGCCTCGTCCACCCCGAGCGCGTCCGCGAGCGCCGCCGGCCACGGGCGGCGGCCCGCCCGCCCGTACAGGTCGACCAGCGCCGCCTCCCCCCACCGCTCGGCGATCAGCCGGCAGGCCAGCCATGCGCCTTCGTACGCGCGAGCCGTCGCCTCGGGGTCGCCGCCGAAGTCGAAGGCCTCGGTCCGGGGCAGCTCCCCCGGCACCTCGCCCCGGCGCACGGCCCGGGCCAGCGCCGGGGCCGCCCGCTCGGCCGGGGTGGAGGTGCCCCGGTACGCCGCCCAGTCCGCGAAGCCCTCGGAGAGCCACAGCGGGGTCGTGGCGGAGGTCGCCGCCCGGGTGGCCACGTGGGTGACCTCGTGGGTCAGGATGACGCGCCGGCCCGCCCCGCTCAGCTCCGCGTACCCCTCCGGATTGATCACGACCCGGTCGGCGGGGGCCGGGCCCGCCCCCACCCGGCCGGTGGTGACGGCTCCCAGCCCCCGGTACGCGTCGGCGGGCCGGCCCAGCAGCTCGGCCATCCGGTCCAGGGAGCCGGGTACGAGCACCACCACCCGGCCCGCCCACGGCCCGGGCCAGGCCGCGCCGGCCGCCGGCACCGCCCGGTCGGCCTCGGCGGCGATCCCGGACAGCGTCCCGGCGCTCTGCCCGGCGCCCCCCAGCACCAGCGCCCGCGCACCCCGGACCGCGGTCACCGGCCCCTGGTCCCACAGCTGCGGCCGCGCCCCCGGGGCGGGCCGGTCGGCCCGGACCCGCCAGCTCCCGCCGTCCCGGGCCAGTTCGAGCTCGCGCGCCGATCCGTCCGGCGCGGTGTCGTACCCGGCCAGCCGGTAGCGCAGCTCCGCCCGTACGACGGCCCGGGCGGCGCCGTCCCGCCGCACCGAGGAGACCCGGTAGGACCAGTCCTCGACGGGGACCTCGGCGAGCTTCTCCGGCGGCACCCGAGACCAGTCGGCCACGGCCCGGCGCACGTCCCGCTCCGCGTCCCCGTCCGGCGGCGCACCGCACCCGGCCAGCAGGACGCACAGCAGGAGCGGCAGCACACGTACGGGACGACGAACCGGGGGCATCCGCCGATCGTACGCAGCCCGCGCGGGCGGGGGGCCGGCCGGGAACGGTAGGGGAAGGGGTCAGGGGCGGGTCACCGACGACACCGGCATCATGCCGACGGGGTCGTAGCGGACCCGGGCGCCCGGGTACGGGGCGTGGACCACCTGGCCGTTGCCCACGTACATGCCGACGTGGCTGGCGTCCGACCGGTACGTCACCAGGTCGCCCGGCCGCGCCTGCGACAGCGGGACCCGGCGGCCCGCGTACCGCTGGGCCTGCGAGGTGCGGGGCAGGGCGACACCCGCCTGCCGGTAGGACCAGACCATCAGACCCGAGCAGTCGAAGCCGGACGGCCCGGTGGAACCCCATACGTACGGCCGGCCGACGGCCGCGCGGGCCGCCATCACGGCGGTCGCGGCCCGCCCGGACGAGGGACCGGCCGAGCCGTCGGCGGGCAGCTCGGGCAGGCCGTCGGCGCGGCCGCCGGAGCGCGAGGCGCGCTCGAACGCGGCCCGCTCCTCGGACGACATGGCGTTCAGCAGCCGCCGGGCCGCCGCCAGCTTCGCCGTGACGGCCCGCTTGTGGCGGGCCACGTCGGCGCGCAGGTCCTCCAGATCGGCGAGTTTGCGGTAGGCCTCCCGGCGCTCCTGGCCGAGCCGGCGCTGCTCCTCGCGCAGGGCGTCCAGCATGTCGGCCTGACGGCCGGTCAACCGGTCCAGGACGGCGGCCCGGTCGAGGTAGTCGTCGGGGTTGTCGGACAGCATCAGGCCGACGGCGGGGTCGATGCCCCCGCTGCGGTACTGGGCGCCGGCGAAGGTGCCGAGCAGGCCCCGCATGGTGTTGATGCGCTCCTGGCCGCGTGCCACCACGTCCTGGGCCCGGCTGATCTCGGTGCGCAGCCGGTCGGCCTTCTCGCCCGCCTCGTTGAAGCGCTCGGTGGCCTGCTCGGCCTCCTCGAAGAGCCGGTCGACCTGGGCCCGGGCCTGGGACGTGGTCCCGGCGCCGGGCTCGTACGGCAGTCCGGGGGCGGCGCTCGCGGGCGCCCCGACCATGGCGACGGCGGCGGAGGCCGCGGCGGCGGTGAGGACGGTGACCTTCGTGCTCCAGTCGGGGCCGCTGAGCCCGGACCGGCGATGGGACGCCACGTGAAACCGCTCCCTTCCGCTGGGCGGGGCCCGGGTCCGCCCCCCGTGGACGGCCGTGTGCCGGGTTCCGCGCTGGCAGACAGTAGCGGCGCCACCGGGCGCCGACCAACGACCGCCGACGGGCACGCACGACGACGCCCCGCAGGAGACGCAGGTCACCGGCGGGGCGTGCGGTCACAGGGCGGCCGCGGAATTCGCCCGGATGGGCGGTGCGCGGCGCGTCCCCGGCGACGGGGCGCGGGCGGGGCCTCGACGGCGGGAGGGACGGGAGGGGAAGGGAAGTGAGGCGACTAGATGCGGACGCCGAACTGGAACGGCATGTTGTCCATCGACTCGTACTTGACGCCACCGCGCGGGTTGGCGGCGTGCAGCGTCATGTTGTTGCCCGCGTACAGGCCGACGTGGTGCAGGTCCCCGTAGAAGAAGACGAGGTCACCGGGCTGGAGCTGGCTCCGGCTGATCCGGGTGCCCTCCTTGGCCTGGGTCCAGGTGGTACGGGTGATCCCGATGCCGGCCTGCTTGTAGGCCCACTGGGTCAGCCCGGAGCAGTCGAAGGAGTTGGGGCCCTCGTTGCCGGAGATGTACGCGCTGCCGACCTTGGTCTTGGCGGCCGCGAGGGCGGCGCCGGCGCGGCCGGAGGCCGTCTCGTTGCCGAGGTCGACGCGCTGGCCGTCGGCGCGGCTGGCGCGCGCCTCCTCGTCCTTGAGCTGCGCCCGCTCCGCCGCGGTCAGGGAGTTGAGCAGGGCCTGGGCCTGGGCGAGCTTCTCCTTCGAGAGCTTCTTCTTCTCGCCGAGCTCCTTGCGGGTGGCGTCCAGGTCCGCGAGCTTGCCTGCGGCCTCCTGGCGCTGCTGCGCGAGGCTGCGCTGCTTGGCCTGGATCTTCTGGACCGCCTCGACCTGCTTGCCGCTCAAGTGCTCCAGCGAGGAGGCCTTTTCGAGGTAGCTGTCGGGGTCCTCGGAGAGGAACAGCGCGAGGGACTGGTCGATGCCGCCGTTGCGGTACTGGGCACTGGCCATCGAACCGAGCGTGCTGCGCAGCTCGTTGAGGTCGCCCTGGCCGCGCGCCACCTGGTCCTGGAGCTGCCCGATCTCCTTTTCGAGCTTCTCCTGGCGCTCCTCGGCCCCGTTGTACTTCTCGGTGGCCTGCTCCGCCTCTTCGTAGAGCGCGTCGACCTGAGCCTTGACCTCGTCCTTGCCGGGCTTGGCCGGCGCGGCACTGGCTCCCTGGGCGGAGAGGGCGACGGCCGCCGCCGCGGTCGCGGTCAGGACGGTCAGGCGCGCACGGTTCGGCTGCTTGGGTCGACGGTGGGACGCCACGAAGGCGAGCTCCTTCTTCCTGGAGCCGCCGAGGAACGCAACTCGGCAGCACCTTCGCTGCCACCCCGAATGAGTGATCTACCGCACGAAGGTTTGAGCAGACCTTAGTGACCTCGCTGTGATCAGTTCAAATCCTGTCGAGCAAAAACTTTGTCCCCGACCAGCTTCTTTACCCGTGACACACGCTGCGTGCAGGACACTTGACCGTGCGTTGACTCCGAGCTCCGTCAATTCCGGCATTGCGGCCAGGAGTTACGAAACGCGCGAAAGCCGCTTAAGGAGCAAGGCGGACGCGACCGGTCGCGCCCCGGCCTTGGCCACGCCGTCGGCGACCTCCCGGTCCGTGGAGACCACGACCACCGGGCGGCCCTGCGGCTCGGCGCGCACCAGCTGGCGGATCAGCTCGTCCGCCGTCACCCCGGCCTTCGAGAACAGCACGCGCACCCCGCGCGGCGGCGCCAGCAGCACCGGGGCTGCCAGTTCCGCCCCGTCGAAGACGCAGGTCATCTCCGCGCCCGTCTGCGCGGCCAGCATCGACAGGCCGCCCAGCAGCCGCAGCCGCTGCTTCTCCAGCGGCATCGTCGGATAGCCGGTCTTCGTCACGTTGTAGCCGTCGACCACCAGATGCGCCTGAGGCAGCGCCAACAACTGGTCCAGCAGGGCCGGATCGGTGTCCGACAGGGCGCGCGCCGCGATGTCCTTCGGTGTCATCCGCCCCGGCTCCACGGCCTCCACGGTGTCCGCGGGACGGGTGGAGACCGGCGGCAGCGCCAGTTCGCGGCGCAGCCCGGCCGCCGCGTCCAGCACGGTGTCCAGCAGCAGCCGCAGCCGCATGTCCTCGATGCTGCGCCCCTCGCGGGTGGCCCGGCGCGAGGTCTCCAGTGCCGTCTCCACCTCCGCCAGCCGGGACTTGAGCCGCCGGTTCTCGCTCTCGGCGGCGGCCACGCGGGTGGCGGCCTCGCTGCGGATGCCGTCTACCTCGGCGTTCAGCTTGCGCAGGGCGGCCTCGCCGCGCTTGACGTCGCTCAGGGCGCTGCGCAGCTTGCGGTGCAGCGATTCCGCTTCCTTGCGGGCCGCGTCCAGTTCGTTCCGGACCTGCTCGCCGCCGGTCCGCTGGAGGTCGCGTACGTGCGCCAGCTCCTCGCGGAGCCGGTCCAGCTCGCGCCGGGTCTCCTCGCCGACCCGCTCGGCGTCGGCGCGCTGCGCCTCCTCGCCCGCGGCCGCCACCAGCTTGACCCAGCCGACCGGCCGCAGGACGTACGCGGCGGCCGCCACGTCCAGCGGATCGGCGGCGGCGGGCGGCGCGCCGGACTCCAGCGCCCCGGCCAGGTCCGCCTGCGCCTCGCGGAGCTTCTCGGCGACCCTCCCCCGGAAGACGGCGTCGGTCTCGACCGCGGCGGCCATGGCGTTCCCGGCGAACTTGGCGCGCCGGGTCGGGGTGAACCGGGCGTACTGGCGCAGCTGCGCCGGCAGGTCCGCGACCGTCAGTCCGCCGAAGGCGTCCGAGACCAGCGAGACGACCCGGCGCCGCACTCCCTCCGGCAGCGGGCGGTCGAGCACCTCGGCGGCGTCGCCGGCCGCGTCGGCCGGCTCAGCACCGCTTGCTGGCTCCACAATCCGTCACCCCTACCGTGATCTACCTGCGGGTACGGCTCCGTCAGGAGTCCGTGCCCGGCCTGTCCACCAGCTCGATCTGGTCCACCGCGTTGCACCAGCGGCAGCGGACCGACTCGATGGTCTCATTGACCACCTCGCGCTCCTCGACCTTGGGCTCCCCGGCGAGGTCCAGGTGGACGTACTCCACGACCTTCGACGAACGGGTGACGTCGAAGCGCGTGAGGTTGCCGCACAGGGTGCAACGCCACCGGGTGGTGTCGGTCGGCAGGGGAACCGTCATCAGGCCGCTCTCTCCTTCGTAGCTCTTTCAATTAAAGCCGTCCCTGCGGCCGCCCGCGTCACTCCGCGACCGCAGCTCGTAACCCTACGGCCTGCCACCGCTTCAGGTGGGTCCGCTTGCGTCATGCTCGGTCGCATGATCGTAAGGTGGCGGGCCGTGCGCGAGGCCGCCCGGGGGCCGGTGGTCACCCATGCGCTGATCGCGGGCTGCGGCGTGGTGTTCGTACTGGGTCCGGCCTCGGGGCTGAACCCGGGCTACGGGACGGGCGACGAGCTGCTGACCGCCGGGACCGCGTACTTCCGGCGCTGGGGCGTCGTCCCGGACGAGCTGTTCACGGGCGGCCCGCGAGCCTGGCTGACCCCGCTGACCGCGCTGTTCGTGCACGGCAGCTGGCTGCACCTGCTGGGGAACATCCTCTTTCTGTACGTCTTCGGCGCGATGGCCGAGCAGCGGATGGGCCGTCCGGCGTTCCTCGGCTTCTACGTCTGCGCCGGCTACGTGGCCATGACGGCGTACGCGGCGGCCAACGCCGGGTCCGCGCAGACGCTGGTCGGGGCGTCCGGGGCCATCTCGGCGGTGCTCGGCGCCTTCCTCTTCCTCCTGCCGAGCGCGAGGGTGACGAGTCTGTTCCCGTTCCTGTTCTTCCTGCCGCTGCGGTTCCCGGCCTGGATCGTGCTGCTGTTCTGGTTCGCCCTCCAGGGGGTGGCGGCGCACCGGGCGGGCAGCGGCCCGGGGGTCGCCTATCTGGCCCATCTCGTGGGCTTCTCGGTGGGCTTCCTCTACGCGTGGGTGCGGTATCGCGGTGCGACTAGAGTGAGGCCACCAGCGACGGCCACCGAGGGAGACAGCCAGCCGTGATCACCGCGATCGTGCTCATCAAGACCAGCGTGGAC
Organism: Streptomyces sp. NPDC055254; assembly: GCF_053606025.1. Lineage (NCBI taxonomy): Bacteria > Bacillati > Actinomycetota > Actinomycetes > Kitasatosporales > Streptomycetaceae > Streptomyces > Streptomyces sp. NPDC055254. The sequence goes on along the minus strand of NZ_JBSGQV010000008.1, from coordinate 57,124 downwards.
CGCATCCCCGAGATCGCCGAGGCCATCGCCGCGCTGGACAGTGTCAGCGAGGTGTACTCCGTCACCGGTACGTACGACCTGATCGCGCTGGTCCGGGTGGCCCGCCACGAGAACCTGGCGGACATCATCCCGGGCAGCATCAGCAAGATCCCGGGCGTCGAGGCGACGGACACCCACGTGGCCTTCCGCACCTACTCCCAGCACGACCTGGAAGCCGCCTTCGCGATCGGCCTGGACGCCTAGACACCTCGGGCCGGGGTCCGGACCGGTTGGAGCGCACCGCCGCCTCGCCGCCTGTCAGACGGCCGGGACGCAGCGGCCCTCTTCCGTGCGGTACTGCCACTGCGCGCCGTCCGCGACGAGTTCCTTCACCGCGCGGACGAAGCGCTCGACGTGCTCGTCCGGGGTGCCCGCGCCGAAGCTGACGCGGATGGCGTTCAGCGAGCGCTCGCCCGGGGCCGCCTCCGGGGCGCCGCACTCCCCCGGCTCCTGCGGCTCGCTGCCCAGCAGGGTGCGGACCAGCGGGTGGGCGCAGAACAGGCCGTCGCGGACGCCGATCCCGTACTCGGCGGACAGGGCCGCCGCGAAGTGGGAGCTGTTCCAACCGTCGACCACGAAGGAGATGACGCCCACGCGCGGGGCGTCGTCCCCGAAGAGGGACAGCACCCGCACCTCGGGGACCTCCGCGAGGCCCTCGCGGACCGTGGCGACGAGGTGGCGCTCCCGGGCGACGAGGGCGTCGAAGCCCGCCTCGGTCAGAGCGCGGCAGGCGGAGGCGATCGAGTAGACGCCGATGACGTTCGGGGAGCCGGCCTCGTGGCGCGCGGCGGTGGTGTGCCACTCGACGTCCACACCGCCGTCCTCGCGCCGGGCCACCTTGCGGGAGGCGCCGCCTCCGGCGAGGTACGGCTCGGCCTCCTGGAGCCAGTCGGCGCGGCCGGCGAGGACGCCCGAGCCGAAGGGCGCGTACAGCTTGTGGCCGGAGAAGGCGACCCAGTCGACGTCCAGCTCCCGCACGGAGACGGGGTGGTGCGGGGCCAGCTGGGCGGCGTCCAGCACGATCCGCGCGCCGTGGGCGTGCGCGGCGGCGGCGAGCTCCTTGACCGGCCACAGCTCACCGGTGACGTTGGAGGCGCCGGTCACGCACACCAGCGCGGGACCGTACGGCTCGCGTTCGGCAAGGGCACGCTCCAGCGTGGCGACGGCCTCGGCGGGGGTGCGCGGGGCGTCGAGGTAGCTGACGCGGGCGTCCGACCAGGGCAGCAGCGAGGCGTGGTGCTCGGTCTCGAAGACGAAGACCTGGCAGTCGGCCGGCAGCACGGCGGCGAGCAGGTTGAGCGAGTCGGTGGTGGAGCGGGTGAAGACCACCTGGTCCGTGGGGCGGCAGTCGAGGAACTCGGCGACCGTGACGCGGCTCTGCTCGAAGAGGTCGGTGGAAAGCTGGGAGAGGTAGCCGGCGCCGCGGTGCACGCTGCCGTAGTAGGGGGCGTACGCGGCCACGTCGTCCCAGACCCGCTGCAGGGCGGGGGCGCTGGCCGCGTAGTCCAGGGCGGCGTAGGTGACCTCGCCGCCGGTGACGAGCGGGACGGTGACGTCCCGGCCGAGGACCGCCAGCGGTTCGGCACAGGCGGGGCCCTCGGCGGCGTTGCTCGCGCACTCGACGGGGGCGGTGACGCGGGCGGTGACAGCGGCGGCGGTGTCGGCGTTCGGGGCGGCGTTCAGGAATGCGGACATGGCGGAATCTCCCGGCAGGCAGGGGTGAATGGCTTCGGTGCGCCCGCACGCGGGTACGGCTCTGGGGCCGTCCGGGGTACGGGGAGTGCCCCGGAACTGAACGGGGCACACGGAAGCGGCCCTGGTCCGGGGGTTGAAGAAGGGGCGGAGTCGCCCTATCGCATTCGCTTGCTCACGGAAAAAGCTCCTCGGGAGACCAGGACCCCTGGTGTCGAGGGATCCGCGCTTGCCGTAGACCTCGCTGCCTACGGCCTGGTCATCACCCGGGGCACCCCGCCACGGAAGGAGGGTTGCCGGACAGCGAGCCGGGGCCTAAACGCTGTCACTCGTGACCTGGTCAGCATCCTGCCACATGATCCCGCCGACGCAAGGCCCCGGTCCGAATGGCGGACCGGGGCCTTGACTCAAAACCGTCGTACGAACATCAGGCGTTGCTGGCCGCCACCCACCGCTCCAGCGCCGCGCGGGCCGCGCCCGAGTCGATGGCCTCCGCCGCCCGGGTGATGCCCGCCGCGATCTGCTCCTCCAGCGTGCCCTCGCCCGGGTCCAGGGCCACCAGGGCCGCCGCCGAGTTCAGCAGCACCGCGTCGCGCACGGGACCGGTCTCGCCGGCCAGCAGGCGCCGGGCCACGTCCGCGTTGTACGAGGCGTCCGCGCCCCGCAGCTCCGCCACGTCGACGAGGTCGACGCCCACGTCACGGGGGTCGAAGGACTGCTCCACGACCCTGCCGTCGCGGACCCGCCAGACGCGCGAGGTGGCGGTCGTGGTGAGCTCGTCGAGACCGTCGTCGCCGCGGAAGACCAGCGCGGACGAGCCCCGCTCCGCGAGCACGCCGGCCACGATGGGGGCCACCCTGGCGTCGGCGACACCGGTCGCCTGGGCCCGTACCCGCGCCGGGTTGGTCAGCGGGCCCAGGAAGTTGAAGGTGGTCCGGATGCCCAGTTCCTTGCGGGCCCCGGCCACGTGGCGCAGCGCCGGGTGGAACTTCACCGCGAAGCAGAAGGTGATGCCGGCCTCCTCCGCGACCTCGGCGACCCGCGCCGGGGTGAGGTCGAGGTTGACGCCGAGCTTCTCCAGGACGTCCGAGGCCCCGCTCGCGGAGGACGCGGCCCGGTTGCCGTGCTTGACCACCTTGGCGCCCGTACCGGCCACCACGATCGCCGACATCGTCGAGATGTTGACCGTTTTGGCCCCGTCGCCGCCGGTGCCGACGATGTCCACCGTCCGGCCCGGCACCTCGATCAGGTTGGCGTGGTCGTACATGGTCTCGACGAGACCGTTGATCTCCGCGACGGTCTCGCCCTTGGCCCGCAGGGCGACCACGAAACCGGCGATCTGGGCGTCGGTGGCCTCCCCACGCATGATCTTGTCCATGGCCCAGGCGGTGTCCTCGGCACGCAGGTCCCGGCCGGCCAGCAGCGCGTCGAGAAGGCCCGGCCAGCCGCGGGCCGCCACGCTGTCGCCGCCTGCCGGGGTCACAACGTTCATGGTCCGCTCCTGCTGCTTGTGGGCCGCCCCCGTGTCCGCGCCCACGTCGAATGGGAAGGGCTCCAGCCTATCCAGCCCCGAGGGACGGCAAAGAGCCCCGTCCAGACCCTGGACGGGGCTCTTGCCGTGGCGACGCCAGGACTGACCGAAATCAGTCCCTCAAACGGGATCAGTGGTGGCCGTGGCCGCTCTGGATCTCCTTGTACTCCTCCACCGAGGGCTTCGGAATCTGGTTGTCCTCGGCGTAGAAGCCCTTGCTGAGCTTCGCCCGCAGCTTCTCCGTGAGCTTCACCTTGCGCTCGACGCCGTTCTCGTCGACCGTCGGACCGGCCTCGATCGGCCGGTACTGCTCGTGCTGGGTCAGCGTGTGCAGCTGGCCCTGCGGGAGCGGCTCGTGGATCTCGACGAACTCACCGTGCGGCAGGCGCTTGATGATGCCGGTCTCGCGACCGTGCAGCACCTTGTCCCGGTCCCGGCGCTGGAGGCCGAGGCAGATCCGCTTGGTGACGATGAAGGCGAGGACCGGTACGGCGAAGAAGCCGATGCGGACGAACCAGGTGATCGAGTTGATCGACAGGTGGAAGTACTGCGCGAACATGTCGTTTCCACCGCCGATCAGGAGCACGATGTACTCCGCGATCCAGGCGACACCGAAGGCCGTACGGGTCGGGACGTTGCGCGGGCGGTCCAGGATGTGGTGCTCGCGCTTGTCCCCGGTGACCCAGGACTCGATGAAGGGCCAGACGGCGATCGCGCCCAGCACCAGCGGGAAGAGCAGCAGCGGGATGAACACGCCCAGGACGAGCGTGTGGCCCCACAGGTTGATCTCCCAGCCGGGCATGGCACGGATCAGGCCCTCGGGCATACCCATGTACCAGTCGGGCTGCGCACCGGTGGACACGTGGTCCGGACGGTACGGGCCGAGCGCCCAGATCGGGTTGATCGAGGCGATCGCGGAGATGGCCGAGATGACACCGAAGACCAGGAAGAAGAAGCCTCCGGCCTTGGCCATGTAGACCGGCAGCAGCGGCATGCCGACGACGTTGTTGTTCGTCTTGCCCGGCCCGGGGAACTGGGTGTGCTTGTGGTAGAAGACCAGGATCAGGTGGGCCACGAGCAGGCCCATCATGATGCCGGGCAGCAGCAGGATGTGGATGGAGTAGAACCGCGCGACGAAGTCGCCGCCCGGGAACTCCCCGCCGAACAGGAAGAACGACAGGTACGTGCCGACGACCGGCACGGACAGGATCGCGCCCTGCATGAAGCGGACACCGGTGCCCGAGAGCAGGTCGTCCGGCAGCGAGTAACCGGTGAAACCGGTGAACATGCCGAGGACCAGCAGCAGGAAGCCGAAGATCCAGTTGACCTCGCGCGGCTTGCGGAACGCGCCGGTGAAGAACACGCGCATCATGTGCACGATCATCGCCGCGACGAAGATCAGCGCCGCCCAGTGGTGGATCTGCCGGATGAGCAGACCACCGCGGACGTCGAAGCTGATGTCCAGGGTCGAGGCGAAGGCCTCGGACATCATGACGCCCTGCATGGGCACGTACGAGCCGTGGTAGACGACCTCGTTCATGCTCGGGTGGAAGAACAGCGTCAGGTACACACCCGTGAGGATGATGATGATGAAGCTGTAGAGGCAGATCTCACCCAGCATGAAGGACCAGTGGTCCGGGAAGATCTTGCGCATGTTGGCCTTGGCCAGGCTGTAGATGCCCAGGCGGCCGTCCGCCCAGTCCGCTACGCGCTCGCCGGCCGGCGCTTTGCGCGCCGTCTTGGTGGTGGTGGCAGTGCTCATCCGCGCTCCCAGAATGCAGGACCGACGGGCTCTTCGAAGTCGCCGAGCGCTTCGAGGAAGCCTTCGTCATTCACACCGATCCGCAGCTGCGGAAGGGCGTGACCAGCCGGGCCGAAGATGACACGGGCGCCGTCGGAGAGGTCGAAGGTGGACTGGTGGCACGGGCAGAGCACGTGGTGCGTCTGCTGCTCGTACAGGCTGATCGGGCAGCCGACGTGGGTGCAGATCTTGGAGTAGGCGACGATGCCGTCGTGGGACCACTCCAGCTCCTGCTTGTCCTTGATGTCGTCCGGCTGGATGCGGACGATCATCAGGGCGGCCTTGGCGATCTGGACCTGGAAGTCGTGCTGGTCCTCCTCCAGGCCTTCCGGCATGGCGAAGGTCAGCGAACCGACCAGGACGTCCTCGGGACGCAGCGGCTCCATCGTGTTCTGGTTGATGAGCAGCTTGCCCTTGGCCCACAGGGTCTTGCGGAGCTTGTCCTCGGGCAGCGGGCCCGTGTCACGGAGGATCATGACGGCGGACAGCGGCAGCATCGCCAGCGCACCCAGCATGGTGTTGCGGATGAGCGGACGGCGACCGATGCCGGACTCCGACGCACCGGCGGCGAAGTCGGCCATGACCTTGGCCTTGACCTCCGGCGGAGCTGCGATCTCGTGGCGCTCGTCGGCGACCTCGACGTCGGACATCAGGGTGCGGGCCCAGTGGACCGCGCCCGCGCCGATGCAGAAGAGGGCCGTGCCCAGCGTCATGCCCAGGGCGAAGTTGAGCGCACTCACCTTCCCCAGCGGGAAGATGTAGACGATCTTGTCGACCGGGAAGATCACGTAGGACGCGATGAAGCCGATCGTCGCCAGCATCGACAGCGTGAACAGCATCGCGACGGTGCGCTCGGAGCGCTTCGCCGCACGCTCGTCGATGTCCTGGATGCGCGGCTTGTGGACCGGCAGGCCCGGGTCCGCGAACGGGTCGTCCGCGACCGCTACGCCACCGTGGTGGACGTCGCCCTGCTCGCTCGGCAGGTGCTTCTCTTCGGGAATGTCTTGGCTACTCATGACTTCTTGGCCTTAGCGGTGTGGGCCGCGACCCAGACGGCGACAGCGATCAGCGCACCCAGACCGAAGATCCAGCCGAACAGACCCTCGGAGACGGGGCCGAGGCCACCGAGCTTGAGCCCGCCGGGGTTGGTCGACTTCTCGCCGTTCACGTTCTGGAGGTACGCGATGATGTCCTTCTTCTCCTGCTCCGGCATGGTGCTGTCCGGGAAGGAGGGCATGTTCTGCGGGCCGGTGAGCATGGCCTCGTAGATGTGCTTGGGCGATACGTCCTCAAGGTTCGGGGCGTACTTGCCGTTCGTCAGCGCGCCGCCTTCGCCGGTGAAGTTGTGACACTGCGCGCAGTTGTTGCGGAACAGCTCACCACCCTTGGCGATGTCGGCACCCGCCGGGTCGTACTGCTTCTCGGTCGGCGTGATCGGGCCGGCGCCGAGGGACGCGATGTACGCGGCCAGCTGGTCGATCTGCGCCTGGGTGTAGACCTTCGGCTTCTCCGGCACCTGGGCGCCGGGCTGCTGGGCCGGCATGCGGCCCGTGCTCACCTGGAAGTCGACGGCCGCGGAGCCTACGCCGACCAGGCTCGGGCCGTCAGAGGAACCCTGACCGCCGGTTCCGTGGCAGCTTGCGCAGCCGACGGCGTAGAGCTTCTTGCCCTCCTCGATGGCGAGGGACTGGGCGGTTTCATCGGCCTGCGCCTTGCCCGCGGGGGCGAAGGCGGCGTACAGCCCCCCAGTGGCCGCCAGCGCGAGGAGTAGAACGACGACCGCCGCCAGCGGATGGCGTCGTCGTGCGGAGAGCTTTTTCACGGATTACCCCGGTGTCAGGATCTTCTGCGTCGGTGTTTCTGGATGGAGTGCCGGGTCGGGCCCGGCGACGTGTTCGCTACTTGATCAGGTAGATCGTGGCGAAGAGGCCGATCCAGACGACATCGACGAAGTGCCAGTAGTAGGACACGACGATGGCCGACGTGGCCTGTTCGTGGGTGAACCTCTTGGCCGCGTACGTCCGGCCGAGGACCAGCAGGAAGGCGATGAGGCCGCCCGTCACGTGCAGACCGTGGAAGCCGGTGGTCAGGTAGAACACCGAGCCGTACGGATCGGACGAGAGGCTCATGCCTTCGTGCTTGACCAGCTCGGTGTACTCGAACACCTGGCCGCCAATGAAGATCGCACCCATGACGAACGTGATGATGAACCACGTCCGGAGCTTCTTCACGTCACCGCGCTCGGCGGCGAATACGCCGAGCTGGCAGGTGAGCGAGGAGAGCACCAGGATCGTCGTGTTCGTCGCCGAGAAGGGCAGATTCAAGGCCGAGGCCTGCTCTGTCCAGTACTCGGTACCCATCACGGATCGCAGGGTGAAGTACATCGCGAAGAGGGCCGCGAAGAACATCAGCTCGGAACTCAACCAGATGATGGTTCCGACGCTGACGAGGTTCGGCCGGTTGACCGTCGGGTGCGCGTGCCCGGTATCTACTGTCGTTGCTGTCGCCACGACCGACATTATGTCGGTCGCTTATCCCGCCCTCACCCCGGGGGGTGCCGTTCGGAGTGTCCGGGGGGTGTGCAAGGCCCGAACGGCCCATCAGATGAGCCAATGAGCGTGTCGTGCGAGGCTGTCCGAACCGATGTGGGCGGCGCATCGGGAGGAGTAGCATCCCGCGCAACATCAACGTGATTCACGTGACACGTGGAGGAACGAAATGCGGGCGACTGCGCGGGTTCTGGTCTACAGCGACGACGCGGGCACCCGGGAGCAGGTGCGGCTGGCGGCCGGGCGCAGGCCGGCCGCGGACCTGCCGCCGGTGGAGTTCCTGGAGTGCGCGACGCTGCCGGCGGTCCTGTCGGCGCTGGACGCGGGCGGCATCGACGTGTGCGTGCTGGACGGCGAGGCCACTCCGGCCGGGGGCATGGGTGTGGCCCGGCAGATCAAGGACGAGATCTTCCGGTGTCCGCCGGTGCTGCTGCTGATGGGACGCCCCCAGGACGCCTGGCTGGCCACCTGGAGCCGCGCGGACGCCGCCGTCACCCTTCCGGTGGATCCGGTGGAGTTCGCGGACGTCCTGGCGGGCCTCCTGCGCTCCCGCCTGTCCTCCTCGGCCGCCTGACCCCCTCCCCGGCGCCTGCGGGGCCCCGTTCGGCTCACCCGTCCGTGTGCGAAACCGCCACGGGAGGGTGAGCCGGGTCCCGGAAGCGGACGCCGGGGCCGGGGGGCGGGCGTGGGCGCCCGGTCTGGACGCTCGGCCTGGACGCCCGGCCTGGACGCTCGGCCTAGACGCTCGGCCGCAGGCGCGCCTGGTCGATCGGACTGCGGCCTTCCTGGGTGCCCTTGAGGAGGGCGCTGCCTTCGCGCCAGTCCTTCCAGTCCATGTTCCAGTCGCCGAAGCCGTTGCCGAAGATGTCCATGTCGTCGCCGATGCTGTTGATCACCTGGACGATGTCGCCCTCGTTGATGTTCTCGTAGAACCAGGCGGCGTTGCCGGTGCTCATGCCCGTGCAGCCGTGGCTGACGTTGGCGTAGCCGTGCGAGCCGACCGACCAGGGCGCGGCGTGGACGTACTCACCGCTCCAGGTGACCCGGGTGGCCCAGTAGACGGGCAGGTTGTAGTACTCGCTGCCGCCGATGCCGACGGTGTCCCCGCGCATCTGGACGTAGTACTGCTTGCCGAGCACCACCTTGATGCCGTTGCGGGTGGAGAAGCCGGGCTTGCCGGTGGTCACCGGAATGGAATTGATCACTTCTCCGTTGCGCCGGAAGGTGAGCCAGTGCGAGGAGGCGTCGGTGGTGACCTCCACCCGGTCGCCGATCTCCAGCTTCAGCGGCTTGGCCGCGGCTCCGTGGAGGTCGTCGGTGATCCTGATGCCCTCCAGGTTGCTGCGCACGGAGACGGCGGAGTTCGCGGGCCAGTACTCCTTGGGCCGGTAGTGCAGCTTCTTGTCGTCCACCCAGTGCCAGGCGCCCTCGACTCCGGGCGGGACGTCGACGATCAGGCCCCGCTCCACGACGGCGCGGGCGGCCTTGTCCTTGACCGGCTCGTTGAGCTCCGCCGTGATGGGCTGTCCGACGCCGTATTTGCCCTCCTCCGGCCCGAATTCGACCTTGAGGACCCCCTTGGACGGAGTGGTGTCGAAGGACAGCGTGCGCTGCCCCGGAGCGCCCCGCTCGTTCTCGGTGCTCACGGTGGCCGTGTAGTGGACGCCGGCGGCCAGCGGGACCGTGCTGTGCCACCGGTCCCCCTTGGCGCTGAGTTCGCCCGCCAGACGGCGGCCGTGGCCGTCCACGACGGTCACGTCGGTGATGCGGCCCTCACCGGTCTTGGCGGTGACTTCCAGGGGGCGACCGGGGTCGACGGGGCGGCCGTCGGCGCTCATGTTGAAGGCGACCTGATCGCCCGCGTCGTACGGGCGGACGGACAGCGGGTCGTCGTCGGACCCGCAGGCGGTGGCGCCGGCCCCGAGGGACGCGACCAGCAGGGAGCAGCTGAGTACCGTCCAAAGACGCGGTGAGTGCTTCATGGGACCAACGCTATGAAGATATGACAATTACGGCGCGCGGGATGACTGCAAACGAGGGGCCCGGACTCCTCCGAAGAGGTGTCCGGGCCCCAAGTGCCGCGCGGCGGTGCCGCGGGGGTGCTGCTACTGGTTCTGGTTCTCACCGCGGTAGTACTCGTACACCCAGCCCCACAGACCGATCAGGATCAGCGGAGCGGAGAAGTACATCAGCCACCAGCCGAAGATGACGCCCATGAACGCGAAGGCGCCACCGATGGCCAGGGAGAGCGGCTGCCAGCTGTGCGGGGAGAAGAACCCCAGCTCGCCGGCCTCGTCGGCGACATCGGCTTCCAGGTTGTCCTGGGCCATCTCGTCGACGCGCTTGGCCGTGAAGGCCAGGTAGTAGCCGATCATCACGCTCAGGCCGAAGGCCAGGAAGAGCGCCGTGGTGCCGACTGGCTCCTTCGACCACACGCCGTACACGACGGCCATGATCAGGATGAAGAAGGAGAGCCAGAGGAACATCTTGCCCTGGATCTTCACTTGCCCGCCTCCTTGCCACCGGTGACGGCCGCGGTGGCGACGCTGTGGTCCTCAAGGTGGTCGAGGGCCGCGATCTCCGGGTGGTGCAGGTCGAACGCCGGGGACTCGGAACGGATCCGCGGCAGGGTGAGGAAGTTGTGCCGCGGCGGCGGGCAGGACGTCGCCCACTCCAGCGAACGGCCGTAGCCCCACGGGTCGTCGACCTCGATCTTCTTCCCGTACTTCGCCGTCTTCCAGACGTTGTACATGAAGGGCAGCATCGACAGGCCGAGCAGGAACGAGCTGATCGTCGAGATCGTGTTCAGCGCGGTGAAGCCGTCGGCGGCGAGGTAGTCCGCGTAACGACGCGGCATGCCCTCGGCGCCCAGCCAGTGCTGCACCAGGAAGGTGCCGTGGAAGCCGATGAACAGCGTCCAAAAGGTGATCTTGCCGAGGCGCTCGTCCAGCATCTTGCCCGTGAACTTCGGCCACCAGAAGTGGAAGCCGGAGAACATCGCGAAGACCACGGTGCCGAAGATGACGTAGTGGAAGTGCGCGACGACGAAGTACGAGTCGGAGACGTGGAAGTCCATCGGGGGCGAGGCCAGGATGACGCCGGTCAGACCACCGAAGGTGAAGGTGATCAGGAAGCCGACGGCCCAGAGCATCGGTGTCTCGAAGGACAGCGAGCCCTTCCACATGGTGCCGATCCAGTTGAAGAACTTCACACCGGTCGGTACCGCGATCAGGAAGGTCATGAAGGAGAAGAACGGCAGGAGTACACCGCCGGTGACGTACATGTGGTGGGCCCACACGGTCACCGAGAGGCCGGCGATCGCGATCGTCGCCGCGATCAGGCCGATGTAACCGAACATCGGCTTGCGCGAGAAGACCGGGATGACCTCGGAGATGATGCCGAAGAACGGCAGCGCGATGATGTACACCTCTGGGTGTCCGAAGAACCAGAAGAGGTGCTGCCACAGCAGGGCGCCGCCGTTGGCCGAGTCGAAGATGTGCGAACCGAACTTGCGGTCGGACTCCAGCGCGAAGAGCGCCGCGGCCAGGACCGGGAAGGCCAGCAGGACCAGGACACCGGTCAGCAGGACGTTCCAGGTGAAGATCGGCATGCGGAACATCGTCATGCCGGGCGCGCGCATGCAGATGATCGTGGTGATGAAGTTGACCGAGCCGAGGATCGTGCCGAAGCCGGAGAAGGCCAGACCCATGATCCACATGTCGGCGCCGATGCCCGGCGACCGGACCGCGTCCGACAGCGGGGAGTAGGCGAACCAGCCGAAGTCGGCCGCACCCTGCGGGGTGGCGAAGCCGGCGACCGCGATGGTCGAGCCGAAGAGGTAGAGCCAGTACGCGAACATGTTCAGCCGCGGGAACGCCACGTCGGGCGCGCCGATCTGCAGCGGCATGATCCAGTTCGCGAAACCGGCGAACAGCGGCGTCGCGAACATCAGCAGCATGATCGTGCCGTGCATCGTGAACGCCTGGTTGAACTGCTCGTTCGACATGATCTGCGTGCCCGGACGGGCCAGCTCGGCGCGCATGAACAGTGCCATGACGCCGCCGATGATGAAGAACACGAACGACGTGACCAGGTACATCGTGCCGATGGTCTTGTGGTCGGTGGTGGTGAGCCACTTCACGACCACGTTGCCCGGCTGCTTGCGCCGCACCGGCAGCTCGTTCTCGTACGAGTCAGCTGCGGCGGCACCCTGGGATTCGTTGAGGATGCTCACAGTTTGTTCGTCTCCGCGTTCCGGGCCGGGTCGGTCTGCTGGATGCCGGCCGGCAGGAAGCCGGTCTGACCCTTCTCCGCCAGCTCCTTCAGGTGCGCCCGGTACTCCTCGGGCGAGACCACCTTGACGTTGAAGAGCATCCGGGAGTGGTCGACGCCGCACAGCTCGGCGCACTTGCCCATGAAGGTGCCCTTTTGGGACGGGGTGACCTCGAAGACGTTGGTGTAGCCCGGGATGACGTCCTGCTTGAACAGGAACGGGACCACCCAGAAGGAGTGGATCACGTCGTTCGACGACAGGATGAAGCGGACCTTCTCGCCCACGGGGAGGACCAGGGTCGGCCCCGGGTTGTTGGTGTCTTCGTTCCGGTCGCTCGGGACACCCTTCTGGTAGACGCCCTCGGCGCCAGCCGGGAAGTCCTTGGTGTAGCGGTCCGGGATCGAGGCCAGCTCCTTGGGAACCGCGCCCGCCTTCGGGCTCGCCGCGTCTCCGTCGACGTCCTCGATGTAGTTGAAGCCCCAGCTCCACTGGAAGCCGATCACGTTGATCGTGTGCGCCGGCTTGGCGGAGAGGGAGAGCAGCTTCGACTCGTCACGCGCGGTGAAGTAGAAGAGCACCGAGACGATGATGAGCGGGACCACGGTGTACAGCGCCTCGATGGGCATGTTGTACCGGGTCTGCGGGGGGACCTCGATCTTCGTCCGGCTGCGCCGGTGGAAGATGACGCTCCACAGGATCAGGCCCCACACCAGGATGCCCGTGATGAGAGCGGCCGCCCAGGATCCCTGCCACAGGGAGAGGATGCGAGGCGCCTCCTCCGTGACCGGGGTGGGCAATCCGAGGCGGGGGAAGTTTTTCCAGGTGTACGAGCAACCAGTGGCGGTCGCCAGGACCACGCCCGCAGTCAGCGCCTGCAGCAGCTTCCGCCGCATCGGGCGCCGCGGCGAGCGGTCGGAGCCGTAGGGACTCACGTAGCGCCTTCCCGAGAGTCTCGGCCCGCGCGGCCGGCCGCGGCCGCTGTTCGGGTCGGTCGCCGGCCCTGACGCAGGCAGGGGTTTGGATGTTTATGCGGACCAAACCCTACTGGACGCTATTTGGGGTCGCGCGGGGAGGGTGCCCAACGCGCCGCTACTGCCCCCGAAGGGATGGATCCGCCGTACGGGGGACGGCGGATCCGGGCCCGAACGGCGGACTGAGGACGGCATCTGACGGCCCCTGAACCCGGCCGGCGCGGGTCCCGCTCCCGGCCGCCGCACCCGGTCGCCGCGGGTCCCGCGCCCGGGCGCCGGCCGTCGTTGCCCGGCCCCTGCCCCGCGCCTGCCGCCGTCGGATGCGCCGTGCGCCGCCGCGCCCCCTTACCGTGGCCGGATGCCGTACTTCGACACCGCGTCCGCCGCTCCCCTGCACCCCGTGGCCCGGCAGGCGTTGCAGGCCTCCCTGGACGAGGGCTGGGCCGATCCGGCCCGGCTGTACCGGGAGGGCCGGCGCGCCCGGCTGCTGCTGGACGCGGCGCGGGAGGCGGCGGCGGAGGCCGTGGGCTGCCGGCCGGACGAGCTCGTGTTCACCCCTTCGGGGACGCACGCGGTTCACACGGGGGTCGCGGGCGTGCTCGCGGGGCGCCGGCGTATCGGTGGGCGTCTGGTCCTGTCCGCGGTCGAGCACAGTTCCGTGCTCCATGCGGCGCAGGCCCACGAGGCGGGCGGCGGCACCGTCACCCGCGTCCCTGTCGACCTTTCGGGCGCGGTGGCGGCCGCGGACTACGGCGCGGCGCTGCTCCCGGACACGGCGCTGGCCTGCCTCCAGTCCGCCAACCACGAGGTGGGCACGGTCCAGCCGGTGGCGGAGGTGGCCGACCTCTGCGCGGCAGCCGGGGTGCCACTGCTCGTGGACGCGGCCCAGTCGCTGGGCTGGGGTCCGGTGGAGGGCGCGTGGTCGGTCCTCGCCGCCAGCGCGCACAAGTGGGGCGGCCCGCCGGGGGTCGGCCTGCTGGCCGTCCGCAAGGGAGTCCGCTTCTCGCCCCAAGGCCCGGCCGACGAAAGGGAGTCGGGACGCTCCCCCGGCTTCGGGAACCTCCCGGCGATCGTCGCGGCGGCGGCCTCGCTGCGGGCCGTACGGGCGGAGGCCGACGCGGAGGCGGCCCGGTTGCGGGTCCTGGTGGACCGGATCCGGCGCCGGGTCGTCCGGCTGGTCCCGGACGTGGAGGTGGTCGGCGACCCGGACCGCAGGCTGCCGCACCTGGTCACCTTCTCGTGCCTGTACGTCGACGGGGAGACGCTGCTGCACGAGCTGGACCGGGCGGGCTTCTCGGTCTCGTCCGGCTCCTCCTGCACGAGCTCCACGCTGACCCCCAGTCATGTGCTGCGAGCGATGGGGGTGCTCTCGGAGGGGAACGTACGGGTCTCCCTGCCGCCGGGGACGACGGCGGAGGAGGTCAACGCGTTCCTGGAGGTGCTGCCGGGTGCGGTGGCGGGGGTGCGGGAGAAGCTCGGCGCGGCCGAGCCGCCGGCGGTGGCGCCGGTGGCGGACTCGGTGGAGCTGGATGCGCTCGGGCTGCGCTGCCCGCAGCCGGTGATCGAGCTGGCCCGGGCCATCGGCACCGTGCCGGTGGGGGGGACGGTGACGGTGCTGTCGGACGACGAGGTGGCGGGGCTGGACGTGCCGGCGTGGTGCGGGATGCGGGGGCACGCGTACCTCGGCGCGGCCGAGCGCCCGGTGGGCGTGGCGTACACCGTCCGCCGCCTCCACTGACCCGGGACTCCGCCCCGGCCCCCTACGCCGCTCCGCGCCGACGCCCCAAGCCCGGCGCGACCGGCAACCTGCCTCAAGCACCGGCGGGGCCGGAAGAATGTGCCTCAAACGCCGGCGGGGCCGGGAGAACCCGCCTCAAACGCCGGCGCGGCTGGAGTCGCGCCGGCGGCGCCGCTCCCGGGGCTTCGCCCCGGACCCCCTACGGCGCTCCGCGCCCGCGCCTCAAACGCCGGCGAGGCTGGAATCCCCTCCGGCCAACCCAGCCCGACGGGCGCATCCAGCCCTCCGGCACTCACGCCCGGGCCCGGACTCAGCACTCAGCCCCGCGGCGCCCGGGGTGCAGGACGTGGGGCAGAGCCCCACTCTCAGCCCCGCCCGGCGTCTGAGGCGCGGGGGTCGAGGCGGAGCCCCGCATTCAGCCCCACCGGCATCCGAGGCCAGGGCTCGGGGCGGAGCCCCGCTCTCAGCCTCGCCGGCGTTTGAGGCGCGGGGGTCCGGGGGCCGGCCCCCGGCAGCCGGCCCGCAGCCGGACGACGAGGCAGCGCGCATTCAGCCTCGCCGGCGTTTGAGGCGCCGGGGTCGGGGCGGGGCCCCGCTCTCAGCCTCGCCGGCGGTTGAGGCGCGGGGCCTGGCTGGGCGGAGTGCCAGGGGCTCCGGCCCCGCGGGGCGGCTCCGGCCGGGCCGGCGTTCGCGGGGCCGGGCCGGGGTCAGGACAGGTGGGCGCGGACCTCCGCCGCCGCCTCTTCGCCGTAGGCCTTGGTGAAGCGCTCCATGAAGTGGGCCCGGGCCAAGGTGTACTCCTGGGTGCCGAGCGTCTCGATGACCAGCGTCGCGAGCATGCAGCCCAGCTGCGCCGCCCGCTCCAGCCCGACGCCCCAGGCGAGGCCCGTCAGGAAGCCCGCGCGGAACGCGTCGCCGACACCCGTCGGGTCGACCTTCGCGGCCTCCTCCGGGACACCGACCACGATCGGCTCCTCGCCGACGCGCTCGATCTTGACGCCGTTCGAGCCGAGGGTGGTGACCCGCGTACCGACCTTGGACAGGATCTCCGCGTCGGACCAGCCCGACTTCGACTCGATGAGGCCCTTCTCGTACTCGTTCGAGAAGAGGTACGTCGCACCCTCCATCAGGGTGCGGATGTTGTCGCCGTCCATGCGGGCGATCTGCTGCGAGAAGTCCGCGGCGAAGGGGATCCCCCGCGTCCGGCACTCCTCGGTGTGGCGGAGCATCGCCTCGGGGTCGTCCGCGCCGATCAGGACCAGGTCCAACCCGCCGACCCGGTCGGCGACGGCCTTGAGCTCGATCAGGCGGGCCTCGCTCATCGCGCCCGTGTAGAAGGAGCCGATCTGGTTGTGGTCGGCGTCCGTGGTGCACACGAAGCGCGCGGTGTGCAGCACCTCGGAGATGCGGACGGACTCGGTGTCGACGCCGTGCCGGTCCAGCCAGGCGCGGTACTCGTCGAAGTCGGAGCCGGCGGCGCCGACCAGGATCGGGCGGTTGCCGAGCTGCCCCATGCCGAAGCAGATGTTCGGGCCGACACCACCCCGCCGGACGTCGAGGTTGTCGACGAGGAAGGAGAGGGAGACCGTGTGCAGCTGGTCCGCGACCAGCTGGTCGGCGAAACGGCCGGGGAAGGTCATGAGGTGGTCAGTGGCGATGGAGCCGGTGACTGCGATGCGCACGGCGTGGACGCTCCTGCGGAGGACGGCGAGGGGACAGTCAAAACTACCCGGTCGTCAGCCCCTGGCCCAACGGTTGAAACTACCCCGTAGTAGGTCTTTCTTCCCGTGCCACGAGGTGCCTACGGTGCCCCCATGACCTACACCGACGGCTTCGGCTCCACCGAGTACACCGCCGACGCGCGCGTGGCGGAAGGCTCGCGGCGGCCCGGCTTCGCGCGTCTGCTCGGCGACTGCGCCCGGATGGCCCCGCACTGGGCGGTCCCCGCGGGCCCCCGGGCGGCCCGCGTGGCTCCCTCGCAGATCCACGGGATCAGCGTCCCGCCGGCCTCGGCCCGCCTGATCGCATCCACCGTCGAGTACGGGGACTAGCCGTGGACTAGGCCCGCCCGAGCACGCCGGGGGGAACCGGTTGCGCCGCTGTTCCGTCACACCCGCATCAGGCAGGACGGGACTGTGAAGGAGCGATGCGGTGACCAGCGAAGAACCGGGCACATCACGCGGCACACGACGGCGGCCGGCCTGGGCCGTCGGTTCGATCGCGGCCGCCGTCCTGCTCGCGGGCGGGGGCACCGCGTACTGGGCGTCCACCGCCCACGGCGACGGCGCGCAGTCCACCCGTACGGCGGACCGTGCGGCTTCCGCGCCCCGTGACGCGGGGGACCCCACGGGGCCCGGCATCGCGCCCGGGGAGCCCGATCCGTCCGGCGGCGGGGTGGTCTACCGGGCCGACGCGGCGCTGCCGGAGGCCCCGGCGGGCACCGCGCCCGCCTTCGCGGCGTCGGGCGAGGTGACCTCGGAGGAGGTGGCGCGGCTCGCCTCGGCGCTCGGCGTCTCCGGGGCCCCGAGGCTCACCGGGGACACCTGGCTGGCCGGCGAGGCCGCCGACGGTTCCGGGCCGCGGCTCACGGTGACCCGCAAGGCCCCGGGGACCTGGAGTTTCAGCCGCTTCCAGGCGGGGGCGGGCAACGGCGTCGGGGACGACTGCGTGCGCGGCAAGGACACCTGCGGCCCCGCCACCCTGCCGCGGGACGGCGGGACCACGATCACCGGTACGGACCCGGCGGCGGGCCCGGGCGCGGCGACGGGCCGGCCGGTGTCCGAGGAGGCCGCCCGGGCCGCCGCGGCGCCGGTGCTGGCCGCGGCCGGGCAGGACGGGGCCGCCCTGGACGCGCGGCTCGTGCAGGGCTCCGTCCGGGTGGTGAGCGCGGACCCGGTGGTCGGCGGGCTGCCGACGCGCGGCTGGTCGACGAAGGTCAGCGTGGGCGCCGACGCCTCGGTGGTGGCGGGCAGCGGCGAGCTGAAGGCGCCGGTACGGGCCGCCGAGCAGCCGGTGGTCGGGGCCGTGGAGGCGCTGGCCCGGCTGAACGCGCGGTCCGGCGGCCCGGACGGCACCGGCCCGGGGCCCAGCGGGTGCGCGACCTCGGTCCCGGTGGCTCCGGACACCCCGGTGGGGGCGACGGACACGGTGCCGTGCAACCCGGAGCCCCGGCCGATGAAGCCCCCGCGTACGGAGTCGGTGCGCGGCGCGGTGTTCGGGCTGGTGCCGGGGACGGTGGGCGGGGCGCGGGGTCTGGTGCCGGCCTGGCTCTTCGAGGTGGCCGGCAGGAACGGCGGGGCGGGTCACACGGTGACCGAGCCGGCGGCCGTCCAGGAAGGCTCCTCGGCCCCGAAGGAGGGCCGGACCGTGCCCGGGTTCTCGTACGCGGACGCCGAGCGGAAGCTGACGGTCAACTTCTGGGGCGGCGCGTGCAGCACCTACGCCGTGGAGGCGCGGGAGCACGCCGAGTCGGTTCTGGTGAAGATCACGGACACTCCGAACCAGCCCGGCCAGGCCTGCATCCTGATCGCACAGGAGATGTCCCTGACGGTGACGCTCAAGGAGCCGCTGGGCGGGCGGAAGGTCGTCGACGCGACGACGGGCAAGCCGCTCCCCCGGCAGTAGCGCGCGGGGGCACCGCGCGGACGACGAGGGCCCGCCCCCGGTCATGGTGACCGGGGGCGGGCCCTCGTCGTACAGCCGGCGGTGCGGCGGTGCCGACTAGCTGAACGAGTCGCCGCAGGCGCAGGAGCCGGTGGCGTTCGGGTTGTCGATCGTGAAGCCCTGCTTCTCGATGGTGTCCACGAAGTCGATGGAGGCACCGTGCAGGTACGGGGAGCTCATCCGGTCCGTGACGACCTTCACACCGTCGAAGTCCTTCACGACGTCGCCGTCGAGGGAACGCTCGTCGAAGAACAGCTGGTAGCGCAGGCCGGAGCAGCCGCCGGGCTGGACGGCGACGCGAAGCGCCAGGTCGTCGCGGCCTTCCTGCTCCAGCAGGGTCCTGACCTTGTCGGCGGCGGCGTCGGACAGGAGGATGCCGTCGCTCACAGTGGTCTTTTCGTCCTGTACGGACATCTGCATTCACTCCCGAAGTGGGCGGCTCCCCGCCGGAAGCAGGGAAACGTCGGACTCTTGCCGTCGGTGGCAACGAGCGGGACCGCGGTTTCATTCCGGGACCCGACGCTTGTTTCAGATATTCATGCTCGCACACCCGGGCGGGGGCGGCCCCGAGGGAAGCCACGGGCTCATTCGTCACATCGACACTATCGGCATCGTCAAACTGACGTGAAGAGGTTATGATAAATAGCGTCAAGTAGACGAGAAGTCGAACCGATGCCTCAGCCGATGCCTCAAGAAGTCCCTTGTCGCAGAACAGAAAGGGTGCGTGTCGTGACCACCGCCCAGCCTTTGGACGTCCAGCCGACGCCCCTCGCCCTGCTGCTGCTCGGCCGTGAGGCCGACCCCAAGAGCGAGCGCGGGGTGGAATGCCCCGGCGACCTGCCGTCGCCGTCGGACCCGGACCTCGTGGCCCGCGCCCGCGCGGCCAAGGAGAAGCTCGGGGACAAGGTCTTCATCCTCGGTCACCACTACCAGCGTGACGAGGTCATCGAGTTCGCCGACGTCACCGGTGACTCCTTCAAGCTGGCCAAGGACGCGGCCGCCAAGCCGGAGGCCGAGTACATCGTCTTCTGCGGCGTCCACTTCATGGCCGAGTCGGCGGACATCCTCACCTCCGACGACCAGAAGGTGGTCCTCCCGGACCTGGCCGCGGGCTGCTCGATGGCCGACATGGCCACCGCCGAGCAGGTCGCCGAGTGCTGGGACGTGCTGACGGAGGCCGGCGTGGCCGGCACGACCGTGCCCGTGTCGTACATGAACTCCTCCGCCGACATCAAGGCCTTCACCGGCAAGCACGGCGGCACGATCTGTACCTCGTCCAACGCGAAGAAGGCCCTGGAGTGGGCCTTCGAGCAGGGCGAGAAGGTGCTCTTCCTCCCGGACCAGCACCTGGGCCGCAACACGGCCGTCCGCGACATGGGCATGTCCCTGGACGACTGCGTCCTCTACAACCCGCACAAGCCGAACGGCGGCCTGACCGTCGAGCAGCTGCGGAACGCCAAGATGATCCTGTGGCGCGGGCACTGCTCGGTGCACGGCCGGTTCTCGGTCGACTCGGTCAACGACGTCCGTGCCCGCATCCCCGGCGTGAACGTCCTGGTGCACCCCGAGTGCAAGCACGAGGTCGTGGCGGCCGCGGACTACGTCGGCTCGACGGAGTACATCATCAAGGCTCTGGAGGCGGCCCCGGCCGGCTCGAAGTGGGCCATCGGCACCGAGCTGAACCTGGTCCGCCGGCTGGCGAATCGATTCGCCGCCGAGGACAAGGAAGTCGTCTTCCTCGACAAGACGGTCTGCTTCTGCTCGACGATGAACCGCATCGACCTCCCCCACCTGGTGTGGACCCTGGAGTCGCTGGCCGAGGGCAATCTGGTCAACCGGATCCAGGTCGACAAGGAGACCGAGAGCTTCGCGAAGCTCGCGCTGGAGCGGATGCTCGCGCTCCCGTAAGCGGGCGCTCCGTGGCCGGCGCGGCCGCGGCACCCGGGCCCGGCGCCCGAACGCCCGAAGGGGCGGCCCCTCGCGGGGCCGCCCCTTCTGCATTCGACCGGCCGGCCGGCTCGGATCAGACGCCGGCCGCCGTCTCGTCCCGGCTCTGCGGGACCACGCTCAGGCGGGCCGCGGCGCGGCGCGCCGAGCGCTTCGCCGCGCGGCGCTCCTTGCGGAGCTCCACCATCGCGTAGAGGGTCGGCACCAGCAGCAGCGTCAGCAGGGTCGAGCTGACGAGCCCGCCGATCACGACGACGGCGAGCGGCTGCGAGATGAAGCCGCCCTCACCGGTGACGCCCAGCGCCATCGGCAGGAGCGCGAAGATCGTCGCCAGCGCCGTCATCAGGATGGGCCGCAGCCGGTGCCGGCCGCCCTCGACGACCGCCTCGACGACGCCCAGGCCCTGCGCCCGGTACTGGTTGACCAGGTCGATCAGCACGATCGCGTTGGTCACGACGATGCCGATGAGCATCAGCATGCCGATCATCGCCGGAACGCCCATCGGGGTGCCGGTCACGATGAGCAGGCCGAGCGCGCCGGTCGCCGCGAACGGGATGGAGACCAGCAGGATCAGCGGCTGCACCAGCGAGCGGAACGTGGCGACCAGCAGCATGAACACGATCGCGACGGCCGCGAGCATGGCCAGGCCCAGCGACCCGAAGGCCTCGTCCTGGTCCTCGGACACACCCCCCACGGACGCGGTGGCGCCCTCGGGCAGGTCCAGCGCCTTGAGCTTCGTCTGGAGCTCGGCGCTGACGGCGCCCGTGTTGTCGCCCAGCGGCCTGGCGGTGACGGTGGCGGCGCGGGCGCCGTCGATCCGGGTCATCGCCACCGGTCCGGGGACCTCCTTGACCTCGGCGATGTCGCCGAGTCGCAGCGGACCCACCGGGAGGGCCTGGAGCTCGGCCAGGGTGGTGGCCGGCCGCGCGGTCCTGATGACGATGTCCCGCTCGGTGTTCTCCAGTACGGCCTTGCCCGCCGGGGTGCCGCGTACGGCCTGCGCCACGATCGCGCCGAGCGCGGCCTGGTTCAGGCCGGCCTCGGCCGCCTTGGGGGTGGCGGTCACCGAGATGCGGGGCACCGACTGGGACAGGTCGCTCTGCACGTCGGTGACGTTCTTCAGGGTGGCCACCTCGGCCCGCACCCGTTCGGCGGCCGCGGCCAGGACCTCGCCGTCACCGGCCTTGACGACCACGCTGAGGTTCTGGCTGCCGAAGCCGTCGCCCGCCACGATGCGGGTGTCGCCGATGCCGGCGAGGGGGGCCAGCCCGGCCTCGATCCGCTTCTTCACGCCCTCGGCGTCGCCCGCGTCCTTCAAGGAGACCTGGTACGAGGCCTGGTTGGAGCCCGTACCGCCGCCGAAGGCCGCCAGGAAGCCGGAGGATCCGACGGTGACCTGGTAGCTCTTGACGCCCTCGACGGAGGCCAGCACCTGCTCGACCTTGCGGCTCGCCTCGTCCGAGGCGGCCAGCGAGGTGCCGGGGGCGAGCTCCTGTTTGACGGTCAGGACGTCCTGCTCGCCCTGGTCGAAGAAGTTGGTCTTCAGCAGCGGGGTCATGCCGAACGTGCCGATCAGGACGACCACCGCGATGGCCACACTGGTCAGGCGGCGCCGGGTGGCGAATCCCAGGACCCGTACGTAGAACCGCTGGAGGCGGCTGCGCGCCTCCTTCTCCTCGGCTGCGCGGCGGGCCTCGGCGGCGCTCTCCTCGTCACCGGCCGTCACGCCCTTCGGCGCGCTCAGGAACCAGTACGAGAGCACCGGCACGACCGTCAGCGAGACGAGCAGCGAGGCCAGCAGGGCGGCGGTGACGGTGAGCGAGAAGGAGCCGAAGAGCTCGCCGATCATCCCGCCGACGAGGCCGATCGGCAGGAAGACGGCGACGGTGGTGAGGGTGGAGGAGGTGACCGCGCCGGCCACTTCCTTGACGGCGGTGAGGATCGCCGCCTCCCGCTCCTCGCCGTAGCCCAGGTGGCGCTTGATGTTCTCCAGGACCACGATCGAGTCGTCGACGACCCGGCCGACGGCGATGGTGAGCGCGCCCAGGGTGAGCATGTTGAGCGACAGGTCGCGGGTCCAGAGCACGATCAGCGCGAGGACGACGGACAGCGGGATGGAGACCGCGGTGACCAGCGTCGAGCGCAGCGAGGCCAGGAAGACCAGGATCACGAGGACCGCGAAGACCAGGCCGAGCAGGCCCTCGGTGGTGAGGCTGGAGATGGACTTGGCGACGGCCGGGCCCTGGTCGCTGACGACGGTCAGCTCGGCGCCGGAGCCGAGCGTGGAACGCAGCTCGGGCAGCTTGTCCTTGACGGCGTCGGAGATCGCGACGGCGCTGCCGTCCTTGTCCATGGTGAGGACGAGGGCGAGGCTGGGCTTGCCGTTGGTGCGGGTGATGGAGTCGGCCCTGGCGGGCTCCTGCTTCACGGCGGCCACGTCCGCCAGGCGCACG
The DNA here is from genome assembly GCF_053606025.1 of Streptomyces sp. NPDC055254. NCBI lineage: Bacteria > Bacillati > Actinomycetota > Actinomycetes > Kitasatosporales > Streptomycetaceae > Streptomyces > Streptomyces sp. NPDC055254. Next base: position 34,467 of record NZ_JBSGQV010000008.1, on the reverse strand, counting down.
GCCGGTCGCCCCGGACCGGGGCTCAGGCGCAGCTCCTCCAGCTGGGCGAGGGAGGTGTAGCCGGCGCCGACGCGCACGGTGCGGTTCTTGCCCTGCTCGTCGAAGGAGCCGGCGGGCACGGTCGCGCCGCCCGCCTGGAGCCCCTGGGCGAGGGCGGCGCCGTCGAGGCCGGCCGCCGCCAGCTTCGCCTCGTCGGGAGTGACGGTGACCTGGAGGTCCTGGACTCCGTCGACGGAGACCTGGCCGACGCCCTCGATGTCCGACAGGACCGGGACGACGGAGCGCTGGAGCTGGTCGGCGAGGGCCTGCTGGTCCTTGCCGGAGGTGACGGCGAGGATGACGGTCGGGATGTCGTCGGTGGAGCCGGCCACCACCTGCGGGTCCACCTCGGCGGGCAGCCGGACGCGGGCCCGGTTGACGGCCTGCTGGACGTCGGCGACGAGCTGCTTGGTGCCGCTGTCGCCGTAGTCGAAGGTGGCCATGATGAGGGCGTTGCCCTCGCTGGCGGTGGAGGTGATGCCGGTGATGCCGTCGACGCCCTTGAGGGTGGCCTCGATCGGCTCGACGACCTGCTTCTCCACCACGTCGGGGGAGGCGCCCTGGTACGGCGCGAGGACGGACACCATCGGCAGTTCGATGGACGGCAGCAGCTGCTGCTTGAGCTGCGGGACGGCTATGGCACCGAAGACGAGCGCGACGATCGACACGAGGCCGACCAGGGCTCTCTGGGCCAGGCTGAAGCGGGACAGCCACGACATGGGTAGGAGATCTCTCTGCAGTGCGTACGCGAGGGCACTCCCACCCTGTCCCACGCACCGGCGTCGGCGCCTCGCTCCCAGGTCCCGTCCTTATCTGCGGCATACCGCGTCCGCAGTACGCCGCACTACTCCGGGCCGGCTCCGGCGCAGGTCCGGCCCGTTCGGCCCTACTCGGAACGAGGCCGGACCAGTCCCGATTCGTAGGCGACGACGACCAGTTGGGCCCGGTCGCGGGCGCCCAGCTTGGCCATGGCCCGGTTCACATGGGTCTTGACGGTGAGCGGGCTGACCTCCAGCCGTCCGGCGATCCCGTCGTTGGACAGTCCCGCGGCGACGTGGACGAGGACCTCGCGCTCGCGGACGGTCAGCGCGGCGAGCTTCTCGGCGTGGACCGCCGGGGAGGTCCCGCTGTCCGGGCCGGCGCCGCCGCCCTGGGCCAGGAAGGTGGCGATGAGGCCCTTGGTGGCGGCCGGGGAGAGCAGCGCCTCGCCGGCGGCCGTGACGCGGATGGCGGTGAGCAGTTCCTCGGGCTCGGCGCCCTTGCCGAGGAACCCGGAGGCTCCGGCCCGCAGGGCCTGGACCACGTACTCGTCCACCTCGAAGGTCGTCAGCATCACCACGCGCACGGCGGCGAGTTCCGGGTCCGCGCTGATCATGCGGGTGGCGGCGAGGCCGTCGGTGCCGGGCATCCGGATGTCCATGAGCACCACGTCGGGGCGGACCCGCCGGGCGAGTTCGAGGGCCTGCGCCCCGTCGGAGGCCTCGCCGACGACCTCCATGTCGGCCTCGGAGTCGACGAGCACCTTGAAGGCGCTGCGCAGCAGGGCCTGGTCGTCGGCGAGCAGCACCCTGATGGGCGCGGCGGAGGTCGGATCCGTCGGAGTGTGGTCCACGGGGTGAGGGTAGCGGGCCGGCCCCCTGCCTCAGCCGAGGGCCAGCACCAGGAGGGCGGCGGTCGCCGCGACCTCGGCCAGGGCGCCGAAGACGTCTCCGGTGACCCCGTCGAAGCGGCGGACGCAGCGGCGGAGCAGCAGTTCCGCGGCGGCCAGGGCGGCCAGGACCGCCGCCGCGTGCTGGACCGCGGCCGCCGCGCCCAGCGGCAGGGCCGCCGTTGCGGCGAGTACGACGGTGAGCACGGCGGCGGTGGCGGCGACGCCCTGCGGCACCGCGCCGGCGACCGCGGCGCCGAGCCCTCCGGGGCGGGCGGCCGGTACGCCGGCGCGGGAGGCCAGGGTCATGGCGAGGCGGGCGGCGACGGCGGCGGTCACGGCGGCGAGGGCGCCCCGGCCCCAGCTGTCGGCGTACGCGTCGGCGAGCGCGGCCACCTGCGTCAGCAGGACGAGGAGCAGGGCCACGACGCCGAACGGGCCGATGTCGGACCGCTTCATGATGCGCAGCGCGTCCTCGGCCGGTTTGGCGCTGCCCAGCCCGTCCGCGGTGTCGGCGAGGCCGTCCAGGTGCAGCCCCCGGGTCAGTGCCGCCGGTACGGCGACGGTGACGACCGCGGCGAGCAGCGGGCCCCCGTCGAGGAGGGCCAGGAGCACGCCGGGGACGGCCGCGAGCAGTCCCACGACCAGACCCACGAGGGGGGCGCAGGCCATCCCGGTACGGGCGGCGGGACGGTCCCAGCGGGTGATGCGGGCGGGCAGCACGGTGAGGGTGCCGAACGCGAAGCGGAGCCCGTCGGGGAGCGGGGCGCGCTCCGGGGACGGGGCCGGCGGCGGTTCGTCGAACGAATCTGTCATCGGCGTGAACGCTACCTGTTCGCGACGGGCGGTAAATTACCCCTTACGTGGCGAATGGCCAGGTACTGTCCGGGCGGTCCTCACGGATCGGTCCGCGACCGGAGCCTGGCCGCCGAGCCGGGAGGCCGTGGAATGGGTCAGTGGTGGTACCGCAACATCGTCGAACCCGGGAAGCTGCCCCTGCTGCTGGCGCTGCTCTCCTTGGTCCTTTCGTTCCTCGTCACGCGGATGATCACCCGGCTGATCCGGGCCGGCCGGGGCCCCTTCAAGAACGTCACCCCGGGCGGCCTGCACATCCACCACGTGGTGCCGGGGGTCATCCTCGTGATCATCGGCGGATTCGGTGCGGTGGGCAGCGGCCGGCACAGTTTCGGCGCCCTGCTGTCCGCGGTGATCTTCGGGCTGGGCGCGGGGCTGGTGCTCGACGAGTTCGCGCTGATCCTGCACCTCGACGACGTGTACTGGAGCGAGCAGGGCCGCAAGAGCGTGGAGATGGTGGTCCTGACGGCGGCGGTGGTGGCGCTGGTGCTGGGCGGATTCCTGCCCTTCGGAGTGAACGAGCTGACAGCGGACGAGCGGCAGAGCCGGGGCCTGGTCGTCATGAACACGGCCAGCAACTTCTTCCTGGCCCTGATCGCCCTCTGGAAGGGCAAGCCGCGCACCGCGATCTTCGGCACGGTCGTGCCCTTCGTGGCGCTGATCGGCGCCATCCGGCTGGCGCGGCCCGATTCCCCGTACGCGAAGCGGTTCTACGGGAACCGGGCGCGGGCCCGCGCCAAGGCCGGGCTGCGCGCCTTCCACCACGACCGGCGCTGGGCGGCGCCGCGCCGCAAGTTCGAGAACTTCATCGGCGGGACCCCGGATCCGGAGCGGGTCGCCACGGCGGAGAAGCCGCCGGGCCCCTGAGACCGCGGGCCGTGCCGTTAGCGGGACGGCGACGGGCCCGCCCCTGCCGGGGGCGGGCCCGTCGCCGTGTCGGTGGTGTCCTGTCGCTCGCCGGGGCCTCGGGTACCGGGGCCGTCAGCCCGGGATCAGACCGTCGTCGCGCAGCATCTCCCGGACCTCGTCGAGCGTCGCGTCCGGACCGGGCAGGATCAGCTCGGACGGCTCCAGCGTCTCGTCCGGCAGCGGATCGCCCAGGCGCCGTACGGCTTCGAGCAGCGAGCCCAGCGTGCGCCGGAAGCCCTCCTCGTCACCGCGCTGCATCTCCGCGAGCAGTTCGTCGTCCAGCGTGTTGAGCTCGGCGAGGTGGCCGTCGGCCAGCTCCACCTGGCCCTCCCCCATGATGCGGACAATCATGACGGACCCCGTCCTACTGCTTGTCGAACCGGTGCTGGGTCTGCGACGGCTGGGCGCTGCCCTGGGCGCCGCCTTCGATGGCCTGCTGCTGCGCGGACGGGCCGCCCGCCAGCTCGGCCTTCATCCGCTGGAGCTCCAGCTCCACGTCCGTACCGCCCGACAGGCGGTCCAGTTCGGCCTGGATGTCGTCCTTGGAACCCAGCCCGCTCCGGTCGTCGAGCGCGCCGGAGGCCAGCAGCTCGTCGATCGCGCCGGCCCGGGCCTGGAGCTGGGCGGTCTTGTCCTCGGCCCGCTGGATGGCCAGGCCGACGTCGCTCATCTCCTCGGAGATGCCGGAGAAGGACTCCGCGATCCGGGTCTGCGCCTGGGCCGCGGTGTAGGTGGCCTTGATGGTCTCCTTCTTCGTGCGGAAGGCGTCCACCTTCGCCTGCAGCCGCTGGGCGGCGAGCGTCAGCTTCTCCTCCTCGCCCTGGAGGGTCTGGTGCTGCACCTCCAGGTCGCTGACCTGCTGCTGGAGGGAGGCACGGCGGGACAGCGCCTCACGGGCCAGGTCCTCCCGGCCGAGGGCGAGCGCCTTGCGGCCCTGGTCCTCCAGCTTGGCGGACTGCCCTTGCAGTTGGTTCAGCTGCAGTTCCAGACGCTTGCGGGAGGTCGCCACGTCGGCGACGCCGCGGCGCACCTTCTGCAGCAGTTCCAGCTGCTTCTGGTACGAGTAGTCGAGGGTCTCGCGCGGGTCCTCGGCCCGGTCAAGGGCCTTGTTCGCCTTCGCGCGGAAGATCATCCCCATACGCTTCATGACACCGCTCATGGGCTTCGCGCGCCCCCTTCTGACGGACTTCGCTCCAGGTCACCAACAGTCGCGCTCCTCGGTCACCCGTGAGGACCGCCACAGAACCCACAGTACGGGCCCTGTCTCCATTACCGCACTGTTCGAGGACGGATGTGCTCCTCCTCCAGGACGACTACTCGGCCGCCGGATCAGGCGTGAGGAGTAGGTGCGCCCCGGAGTGACGCCTTGAGGAGGTCCGTCCGCCCCGAACCCCGCACAGGGAAGACGCCCGCCGTTGCCGGATCGTTCCCGGCGGGGGTGGGGCCCGTGCCCGCAACCACGTACGCTTGGGTTTTGTGTTTGGTAGCCGCTCCTCCAAGGAAGAGAAGGCCGCCGCCACCGACAAGGTGAGCGCCGACCTCTCGCAGCCCCGTGACCCGCAGGCCCCCAAGGGCCGCCCTACGCCGAAGCGTGCTGTGGCCCAGTCGCAGCGCAAGGCCGTAGTGGCCTCGACCGGCAACCGCAAGGAGGATGCCAAGCGAGCCCGTGAACGCCGTCGCGTGGAAATGACCAAGCAGCGCGAAGCGCTGGCCAGTGGCGACGAGCGTTATCTGCCCGCGCGTGACAAGGGCCCTGTCCGCAAGTTCGTCCGCGACTTCGTGGACTCCCGCTTCTCCGTGGCCGAGATGTTCCTGCCGCTGGCAGTGATCATCCTCGTGCTCAGCATGGTGCGGCAGCCCGCGATCCAGAACATCGCGCTGATGCTGTGGCTCGGTGTGATCGCGCTGATCATCGTCGACTCCATCGGCCTGGTGCTGCGCCTGCGCAAGGCGCTGAACGAGCGCTTCGCCGACGAGCCCCGCCGCGGCGCCGTCGCGTACGGACTCATGCGCACCCTCCAGATGCGCCGACTGCGCCTGCCGAAGCCGCAGGTCAAGCGCGGAGAGCGGCCCTGAGCCGAGCCGCGCCCGCCGGGTCGGGGACCGGCTTCGCGGACGGAGCCCGGCTCTGGCTGGAAGGTCTGGGCGGTCTGCGCAACGCCGTCCGCCAGGAGCTCGTGGGCCGGCAGGTCGACGAGCAGATCGTGCACCGCTACCCGGTCGGGCAGCGGCTGCGCGTCCTCGACGTCGGCATGGGCCAGGGCACGCAGGCGCTGCGCCTGGCCCGCGCCGGGCACAAGGTGACCGGCCTGGAGCAGGACCCCGGGATGCTGGAGGTCGCCCGTGAGGCGCTGGCCCGGGAACCGGCCGGAATCCAGGACCGGGTCCGGCTCATGGAGGGCGACGGCCGCGAGACCGGCGCGCACTTCCTGCCGGGCAGCTTCGACGTGGTGCTGTGCCACGGCGTGCTGATGTACGTGCCCGAGCCGGATGCCATGCTCGCCGGGCTGGCCCGCATGCTGGCCCCCGGCGGTCTGCTGTCCCTGCTGGTGCGCAACGGCGACGCGCTCGCCATGCGGCCGGGGCTCGACGGCGACTGGAAGGGCGCGCTGGCGGCCTTCGAGAGCACCGACTACACGAACCGGCTGGGCCTGGACATACGCGCCGACCGGCTCGCCGCGCTGACGGCCACGCTGTCCGGGATCGGTGCGCCGCTGCACGCCTGGTACGGGGTGCGCGTCTTCACCGACGGGACCGAGGCGGGCGAGACCCTGCCGCCCGACGAGGAACTGGAACGGCTGCTCGCCGCCGAGGACCGCGCGGGGCGCACCGACCCCTACCGCGGCGTCGCCGCGCTGCTGCACCTCTGCGGAGTCCGCGGCCCCTAGCCTCCGGCTCGGCCCGCGCCCCTCGTCCTGCGCCCCCGCCGCACCCCGTACCGCAGCGACCACGGCCTCGCCGGGGAGTGCCCGTCGGGCGTGCCGGGGCCGTATCCGGGAGCGGGCTGACACTCCGGGGCACGGCCGGCCGGAGGGCACGGCGGCCGGCCCCGGAGGGGGTCAGGCTTCCAGAGCGGCCCTGAGGCTCATCGTGTAGAGCTCGGTGCCGGTGTCGTCGGAGAGCTTCACCTGTTCCGTGCCGCCTTCCAGCAGGTCCTTCCAGTACTCACCGATCCAGGATTCCGCGTCCCCCTGCGTGGTGAACTCCTCCGGCACCACCGACGGGGCCGTCTCCGTGCCGTCGGCCGTCTCGAACCGCCACGTCCACGCCATGTCCGCCTCCGTTGCTCGTCCGCGCTGCACACGCTTCTCGCCTTGAGTGTGCCCGCAGAGTAACCGGGCGCGCACCACTCTCGGCGACGCGGGAGGATCATCCTGTGGAACTCACTCTGCTCGGCACCGGCACACCCGAAGGCCTCCCCCGCCCCACCTGTCCCTGTGCGGCCTGCGCGGTCTCCGTCGGCACCCGCTCGCGGGCCGCGACCGCCGTCCTCGTGGACGGCGCGCTGCTGCTCGATCTGACCCCGGGGGCGGTGCTGGCAGGTGCCCGCGCCGGGCATTCGCTGGCCGGCGTACGGCAGGTCCTGCTCACCCATCCGCACGACGGTCCCCCCGTCGAACTGCCGCCCGGCCTGCCGGCCGCCGGCCGGGTGCCGGACGGGCAGGAGCTCGCGGTGATCTCCGGGCACCGGGTGCGGGCCGTCCCGATGGACGCGCCGGGCACCGGCTACGAGGTGACCGGCCCCGACGGCGCCCGGCTGCTGTACCTGCCGCCGCGCGGCGCCCCGGCCGGCACCGACGGCACGGTGGTGCGGCGCCCGTACGACATGGTCCTCGCGGACGTCCTGGGCCGGCCGGAGGCCCTGGCCCGGCTGCGGGCGAGCGGCGCGGTCGGCCCGGCCACGGACGTGATCGCCGTGCACCTGGACCACGACACCCCGCCCGGCCGGGAGCTGGAGCGCCGGTGCGCGGCGGTCGGCGCCCGGGCGGTGCCGGACGGAACGACCGTGGCCCTCGGCGACTACCGCGCGGAACCGGACCTGCCGCGCCGCACCCTGGTGCTCGGCGGGGCCCGCTCCGGCAAGTCCTTCGAGGCGGAGCGCCGCCTCGCCGCCTTCCCCGGCGTCGCCTACGTGGCCACCGGCGGCTCGCGCGAGGGGGACACGGAGTGGGCGCAGCGGGTCGGCCTGCACCGGGAGCGCCGGCCGGGCGGCTGGCGGACGGTGGAGACCTGCGAGCTGGTCCCGCTGCTGGTCGAGGAGGGTCCGCCGCTGCTGATCGACTGCCTGGCGCTGTGGCTGACGGACGCGATGGACCGGGCCGGGGCCTGGGACGACGCCGTCTGGGCGGGGCGCGGCCGCCGGCAGCTCGCCGACCGGACGGCCGAGCTGGTGGCCGCCGTTCGCGCGACCCGCCGCCCGGTGGTCCTGGTCAGCAACGAGGTGGGGTCGGGCGTCGTGCCGGCGACCGCCTCGGGCCGCCGCTTCCGCGATGAGCTGGGCCGCCTGAACAACGCGGTGGCGGGCGAGTGCGAGCAGGTCCTGCTCGTCGTCGCGGGACAGGTCCTCGTCCTCAAGGACCCGAGCCCGTAAGGCCGGTGGCGGCCTCCCGCAGCGGTCCGCCGGGGCCGCCCGAGCGGGCTTGGGGAGGGCCTCACCGGCTGTACTCTCTGGCAGATGAGCACGCTGAATCTCGACGACTTCTCCGATCTGATCGAGCGTCCCGACGGGGGCGTCCGGCGGGACGCCGAGGAACGCCGTGAGCGGCTGGCCGTGCCGTCCGGCGCGCTGGGCCGGCTCGACGAACTGGCCGAGTGGCTCGCCGCCGCGCAGGGCCGGGTACCGGTCGCGCCGATCGAGCGCCCCCGCGTCGTGCTGTTCGCCGCCGACCACGGGATCGCCTCCGAGGGCGTGTCCGCGCGGGCCGCCTCCACCGCCCACGAGCTGGTGCGCGCCGTGCTCGACGGGACCAGCCCCGTCGCGATCCTGGCCGGCCGGCTCGGCGCCTCGGTACGGATCGTCGACGCGGGCCTCGACTGCGATCCTGCTCTGCTGCCCGAGGACGTGGTCCGCCACCGCGTGCGGCGCGGCAGCGGCCGGATCGACGTGGAGGACGCCCTCACCCTCGACGAGGCCCGGGAGGCACTGCGCCTCGGGATGCGGATCGCCGACGAGGAGGCCGACTCGGGTACGGACCTGGTCGTCCTCGGGGACCTCAGTGTCGGCGGGACCACGGTCGCCGCCACCCTCGTCGCCGCCCTGTGCGGCACCGACGCCTCCGTGGTCACCGGCCGGGGCGGGCTGCCCGTCGACGACCTCGCCTGGATGCGCAAGTGCGCCGCGATCCGCGACGCGTTGCGCCGTGCCCGACCGGTCCTCGGCGACCAGGTCGCGCTGCTGGCCGCGGTCGGCGGCGCGGACGTGGCCGCGATCACCGGTTTCCTGCTCCAGTGCGCGGTGCGCCGGACGCCGGTCATCCTCGACGGCGTCGTCTCGGCGGCCTGCGGACTGGTGGCCCAGCGGGCCGCGTTCCGCGCCCCCGACTGGTGGTTGGCCGGTCAGACGAGCGGCGAGCCGGGCCAGGCCAAGGCCCTGGACCGGATGGCACTCAACCCGCTGCTCGACCACGGCGTCTCCGTGGGGGAAGGTACCGGGGCGCTGCTGGCCCTGCCCCTGGTCCAGGCGGCCGCCGCGCTCGCGGCGCAACTCCCGGAGCGGACGGCGCAGGAGCCGGTGGACTGAGTCATCGGGGCGTTCGGCACTGACCAGCCGTGATCCCCGGAGCCACCACCCGTAGAAAGCGGCGCCCCATATGATCGCTTTTATGGGAGAGGTCCGTTTGACCAGCGTAGAGACCGACCGCGGCGCCCGACCGGCGACCGGCAGGAAAGAAGGCGGCGACCCCGTCGGCAAGGCCTCGGGGGACGGCCGGGAGACGGGCCGTGGAAGCGCACGCTCACGGCGCGGGGCGGGGTTCGCGGTCTGGTACCTGCGGGCCGTCACCTTCGTCAACTTCCTGAGCGCCGTGTGGGTTTCGCTCGGACAGGACCTGCGCAGACACAACAGCACCGAGTTCTACACCCCGTACCTGCTCACGGCGGGCTTCGCCTCCGGCCTGTTCTGCCTGCTGCTCGCCGTGACGCTGGGCCGGCGCAAGCGCGCTGCCTGGATCCTGAACCTGGCCCTGGCCGGGGTGCTGCTGCTCGCCTTCCTCGTCCGCGCCTTCGCCCCCTGCACGGAGGGCGACTACAACCTCTGCTACCCCGAGTTCCGCGAGCACGCCCAGAACTGGGTCTCGCTCGGCCTGACGGCCCTCTTCGTCGGCGCCCTGCTGATCGGCCGCCGCGAGTTCTACGCCCGGGGCGACCGCTCCAACCCGGCGCTCGCCACGGCCGTCGCCGCCGTCGGCCTGCTGGTCGCCTCGCTGGTCGCGGCCCTGCTCGTCGGCGCCGCCAACACCTCCCCGGCCGCCTCCGAGGCCGGCTTCCCGGCCCGCTGGTGGTACGGCGTGACGCGCCTGGTCACCCTGGACACCGACACCAAGGCCTACGAGACCATCAGCACCCCCGGCTGGGTCGACGTCATCGTCAACGTCATGTCGACCCTGCTGCTGCTCGCCGTGCTGTTCGCCGCCTTCCGCTCGCGCCGCGCCGTCGACCCGATCACCGAGGACGACGAGGAGCGGCTGCGAGCCCTGCTCGCCAAGCAGGGCGAGCGCGACTCGCTGGGCTACTTCGCGCTGCGCCGCGAGAAGTCCGTCATCTGGTCCCCCACCGGCAAGGCCGCCGTCACCTACCGCGTCGTCGGAGGGGTCTCGCTCGCCTCCGGCGACCCCATCGGCGACCCCGAGGCATGGCCCGGCGCCATCGAGCCCTGGCTGGCCCAGGCCCGCGAACACGGCTGGGTGCCGGCCGTGATGGGCGCGAGCGAGGAGGCGGGGCAGATCTACGCGCGCCACGGACTGGACGCGATCGAACTCGGCGACGAGGCGATCGTCGAGACCGCCGAGTTCACCCTGGAGGGCCGCGCCATGCGGACCGTCCGGCAGGCCTACAACCGCGTCAAGCGGGCCGGCTACACGGTCCGCATCCGCCGCCACGCCGACATCCCGGCCGGCGAGATGGACGAACTGCTGCGCCGCGCCGACGACTGGCGCGACGGGGCGACCGAGCGCGGGTTCTCGATGGCGCTGGGTCGGCTGGGCGACCCCGCCGACGGCCAGTGCGTGATGCTGGAGTGCACCGACGGCGTCGGCGAACTGCGCGCGGTGCTGTCGTTCGTGCCGTGGGGCCCCCACGGACTGTCCCTGGACCTGATGCGCCGTGACCGGGACTCCGAGAACGGCCTGATGGAATTCATGGTCATCGAACTCCTGGAGCGCGCCAAGGAGATCGGGATCACCCAGGTCTCGCTGAACTTCGCGATGTTCCGGTCCGTCTTCGAGCGCGGCTCCCGGCTCGGGGCGGGCCCGGTGCTGCGGATGTGGCGCTCGCTGCTCGGCTTCTTCTCCCGCTGGTGGCAGATCGAGTCCCTCTACCGGGCCAACGCCAAATACCGGCCGATCTGGGAGCCGAGGTTCATGCTCTTCGAGAAGAGTTCGGACCTGCTGCGGATCGGCATCGCGGCGGGCCGGGCCGAGGGCTTCCTGGAAGCTCCCGGCCTGCCGAAGTGGCTGCACCGCAGACACCTGGAGACCCGCCGTTGACAGCACCCCGCCGCGATCGCCGTGGTCACGGCGGTGTGCGCGGTCCGGGCGACGCGGGGTTCGGGCTCCTCCCCCGTTCCCGCCGGCTCCGCCCCTTCCCGCCGGCTCCGCCCGTTGCGCCGGCGCGCCTCCCGCCGCCGCCCCAGCCGGAGCAGGCCGTACCGTATCGGGGTGACGACACACCTCGGGCCCGTCGCGGCCACCCGGCAGTGGACGCGGGACCACCCGCTCGCCACCGACGCCGTGCTCGCGTTCGGGGCGTTCGTCTCCATGGTCGTCGGCTCCTTCGCGGATCCGCACGGCCCGCACGGCCCGACCTTCGGCACGCGGACCCCCGAGCCGCTCTCCCTGCTGCTGATGCTGCTCGGCGCGGCCGCGCTGGTGTTCCGGCGCATCCGGCCGCGCACCGTGCTCGCCGCCGCCTGCGGCCTCAGCCTGCTGGAGCTGACCACCGGGGAGCCGAGGGCGCCCGTCGCGATGTGCACGGTGATCGCCCTGTACACGGTGGCCGCGCGCACCGACCGGCCCACCACCTGGCGCATCGGGGTGCTCACCATGGCCGGGCTGACCGGTGTGGCCATGCTGGCCGGGCCGCTGCCCTGGTACGCGCAGGAGAACCTCGGCATCTTCGCCTGGACCGGGATGGCAGCGGCCGCCGGGGACGCCGTACGCAGCCGCCGGGCGTTCGTCGACGCGATCCGGGAGCGGGCCGAACGGGCCGAGCGGACCCGCGAGGAGGAGGCCCGGCGGCGGGTCGCCGAGGAGCGGCTGCGGATCGCCCGGGACCTGCACGACGTGGTCGCCCACCACATCGCGCTGGTCAACGTGCAGGCGGGGGTGGCGGCGCACGTCATGGACAAGCGGCCGGACCAGGCCAAGGAGGCGCTGGCGCACGTACGGGACGCCAGCCGCTCGGCGCTGAACGAACTGCGCGCCACGGTCGGGCTGCTCCGGCAGTCCGGCGACCCGGAGGCGCCGACCGAGCCCGCGCCGGGGCTGGGGGTGCTGGACGAGCTGGTCGACACCTTCCGGCACGCCGGGCTGCCGGTGAAGGTGATGGTCCAGTTGGGCGGCGGGGCCGGGCCGCTGCCGGCCGCGGTGGACCTGGCGGCGTACCGGGTCGTCCAGGAGGCGCTGACCAACGTGCGCAAGCACGCGGGCGCGGGGGCCAGTGCCGAGGTCAGCGTGGTGCGGGCGGGGCCGGCGGTGGAGGTGACCGTACTGGACGACGGCGGTACGGAACCGGCGGCCCTGGCTCCCCCGGACGCGGGCGGGGGCGGTCACGGGCTGCTCGGGATGCGGGAGCGGGCGGGCGCCCTCGGCGGCTCCTGCTTCGCGGGCCCCCGCTACGGCGGCGGCTACCGCGTCCACGCCGTCCTCCCCGTCTGACCGTTGCCTTCCCCGCACGGGAAGCCGGCCCTTGCGCCGGGGGCGGCCCCGGCCCCGCCGGCGTGTGGGGCGGGGCCGAATCCGCCGCGGAGCCGTCAGCAGGCGCGGCGCCAGGGGCCCAGGTCGTACTTCTTCTCCAGCGAGCTCAGTCCCAGCTCGCGCGAGCGCTCGCAGAAGCGTGCCGCCGGCACCTCGTACTCCACGTGGAACACCGCCTTCCCCGCCGCCACGAACGGCGTGAGCCGTTCGCACTCCTGGTACTGCGCGCACTGCTCGTTCACCGCGAAGTCGAAGTCCTCGACCAGCTCCGGGATCTGGTCGAGGTCGTTCTTCAGGCCCACCGCCAGGTCCCGGTCGTGGGCCAGCTTCGCGATCAGCCGGTTGTAGCGCAGCTGGTCCTCGGCCGTCAGGGGGAAGCCGGACGGGTTGCGGTAGGCGTCCATGTTGTCCGGCTCCACCGCGTCGAAGCCCTTCTCCCGGCACATGTCGAACCGCTCGGCCATCAGCGGCTCCAGCTCGGACAGCCGGCGGACGTCGAGCCAGCGCTCGCCCTCCCAGCCGTTGCTCTTGCCGAGCAGCGCCTTCGGGAAGTCGTCCGCGTCCGGCCGGAAGTCCTCCCAGGCGCCCGTGGAGAGGTAGCAGATGGTGCGCCGCCCGGCCTTGCGCAACGCGGTGACCTGCTCCTTCGTGGTGGTGAACCCGTCGACGTCATAGACCGGGACGTCGACGGAGGTGTCGAGCCGGCCCGTGAGCTGCCACTGCCAGCCGGTGCCCGGCCGGGGCTGCCAGCGCTCCCCCGGGGCCTGGCCGGGCCGGGGTCGCGGGCCGCCGCCGTCGTCCTCGGGGCCGGCGGTGCACGAGGCGAGCAGCAGCAACAGCAGCGGTACGAGCAGCAGCCGCGAAGGGAAACGGTTCATCCCGCCGCCTCCACGGCGTGCGGGAGCGTGCCCCAGGGGTGCGCGCCGGTCCCGGGGACCGCGCAGTGCACCCCCGCGCCCCGCTCGGCCGCCAGCTGTTCGGCCAGCCGGGCGGCCGGTTCGCCCGGCGGGACGGCGTAGACGAGGTGGCAGAACCGCTGGGCGGGGTGCTCCTCGGTCCACGGCGGCACGGTGGTGGCGTCCCGGTAGGCGTCCCACGGTCCCTCGAAGGTGACGAGGAGGTCGGCGAGCCCTGCGTAGCCGGGGTGCGGGTGGACCCCGTGGTTGAGGACGAGGGTGCGGGCGCCGGCCGCGCGCGCGGCGACGGCGAGGCGCCCGTAGTGCGCGAGCATGTCGGCGCCGGCGGCGGCCTGGTCGAGGAAGGCCCCGTCGGCGCCGTACCAGTCGCGGTGGCGCAGCAGGTCGCGCACCACGGCGGCGTGCGGGCGCCGCCCGTAGTCGGTGTCGGTGTAGCCGAGGACGGGCACCCCGGCCTCGCGCAGCCGCTCGGCGACGCGGGCGAACCGCTCGTCACGGGCCTCGCCGGGGCCGCTGTCGGGGTTGAGCACCACCGAGTGCAGCCGGCCCGCGGCGCGGATGAGCCGCTCCCAGTCGTCGGGCCGGTCGGCGGGATGCTCGTAGAGGGGCACCAGCAGCATGGGGTCCTTCTTCTCGTACGTTTCGTACTGTTCGTACGTTCTCACGTGGGTCACCGGTGCGCCGTGGCGCGGCCGAGGAGCAGGCAGACCAGGACGGCCAGGGCGGCGGCGGCCGTGCCCGCCACCACCAGTTGGAGCAACCGGGGGTGTCCGATCCCGGTCAGCAGGGCGAGGCTCTGGGCCACGGCGGCCGAGGAGCACACCACGGCCGCGGGGCGGACCGCCCCGAAGGACTGGAGCAGCAGCCCGGTCCACATCACCGCGCCGAGCAGCAGCAGGGTGGCGACCCGGACGGCGGTGAGGCCCGGGGCGTCGGGCCACAGCAGGGTGCCGGTGACGCCCAGGGCCAGCACCACGGTCAGGTAGGTGGCCAGGCACCGGGCCAGCGTGGTGAGCATCCGGCGCCGGAAGGCCCGGGGCGAGCGGGCCGCGCGGAGCCCGGCGAGACTGCCGCTGCGGAAGCGGTGCAGCAGCCATTCGGCGGGGCCCATGCTGAGGGTGAGGGCCACCGCCGAGGGCGCGGCGACGGCCTCGGCGGGACCGCCGGAGAGCACCTCGCCGAGGGCGGCGTACAGCACGAGCAGGCCGGTGCCGAGCCCGAAGACCCCGTACGGGACGGAGTCCCCGAGCCGGGGGCCGCGCGGCGCGTACGGCTCCTCGGCCCCGCGCAGCATCCGCCAGCGCACGGGTGCGCTCCCGGCAGCCACCGGGTGGTGCCACCGGCCGGGGTGGCGGGCCGCCCAGCCGCGGATCCGCCGCGCCGCGCCGCGCACGCCCCGGCCCAGCGGGAGTTCCCGTACGGCCAGGGTGCAGGCGGCGAGCAGGGACGCGACGAGCAGGCCGACGCGCAGCGCCACGGGCGGGTCGGTGAACAGTGCGGCGGCGGCGCCCACGGCCATCGGGCCGAGGGCGCCGAGCAGCAGCCGCTCCCGGCCCAGGACGAGCAGGACCGTGGCGGCGCCGACGTACAGGGCCTGCCCGGCGGCGAACGCGTAGGAGAACGGCGGTCCGCCGGGCACCGCCAGTGCGGCGGCGATGCCCAGCAGGGAGCCGGCGGGGGCGCCGACGAGCAGGGTCCGCCCGGCAGCGGCCCGGTCGCCGAGCCCCAGCCAGGAGTACGCCCGGTGGGACAGGGTCTGGTCCCAGACCCAGCCGATGAGCGCCCCGGCGATCAGCGGCAGCGTCCCGGCGGGCAGGCCGAGCCGGTCCGGCGGGCCGTCGAGCAGGGGGGCGCCGAGGATGTAGGCGAGGCCGGGCAGGGCGAAGATCAGCCCGCGCAGCAGGCAGGCGGTGAGGGAGACCTTCCAGGGGTCGGGGACGTGCTCGGGCTCCGGGAAGGAGCGGGGCACCCGGGCGTAGAGCTCCTCGGCGAGTCCGAAGGAGTCGGGCCGGCCGTAGGTGAGCCGGATGTACTCGTCGGTCATCCCGTCGGACTCCAGGATGGCGGCGATCTCGTCGGGGTGGACGGCGCCCGCGATGAACACGCCGAGGCGCTCGGCGAGTTCGTCCATGGGGTCGGCGGCGGGCTCGGCGGCGCGCCGGGCCCGGGGGATCGCGGGCAGCGTGTCGCCGCCCGGGACCTTGAGCCAGAGGGATCCGCTCATCGCAGGCTCCCTTCGCCGGACTCGGCCCGGGGGCGGCCGAGCGCGGCCAGTTCGCGGTACCAGGGCTCGCCCAGGCGCTGGGTCCAGCTGTCGCCCTCGTGCACGGGCAGGACGGGTTGGCCGGCGAGTTCCCGGTAGATGTGCCGGAAGCCGTCAACGGACTGGTCGAGGGTGAACTTCTCCACCACCCGCTTGCGGGAGCGCCGGCCGAGCTCGGCGCGCCGGACGTCGTCGCGGAGCAGGGCGAGGGTGGCGCGGGCCATGGTCTCCGGTTCGCGCGGCGGGACGACGAGGCCGGTGTCGCCGACGGCCTCGCGGACTCCGCCGACGTCGGTGGAGACGGTGGTGCGGCCGCAGGACATGGCCTCGATGATGCTGAAGGGGAAGCCCTCGCTGATGCTGGACAGCATGACGACCGAGCCGGCGGCGTAGGCGTCGGCCACCTGCTCGATGCGGCCCTCGTAGGTGATCCCGTCGCTCACGCCGAGTTCGGCGGCGAGCTCCTCCAGGCGGAGCTTGTACGTCTCGCAGCCGACCGGTACCGGCCCGAAGAGGCGCAGCCGCAGGGCGGGCAGTTCCTCGCGCATGAAGGCGTAGGCGCGGACGAGGGTCTCCAGGTCCTTGATCGGGTCGATGCGGCCGCACCAGCTGAGGGTGGGCACCTCGGGCTCGGGGCCGGCCTCGGGGAAGCGGTGCGGGTCGACGCCGTTGTAGACGGTGCGGATCCGGTCGGAGTCGGCGCCCCCGCGTTCCTCCCAGCGGCGGTTGTACTGGTTGCACGGGGTGATCAGGTCGGCCTGCCGGTAGCCCTCGGTGTTGAGCTCGCGGTAGAAGCCGAGCATGAGGGCCTTCACGGGCCAGCGCTGCTCGGCGGTGCGGTAGCCGAGGTAGCGCTCCCGCAGGTAGATGCCGTGCTCGGTGAGGAGGAAGGGCACGCCGTCGAGCTGTTTGGCGGCGAGGGCCGGGAGGGTGGCGAGGCCGCTGCTGACGGCGTGCGCGACGCTGTCGGGCGGGATCCGTAGGGAGAGCGGGCGCAGCGCGTGTTCCAGCAGGTCGGTGGCGGTGAGAGCGTCGTGGACGGTGGGCGCGGCGCCGGCGGTGTCGAGGCCGGAGCGGGTCCACACGGACATCAGCAGGCGCAGGGTGGACTCGCGGCGCAGGGCCGGGGCGAGCTTCCCGGCCCGGGCGAGCAGGGCCAGTTCGCGCAGGGCTCCGGAGAATCCGCCGGTCGCGTCCGGCGGGCCGCCGCCGGCCCGGGCCGGATCGAGCAGGGAGAGCAGGAAGGTTTCGTAGACCTCGGTGAAGCGGCGCAGGGCCTTGCCGCGCAGGGCGCCCCGGCGGCCGCGTCCCGGCGGCCGACCCCAGAGGGGGAAGGCGGTGTGCCGGTAGACGTTGCGCGGCAGTTCCCAGGTGACCGGCTCCCGACCGGAGCCGGTCAGGGCTATGACGTTGAAGTCGACCTCCGGCATGCCGCGCACCAGTTGGTCGCACCAGGTGCTGACGCCGCCGTGGACGTGCGGGTAGGTGCCTTCTGTGAGCATGGTGACGTGACGCCCATGGCTCATACGGTGAGTCCCCCCAGGACGGAAAAGGGGCCGGCGTCCGTGGGTTCGCGGAGCGCCGGCGCCAGGTGGTACGTGTGGATGTGACGGGGTGCGGGACGGTCAGCTGGGCAGCTTGAGCGTCACGGCGGCCTGGAGCAGCTCGGGAGCGGTCCAGGTGGAGCGGGTACCGGCGTAGGCGGTGCCGAAGTCGCTGGTGCCGAGCAGGTGCTGCTTCTTCGTCCCGTTGGGGGCCGTGACCGGGGCGACGACGCCGGCGGGGGCCTTGACGGTCACGGTGGTGCCGACGCGGTAGGCGGTGACCTGGCCGGCGGCGAGCGCCTTGTCCCAGGCGGCGCGGCGCCCGAGCTCGACGCCGGTGTCCTTCATGCTCTGGTTGACGAGCGGCGCGCTGGGCGCGTAGAGCGAGCGGTAGGTGTCGAGGACCTGGTTGAGCACCGGGTAGAGGGTGCGGTCCTCGGCGAGGTTGGACTGGTGCACGTAGTGCGGGCGCGGGTCGTTGGCCAGTACGTGGCGCAGTGCGGTCCGGGCCTCCTGGGGGACGATGTGGTCGAGGTAGCCGGTGTCGACGTCGAGCGCCGCCGGCAGGCAGGTGGAGGTCGCCGGGTTGTCCTCGCAGATGCCGCTGCCGCCGTCCGCGCGGCTGGCGTAGATCCAGTTGTACTCGTCGGCCATCTCCGCGTTGGTGCCCGTGTTGTAGTACACGTTCATCGGGTGGCGCGGGACGGTCAGGGCGGCGCCGACGGCGCGCTGGGCCGGTTCGCGGGAGTTGTCGCTGCCCGCCCACTTGACGCCGTTGTCGGCGAGCGCGCCGGCCAGGTTCGGATTGTCCTGGGGCTGCTGGGGGTTGGTCCTCAGGCCCGAGTGCTCGCCGGTGACCAGCTCGGTGCGGTCGAGGGCGATGCCCTTGGAGGCCGCCCAGTTGTTGTTGTCTCGGATCTGCGCGGAGATCTCCGCGCGGCTCATGTACTGGATCGCGCCCTGGGCGTTCTTCGCGCAGCTCCACGGGACGGTGGTGACGTCCTGGACGCAGCCGAGGAAGGGGTGGGTGTAGGTGTGGTTCATCCAGCGGTACCGGGCGCGGTCGGCGACCAGCTGCGCGGTCAGGGCGTCGACGCCGCCGTTCTCCGCCTTCCACTCCTCGCCGGCGCCGCCGTTGAAGAGCATGTCGAGCGTGAAGCCCTTGGACGTCTGCCACTGCGCCGCGTACTGCGCGTCCGCGGCGGTCATCCGGATGGTGCTCTCCTTGCCCTCGCCGCCCGCGCACGCGTAGTCGCCGGGGGTGCAGTTGAGTTCCTTGTTCCAGCGGGCGTCCGGGGCGAAGACGTCGTCGACGTGGACCGCGAAGTAGTGGCGGCTCTGGCCGAGGTGGACGCCCTGGGTGAGCCAGTCGACGATGCCCCGGGCGAGCAGCCGGAACTGCGTCTGGTGCTGGTTGTAGCCGAAGGTGACGACCAGTTCGCTGCGCCCGTCGTGGGTGTACTCGCCGACGAGCGAGGCCCGCCCGCCGTCGACGGGGGCGTCGAGGTAGCTGGTGTAGCCGGCCCGCGGCTTGCCCATGAACCCGTAGCTCTCCGGGACCAGGGCGGAGTTGTCCTCGAAGGCGACCTGCCCGCCGAGGTAGCCGAAGGGGCCCGCCTTGCCGGCCGCGGTGACGGCGGCCGCAGTGCCGTCCAGCTGACCGCTGTAGCCGCCGTTGTCGGTGTACTCCAGCCCCACGCCGGGGTGGGCCCAGGTGTAGGCGTCGACCTGGCGGATCCCGTACGTCGTCTCGTACGCGGCGAGCGCGGCCATCTCGGCCGAGCCGGCCCCGAAGGGGTTCTCGTTGGGCAGGACCACCCCCTGGTACTTGGCGCGCGGCCGGCCCTCGACCGTGTCGCTCAAAAAGGCCGCGTCGATGACCGGCCGGCTCGCATTGCCGAGCGCCACGCGGGTGTAGGGCACCCCGGTGTCCCGGAGCTCCGACGTGATGGCTTCGACCGAGCTGCCGCCGTCGTCGACGACGAGCACCTTCAGATCGACGCGCGGTTCCACCGCGGCCCGGGCGGTCGCGGCAGGTACTGCCACGGACACCAGAGCTGCCGCGGCCATGACAGCGGCGACCCTGTTCATCCGGTTCTTGTTGACCATTTCGGCCTTTCCCCCCGCAGGCGTCCCTCGAATCCGGCCCCTTGGCGTTGCGCCGGACCGGGGGAGCTCTGTGGAAAACATGCAAAGGAACCCCGCGTCCCCTTGCGAGAGTGGACCGAGTCTCTCGGACCCCGTCAGGTCTACGAGGCAAACCTGGAACAGAGACCACAGATGGGTGAACCCGCCGACCTCTTGATCGAACAACTTGCCAAACCTTCGAGTGCCGTGCGGACGAGTGCGGGCGCGTAGGCTCTTTTCCGGTGGGGGTCGGGCCGGAATACGATCGCTCTGGAAGGCCGTCCACCCACTCGGCCCACACATACAAACGGAAGCGAGACTTCACCACCGTGACTGCTCTGACTCTCAGCACTGCCGGCGCTGCGACGCTGCGCGCCGACGCCCTCGTGGTCGGCGTGGCGAAGGGCCCCAAGGGCCTGGTCGCCGCCGCGGGCGCCGAGGCCGTGGACAAGGCGTACGACGGTAAGCTCGCCACGATGCTGGAGGCGCTCGGCGCCTCGGGCGCCGAGGGCGAGACCACCAAGCTGCCTGCCCCGGCGGGCCTCAAGGTCCCGGTCGTGCTGGCGGTCGGGCTGGGCCCCGTCCCGGAGCAGGACGAGTCCTACGACGAAGAGGCGCTGCGCCGCGCCGCCGGATCCGCGGCCCGCGCGCTGCACGGCACCAAGAAGGCCGCCTTCGCCCTCCCGCTGGACGACGCCTCCGCCGTGACCGCCGTGGCCGAGGGCGCGCTGCTGGGCGCGTACGCCTTCACCGCCTACCAGGGCGGCGAGAAGAAGAGCACCAACGGCGGCAAGAACGCCGGACCGAAGCAGCCGTTGGCCGAGATCGCCCTGCTGGGCGCCAAGCCGCGCGACAAGGAGCACAAGGCCGCGGCCGAGCGCGCCGCAGTCGTCGCCACCGAGGTCAACGTCGCCCGCGACCTGATCAACACCCCGCCGAACGACCTCACGCCCGAGGCCTTCGCCGCCGTCGCCGCCGCGACCGCGAAGGAGAACGGCATCAAGGTCCAGATCCTCGACGAGAAGGCCCTGCTCAAGGGCGGCTACGGCGGGATCATGGGCGTCGGCAAGGGCTCCGAGAACCCGCCGCGCCTGGTGAAGCTCACCTACACCCACGCCAAGGCGGAGAAGACCCTGGCCTTCGTCGGCAAGGGCATCACCTACGACTCGGGCGGCATCTCCCTCAAGCCGGCCGGCCACAACGAGACGATGAAGTGCGACATGAGCGGCGCCGCCGCCGTGTTCGCCGCCGTCGTCGCGGCCGCGAAGCTGGGCCTGCGGGTCAATGTGACCGGTTGGCTCGCCCTGGCCGAGAACATGCCCTCCGGCTCCGCCACCCGCCCCGGTGACGTGCTGCGCATGTACACCGGCAAGACCGTCGAGGTCCTCAACACCGATGCCGAGGGCCGCCTGGTCCTCGGTGACGCGCTGGCGAAGGCCTCCGAGGAGAACCCGGACGCGATCGTCGACGTCGCCACCCTGACCGGCGCCATGGTGCTGGCCCTGGGCGACCGGACCTTCGGGATCATGGCCAACGACGACGCCTTCCGCACCTCGATCCACGAGATCGCCGAGGAGGTCGGCGAGGCCTCCTGGCCGATGCCGCTCCCCGAGGACCTGCGCAAGTCCATGGACTCCCCCACCGCCGACATCGCGAACATGGGCGTCCGGATGGGCGGCGGCCTGGTCGCCGGCCTCTTCCTGCGGGAATTCGTCGGCGAGGGCATCACCTGGGCCCACCTCGACATCGCCGGCCCGGCCTTCCACGAGGGCGCCCCGTACGGCTACACCCCCAAGGGCGGCACCGGCTCCGCCGTGCGCACCCTGGTGCGGCTGGCGGAGCGCACCGCCACCGGCGACCTGGGCTGACGTACGCCCGCCGTCCGGCGCACGTGTGAGACGTGACTCGCCCCGGGTCCCCCGCAAGGGCCCGGGGCGGGTTCACCCCCGACGAAATCCGTAGGTTTCTACGCACTGGTAACCCCCCCTACGGGCAGAACGCCCTGTCACAGACCGGGCCCGGCGTCCCGCGTTCCCCCGACAAATGCGAAGATGGGTTCTCGGCAGGACAGGGCCCCCACCACAGGGCCGAAGAAACAAGCGGCCGATACCAGCCGCCGCCCGGTCACAGAGGACCGGTGCCCGGCGCACATGCATGGAGGACGTGACGTGGCGAACGACGCCAGCACCGTTTTCGACCTAGTGATCCTCGGCGGTGGCAGCGGCGGTTACGCCGCGGCTCTGCGCGCTTCCCAGCTGGGTCTGGACGTTGCCCTGATCGAGAAGAACAAGCTCGGCGGCACCTGCCTGCACAACGGCTGCATCCCCACGAAGGCTCTGCTGCACGCGGGAGAGGTCGCCGACCAGGCTCGCGAAGCCGCCCAGTTCGGTGTCAAGGCCTCCTTCGAGGGCATCGACATCGCGGGTGTCCACAAGTACAAGGACGAGGTCATCTCGGGCCTGTACAAGGGTCTGCAGGGCCTGGTCGCCTCCCGCAAGGTGACCTACATCGAGGGCGAGGGCCGCCTCTCCTCTCCGACTTCCGTCGACGTGAACGGCCAGCGTGTCCAGGGCCGCCACGTCCTGCTGGCGACCGGCTCCGTGCCGAAGTCGCTGCCGGGCCTGACCATCGACGGCAACCGCATCATCTCCTCGGACCACGCCCTGGTCCTGGACCGCGTGCCCGAGTCCGCGATCATCCTGGGCGGCGGCGTCATCGGCGTCGAGTTCGCCTCGGCGTGGAAGTCCTTCGGGACCGACGTCACCGTCATCGAGGGCCTCAAGCACCTCGTCCCGGTCGAGGACGAGAACAGCTCGAAGATCCTTGAGCGCGCGTTCCGCAAGCGCGGCATCAAGTTCAACCTCGGCACCTTCTTCGACAAGGCCGAGTACACCGAGACCGGTGTCCGCGTGACGCTGGCCGACGGCAAGACCTTCGACGCCGAGGTGCTCCTGGTCGCGATCGGCCGCGGGCCGGTCTCGCAGGGCCTGGGCTACGAGGAGCAGGGCGTCGCCATGGACCGCGGCTACGTCCTGGTCGACGAGTACATGCAGACCAACGTGCCGACCATCTCGGCCGTCGGTGACCTCGTCCCCACGCTCCAGCTCGCCCACGTCGGCTTCGCCGAGGGCATCCTGGTCGCGGAGCGTCTGGCCGGTCTCAAGACCGTCCCGATCGACTACGACGGTGTCCCGCGGGTCACCTACTGCCACCCCGAGGTCGCGTCCGTCGGCATCACCGAGGCCAAGGCCAAGGAGATCTACGGCGCCGACAAGGTCGTGGCACTGAAGTACAACCTCGCGGGCAACGGCAAGAGCAAGATCCTCAAGACCGCGGGCGAGATCAAGCTCGTCCAGGTCAAGGACGGTGCCGTGGTCGGCGTCCACATGGTCGGTGACCGGATGGGCGAGCAGGTCGGCGAAGCCCAGCTGATCTACAACTGGGAGGCCCTGCCGGCCGAGGTCGCGCAGCTCATCCACGCGCACCCGACCCAGAACGAAGCGCTCGGCGAGGCCCACCTGGCCCTGGCCGGCAAGCCGCTTCACTCCCACGACTGATCGTCACGGGCGCGACGACCACTTCCGCACATTCGTTAGGAGCAACTGAAACCATGTCGGTTTCCGTAACCCTTCCGGCGCTCGGAGAGAGCGTGTCCGAGGGCACTGTCACCCGCTGGCTGAAGGCCGAGGGCGAGCGCGTCGAGGCCGACGAGCCGCTGCTCGAGGTCTCGACCGACAAGGTCGACACCGAGATCCCGTCCCCCGTCTCCGGCATCCTGGCCTCCATCAAGGTCGCCGAGGACGAGACCGTCGAGGTCGGCGCCGAGCTGGCCGTCATCGACGACGGCTCCGGTGCCGAGGCCCCGGCCGCCGCGCCGGCCGCCGAGGCCCCCGCGGCCGAGGCTCCCGCCGCTGCCGCCCCCGTCGCCGAGGCCCCCGCGGCTCCGGCCGCGGAGGCTCCGGCCGCGGAGGCTCCGGCCGCCGAGGCTCCGGCCGCCGCCCCCGCGGGCGCCGCTTCCGGCACCGATGTCGTGCTCCCCGCCCTGGGCGAGTCCGTCACCGAGGGCACCGTCACCCGCTGGCTGAAGCAGGTCGGTGAGTCGGTCGAGGCCGACGAGCCGCTGCTGGAGGTCTCGACCGACAAGGTCGACACCGAGATCCCGGCCCCGGTCGCCGGCACCCTGCTGGAGATCCTGGTCGGCGAGGACGAGACCGCCGAGGTCGGCGCCCGTCTGGCCGTCATCGGCGTGGCGGGTGCCGCTCCCCCGGCCGCCCCGGCCGCCGCTGCCCCGGCTCCGGCTCCGGCCGAGGCCCCCGCCCCGGCCCCCGCCGCTGCCCCGGCTCCGGCTCCGGTCGCCGCCCCGGCTCCCGCCGCTGCTCCGGCTCCGGCTCCGGCCGCCGCCCCGGCTCCGGCTCCGGCCGCCGCTCCGGCTCCGGCTCCGGCTCCGGTGACCCCGGCTCCGGCCGCCGCTCCGGCGTCCGCCGGTGACGAGGGCGCGTACGTGACCCCGCTGGTGCGCAAGCTCGCCTCGGAGTCCGGTGTGGACCTGTCCGCGGTCTCGGGCACCGGTGTCGGTGGCCGTATCCGCAAGCAGGACGTCCTGGCCGCCGCCGAGGCCGCCAAGGCCGCCGCTGCCGCCCCGGTCGCGGCTCCGGCCGCCCCGGCCGGCAAGGCCGCCGCCGCTCCGGTCTCGGAGCTTCGGGGTCAGACGGTCAAGATGACCCGCATGCGCAAGGTCATCGGCGACAACATGATGAAGGCCCTGCACTCGCAGGCGCAGCTCAGCTCCGTGGTCGAGGTGGACATCACCAAGATCATGAAGCTGCGCGGCAAGGCCAAGGACTCGTTCCTGGCCCGCGAGGGCGTCAAGCTCTCCCCGATGCCGTTCTTCGTCAAGGCCGCTGCCCAGGCGCTGAAGGCCCACGCGGTCGTCAACGCCCGGATCAACGAGGACGAGGGCACCATCACCTACTTCGACTCGGAGAACATCGGCATCGCCGTGGACTCCGAGAAGGGCCTGATGACCCCGGTCATCAAGGGTGCCGGTGACCTCAACCTGGCGGGCATCTCCAAGGCGACCGCCGACCTGGCCGCCAAGGTCCGCGGCAACAAGATCACGCCGGACGAGCTGTCGGGCGCGACCTTCACGATCAGCAACACCGGCTCGCGCGGTGCGCTGTTCGACACGGTCATCGTGCCGCCGAACCAGGTCGCCATCCTGGGCATCGGTGCCACCGTCAAGCGTCCCGTGGTCATCGACCACCCGGACCTCGGCGAGACCATCGCGGTCCGCGACATGACGTACCTGACCCTGTCCTACGACCACCGCCTGGTGGACGGCGCGGACGCGGCCCGGTACCTCTCGGCCGTGAAGGCGATCCTTGAGGCCGGCGAGTTCGAGGTCGAGCTCGGCCTCTGAGGTCGGATCCCCACGAGGCAGGCCCGGCCCGTACGCGGTCGGCCTGTAACGAGCCTCACCGTCGGCGCCCCCGTCCGGAATACTTCCGGACGGGGGCGCCGCCGTATTGTCTACGCATCAGGCCCCGCATTGACCCTGCACACCCACCAGGAGATGAAGACCCGATGATCACCCCACCCGTCGTGCACTCGCTGCGCGAGCAGATCCGCGAGCACATCGTGGAGGGGATCGTCAGCGGGCGCTGGAAGCCCGGCGAGCGGATCGTCGAGCGCCGCATCGCGGTGGAACTGGAGGTCAGCCAGACACCCGTACGGGAGGCCCTGCGCGAGCTGGAGACCCTGCGGCTGATCGAGTCGGCGCCGAACAAGGGCGTGCGGGTACGGAACCTCTCCGCGGCCGACCTGGAGGAGATCTACCCCGTCCGGGCCGGCCTGGAGCAGATCGCGGCCGAGCTGGCCGCGCCCCGCCTGGCGGCCGACTGCTCGGCCCTGGAGCCGCACGTCGCCGCCCTGTGGGACGCCGACCGGACCGAGGACGGCACCGCGCAGGTACGGCACACGGTGGGTTTCCACCGGGAGATGGTGCGGGCGGCCGGGAACAGCGTGCTCCTGCACACCTGGGAGAGCCTGGGCATCGAGGTGTTCACGGCCCTGTCCATCCGGTGGCTGGGAACGGTCCAGAAGTCCTACGCCGAGGAGCACGAAGCCCTCGTCGACGCCTTCCGCAATCAGGACCCGGACATCGGCCTCCTGGTGAAGCGGCATGTCCTGGGCTGCGCTCCGCGCGCCTGAACTCGGCGATCAGTGCCGGATACGCCCTGATTCGACCGGCACTGCGTGCCTGAATGACTGGCACGGCGTGCCGACTTTCGCCAGATCTGCATTTCTTCGCCACTTTCGTTTGATCGATCATCGATCAGCGATTTACAGTCGTCGCGGACCTCAACCAGGTCCGACGACCCTGTCCTGCCCGTCAGGGATTTTTTCACCACCTCTCCTTTGTCCGGAAGGCGGCGCACACCGATGTCCGACCCCGTAGGAAAGCTTCCGAGCGAGCTCGACCAGCTCCCGGACCGCGACACCGAGGAGACCGCCGAATGGGCGGCCTCCCTCGACGCCGTCGCCAAGGCCGCCGGTACGCGCCGCGCCGAATACCTGCTCCGCCGCACCTTGCAGCACGCCGAGGCCGCCGGCCTCGCGCTGCCCAAGCTGCTGGAGACGGACTACGTCAACACCATCCCCACCGCCGCCGAACCGGAGTTCCCCGGCGACGAGGCGATGGAAGCCAGGATCACCGCCTGGAACCGCTGGAACGCGGCCGCCATGGTGACCCGCGGCTCCAAGTACGGCGTCGGCGGCCACATCGCCACCTTCGCCTCCGCCGCGTGGCTGTACGAGACCGGCTTCCAGCACTTCTTCCGCGGGAAGGAGGCCGACGGATCGGGCGACCAGCTCTACATCCAGGGCCACGCCTCCCCCGGCATCTACGCCCGCGCGTTCCTCGACGGACGCATCTCCGAGCAGCAGCTCGACAACTTCCGCCAGGAATCCGGGGGCAACGGCCTGCCGTCCTACCCGCACCCCCGGCGCCTGCCGTGGCTGTGGGAGTTCCCGACGGTGTCCATGGGCCTCGGCCCGCTGTCCGCGATCTACCAGGCGCGCTTCAACCGCTACCTGCACAACCGCGGCATCAAGGACACCGCCGGCTCGCACGTCTGGGCCTTCCTGGGCGACGGCGAGATGGACGAGCCCGAGTCGACCGCCGCCCTGGCCCTCGCCTCCCGCGAGCGGCTCGACAACCTGACCTTCGTCATCAACTGCAACCTGCAGCGCCTCGACGGTCCGGTCCGCGCCAACTTCCGCGTGGTCCAGGAGCTGGAGGCCCAGTTCCGCGGCGCCGGCTGGAACGTCATCAAGTCCCTGTGGGGCTCCGCCTGGGACGAGCTGTTCCGGCTCGACACCACGGGCGCCCTGGTACGCCGCCTGCGCGAGGTACCGGACGCGCAGTTCCAGACGTACGCGACCCGCGACGTGGCCTACATCCGCCAGCACTTCTTCGGCGCCGACCCGGCGCTCGTGCAGCTGGCCGGTGTGCTCTCCGACACGAAGATCGCCGAGTGCTTCCACAGCTCCCGCGGCGGCCACGAGCCCCGCAAGGTCTACGCCGCGTACAAGGCCGCCCTGGAGCACAAGGGCGCGCCGACGGTCATCCTGGCGCAGACCGTCAAGGGCTACACGCTGGGTGCCGGGTTCGAGTCGAAGAACGCGAACCACCAGATGAAGAAGCTCACGGTCGACGAGTTCAAGGACATGCGCGACCTCCTGGGCCTCCCGATCCCGGACAGCGCCTTCGCCGACGGCCAGGTCCCGTACGGGCACCCGGGCGCGCAGAGCCCCGAGGTCCAGTACCTGAACGAGCGCCGCGCGGCGCTGGGCGGCCCGGCCCCGGCCCGCAAGGTCCACCACGTGGCTCTGCCGGCTCCGGCCGAGCGCTCCTTCGCCCCGCTGCTCAAGGGCTCCGGCAAGCAGGAGATGGCCACCACCATGGCCTTCGTCCGGCTCGTCAAGGACCTGATGCGGGACAAGGAGACCGGCAAGCGGTGGGTGCCGATCGTCCCCGACGAGGCCCGCACCTTCGGTATGGAGTCCCTCTTCCCGTCGGCCGGCATCTACTCTCCGCTGGGCCAGACCTACGAGCCGGTCGACCGCGACCAGCTCATGTACTACAAGGAAGCCAAGGACGGCCAGATCCTCAACGAGGGGATCACCGAGGCCGGCGCCATGGCGGACTTCATCGCCGCCTGCACGTCGTACGCGACGCACGGCGAGCCGATGATCCCGTTCTACATCTTCTACTCGATGTTCGGCTGGCAGCGCACCGCCGACCAGATGTGGCAGCTCGCCGACCAGCTCGGCAGGGGCTTCATCGTCGGCGCCACGGCGGGCCGCACCACCCTGACCGGTGAGGGCCTCCAGCACGCGGACGGCCACTCGCACCTGATCGCGTCCACGAACCCGGCGTCGCTCAACTACGACCCGGCCTTCGCGTACGAGATCGCGGTGATCGTCAAGGACGGTCTGCGCCGGATGTACGGCGAGAAGCCGGAAGACGTCTTCTACTACCTGACGGTCTACAACGAGCCGAAGGTGCAGCCCGCGATCCCCGAGGGCGTCGAGGAAGGCATCCTCAAGGGCCTCTACCGCTTCAACACGGCGGCCGACCTCGCGGAGGCGGCCCCGGCCGCCGACGCCCCGAAGATCCAGCTGATGGCCTCGGGCACGGCGATCCACTGGGCGCTGGAGGCGCAGAAGCTCCTCGCCGCCGACTGGAACGTGGCCGCCGACGTCTGGTCCGCCACCTCCTGGGGCGAGCTGCGGCGCGACGCGCTGGAGTGCGACGAGGCGCTGCTGCGCGGCGAACTGCGCACCCCGTACGTCACCCGCGCGCTGGAGGGCGTCACGAGCCCGGTCCTCGCCGTGTCCGACTGGATGCGTCAGGTTCCGGACCAGATCAGCCAGTGGGTCGAGCAGGACTGGACCTCGCTGGGCACGGACGGCTTCGGCCTCTCCGACACCCGTGAGGGCGCCCGCCGCCACTTCGGTGTCGACGCCCCGTCGATCGTGCTGGCCGCGCTGGCCCAGCTCGCCCGCCGCGGCGAGGTGCCGGCGTCCTCCGTGAAGGAGGCCCGGGAGCGCTACGGCCTCTGAGCCCGCGGAGCCGTACGGACCGACGTGCCGAAGGCCGGTGTCGCCCTCCAGGGGGTCGGACACCGGCCTTTGGCCGTATGCGCGGTGGCGGTGCGGGGGTGGACCCGTGATGCTGGAGCGGTGATGGACGAGACGGAGTTCTGGGAGATCGTCGACCGTACCCGCGAGGCCGCCGAGGGCGACCCCGAGGACCACGCCGAGCTGCTCGTGGAGCGGCTGGCGCAGCTCGATCCGGACTCCGTCCTGGACTTCGCCCGGCACTTCGAGTCCCGGTACAACCGGGCGTACACCTGGGAGTTGTGGGGTGCCGCCTGGGTCCTGCTCGACGGGGCCAGCGACGACGCCTTCGACTACTTCCGGTGCTGGCTGATCGGGCAGGGCCGGGAGGTCTTCGAGGGCGGGGTGCACGACCCGGACCGGCTCGCGGAGCTCCTGGACGAGTTCGACGAGGAGATCGACGGGGACGGCGAGGAGCTGGGGTACGCCGCCGACGAGGCGTACGAGCAGCTGACCGGCTCGGTGGCACCGGATCTGGGCGTTCCCCTGCAAGCCGCGGAGCCGGAGGGCGCCGCGCTGGACTTCGAGAACGAAGCCGTGCTCGCGGAGCGCTTCCCCCGGCTCTGGGAGCGGTTCAGGGCGTAGGGGCCCGCAGCTGAGGGCCGGTCAGTAGTGGGTGCCGCCGTCGATGCGGATCTCCGTACCGGTGATGAAGGCCCCGTCCTCGGAGCCCAGCATGGCGACGACGCCGGCCACGGTCTGCGGGCCGGCGAAGCCCTGGCCGAGGGCGGGGGCGAGCTTGGTGAACAGCGACCAGTCGGTGTCCTCGGGCAGGCCGGGGCCGGTGCCGGTGGTCATGCCGCTCTCGATGGAGCCGGGGGCGACGCTCACGAAGCGCAGACCCTGCTTGCTGTACTCGGCGGCCAGCGCGTGGGTCATCGACTGGATCCCGCCCTTGCTCGCCGCGTAGGCGGACATGTAGGGGTGGGCGAAGGACGCCGAGGTGGAGCTGAAGTTCACGACGACCGGCTGGTCCCCGGCGAGCAGCGCCGCCAGCGATTCGCGGATCATGAGGAAGGTGCCGGTCAGGTTGACCCCGATGACCTGGTTCCAGAGGTCGAGGGTCGTCTGCTGGGTGTGCGCGGAGCGCAGGATGCCCGCGGCGTTGACGAGGACGTCGATGCCGCCGAGGGCCTCGACCGCGGCGCTCACGCCCGCCTTGACGGCGCTCTCGTCGGATATGTCGAGGACGGCGGTGCTGAGCCGGTCCGCGTGGCCGTCCGAGGCGGCCCGGTCTGCGGTGGCCCTGAGGCCGCCCTCGCTGACGTCCACGGCGTGCACCCGGCCGCCCTCGGCGAGGATGCGGTGGACGGTGGCCCGGCCGATGCCGGAGCCGCCGCCGGTGATGAGGACGCGACGTCCTTCGTAACGGTTCATGGGGCGAGCGTACCGAGGTACTGGCACGTTTTGCCAGAGAGTCACGCAATGCATTACCGGGAGGTCCGAGAGGTAGGCTTCACCCCGTGAGATCCCCTCGTCCGTACTCCCCCCAGGGCGGTCCCGGAGCCCAGTCGCTGACCGAGCGCCGCAAGGTCGCCACTCAGCTCGACATCGCCCGAGCGGCCTGCGAACTCTTCGCCGAGCACGGCCCCGACGGCACGACCGCCGAGGACATCGCGCACCGGGCGGGCGTGGCACTGCGCACGTTCTACCGCTACTTCCGCAACAAGCAGGAGGCGGTTGCCCCGCTCCTCACGGGCGGCGGCGACGCGTGGCGCGCGCTGCTCGCCGAGGAGGAGCCCGGTACTCCGCTGGCCGAGGCCCTGGAGCGGGCCGTCACCCGGGCACTGAGCGGCCCGCAGGCGGTCGAGGAGGGGCTGGAGGTGACTCGGGGCCTGCTGCGGGCGGCGGCGACGGACGCGGCGCTGCGCGCGGTCTGGTACCGGGTGAACCAGGACTCCGAGGAGAACCTCGTGCCGCTGATCGCGCGGCTGGCCGGCCCGGCGGCCGACCCGCTGGGCGTACGCTTGCTGGCGGCCGCGGCGACGGACGCGATCCGGGTCTCCCTGGAGCTGTGGTCGGCGACGGACGCCCCGGTGGCGGGGCCCGGTTCCCCGGCCGAGCTCGCGGTCCGCTGCCTGCGCGATCTGACCGGAGCGATGCCCCTGCTCCGCTGAGTCCGGCGGAGCAGGGGCATCGGTTCGTGCTGTGGGCCCCGGGTTACGGGTTACCGGTCGTCTCGGTCAGCGGCCACCGCCGCCCCAGCCTCCGCCGCCGTTGCCGCCGTTGCCGCCGCCACCGCCGTTGCCGCCGTGGCCGCCGCCCCAGTCGCCGCCGTTGCCGCCGCCACCGTTACCGCCGTGGCCGCCGCCCCAGTCGCCGCCGTTGCCGCCGCCACCGTTACCGCCGTGGCCGCCGCCCCAGTCGCCGCCGTTGCCGCCGCCGCCGTTACCGCCACTCCAGTCGCCGTGGTGGCCCCAGTCGCCGTTGCCGCCGTTGCCGCCGCGGCCGGAGTCGTTCCAGTGGGCGTCGCGCCAGTCGTTGTCGCGCCAGTCGGCGTGGTTCCAGTTGTGGTCGTGCCCGTTGCCGCCGTTGCCACCGACGCCGCCGACGTCCCAACACCAGCTGGGGCGGTCGCGCCAGTCGCGGTTGCAGCACTCGTTCCAACGCCAGTCGTTGTACCGGTGCTCGGAGCACCGCCACGTACCGTGGCCGCCACCGCCACTACCCGTGCTGGTGGCCGAGGCACTGCCGACGGGCAGAACGGCGAGGGCTACTCCAGCGGCCCCTGTCATGACTGCCGCGAGGATCCTACGGCGCATTTCCATGCACCTCCGAACATCTCTCTCTTATCCGGTCCTTAGGTCATTTCCACCCTCACCCTGCCCCGCCCGCCTGTCAAAGCAGGAATGCCGCCGACCCGCCCGAGCGAGCCCCATAGACGGCGTCTGACCAGGCACGACCTGAATTCTTCGGATAGTTGGGACGAGCCGCGCCGAGCACGCCCCGGCACGCCCCCGCTCCCGTCAACTCCATCGGGGGACATTCCCCCGAAGCGGCTGACCGTCGTCGGCTCCGCGGCCGAGAATGAGCCGCCCGACCGGTCGACAGGAACGAGCAGCCAGTGACGGAACCGCCCACGCCCGCGACACCTCCCCCGCCCGTCGCGACACCTCTGCCGGGGTCCGCGGCGCCCGGTGGGCCCGGTGGGCCCGTAGCGCCCCTGAAGCCCGCCCGGACGCCCCGGGGGCGCGTCCCCCGCACCGCGATCGTGGCCGCCGGGGTCGTCACGGCCCTCGCGCTGGCGGCCGCGGGCGCCTGGTGGACTGTCTCGGACGGCGACCCGGCCGACCACGTGCGGATAACCGGATCCGAGACCGCCGACTCGGACGCGAAGGGCAAGGGCACCTGCGACGACAGCGACGAGTACCAGTTCAACGACTGCTCCGCCTACGAGGTCAAGTACAAGATCACCAACCCGGGCGGACCGCCGGCCAACTACACCGTCACCGTGAACGCCTTCGACGACGACGGCGACTTCATCGGGCAGAGCGAGTTCCTCACCCGGCACGTCGAGGGCGACAAGACCGAGACCGAGACATCCGAATTCTCCGCCTACGCCATGGAGGACGGCCGGACCGTCGAGGAGATCGACCGGGTCACGGTCGCCCACGTCCGGCGCGTCGAACTCGCCGACTGACGACGCAGGCCCCCGGCCGCTCCATGGAGCGGCCGGGGGCCTGCGTCTCGGACGTTACCGCGACTTCTTAGATGTCGAAGTAGAGCTCGAACTCGTGCGGGTGCGGACGCAGCGCGATCGGGGCGATCTCGTGCGTGCGCTTGTAGTCGATCCAGGTCTCGATCAGGTCGGGGGTGAAGACACCGCCGGCCAGGAGGTACTCGTGGTCCGCCTCCAGCGCCTTGAGGACGTCCTCCAGGCTGGTCGGGACCTGCGGGACGCTCGCGTGCTCGTCGGGCGAGAGCTCGTAGAGGTCCTTGTCGATCGGCTCCATCGGCTCGATCTTGTTCTTGATGCCGTCGAGGCCCGCGAGCAGCAGCGCCGAGAAGGCGAGGTACGGGTTGGACGACGGGTCCGGGGCACGGAACTCGACGCGCTTCGCCTTCGGGTTCGAGCCCGTGATCGGGATGCGCATGGCGGCGGAGCGGTTGCGCTGCGAGTACACCATGTTGACCGGCGCCTCGAAGCCCGGCACCAGGCGGTGGTAGGAGTTCACCGTCGGGTTGGTGAACGCCAGCAGCGACGGGGCGTGCTTGAGGATGCCGCCGATGTAGTAGCGCGCGGTGTCCGACAGGCCCGCGTAGCCGGCCTCGTCGTAGAACAGCGGGTCGCCGTTCGCCCACAGCGACTGGTGCACGTGCATGCCCGAGCCGTTGTCACCGAAGATCGGCTTCGGCATGAAGGTCGCGGTCTTGCCGTTGCGCCAGGCGACGTTCTTGACGACGTACTTGAAGAGCATCAGGTCGTCGGCCGCGGCGAGCAGCGTGTTGAACTTGTAGTTGATCTCGGCCTGGCCACCGGTGCCGACCTCGTGGTGCTGGCGCTCGACCTGCAGGCCCTGGGCGTCCAGTTCGAGGGAGATCTCGGCGCGCAGGTCGGCGAAGTGGTCGACCGGGGCTACGGGGAAGTAACCACCCTTGTAGCGGACCTTGTAGCCGCGGTTGTTCTCCTCGGAACCGGTGTTCCAGGCGCCGGCCTCGGAGTCGATGTGGTAGAAGCCCTCGTTCGCGGAGGTCGCGAAGCGCACGCTGTCGAACACGTAGAACTCGGCCTCGGGGCCGAAGTACGCGGTGTCGGCGATGCCGGTGGAGGCGAGGTACGCCTCGGCCTTCTTCGCGATGTTGCGCGGGTCGCGGCTGTAGGCCTCACCCGTGATCGGGTCGTGGATGAAGAAGTTGATGTTGAGCGTCTTGTCCTTGCGGAACGGGTCCAGGCGCGCGGTCGTGATGTCGGCGCGCAGCGCCATGTCGGACTCGTGGATCGCCTGGAAGCCGCGGATGGAGGATCCGTCGAAGGCAAGCTCCTCCGCCGGGTCGAACGCCCGCGCCGGGATGGTGAAGTGCTGCATCACACCAGGCAGGTCACAGAAGCGGACGTCAACGAACTTGACGTCGTTCTCCTCGATGTACTGCTTCACTTCGTCGGCGTTCTGGAACATCCAACTCCTCCTACTCCCGGCCCCGGGGTAGGGACGGGCTTTATAGCTCGTGGTGCGCCAGTGCGGTGTCGCACGCTGACCCGACCATAAGCAGACGGGATTTCTCAAGCATGACCCATTTGTTTCGCACAAGTTAACCAGGGTCCGGGCGGGGTGCCGTGGAGCGGCACCGGTACCGTGTTCGGGTGGACAACAGGCAAGCAATCGGATCGTGGCTCTCCGGCCCCCGCGCGGCCGCCGAGGAGATGGGCGTCGACTTCGGCTATCCGGGCCAGCGGCTCGGCATGCCGCAGCACGGTCCCGGCTCCCTGGCGCGCTTCGGGCGCCGGCTCGGGGCCGTGGCCGTGGACTGGATCGGCTGCCAGCTCATCGCGTACGGCCTGATCACGGGCGGTGACCTGGCCGCGACCGGCGACTGGACGCTGGGGCTGTTCCTGGGCCTGACCCTCCTGACGGTGGGCACCGTGGGCTCCACCCCCGGCAAGCGGCTCGTCGGCCTGCGGGTGGTGGCGCAGGACGGTGGCCGCCTGGGCATCGGCCGCGTGGCGCTGCGCACTCTCCTGCTGGCCCTGGTGGTCCCGGCGCTGGTCCGGGACCGGGACGGCCGCAGCCTGCACGACCGCGTGGCGCGCGCCGTGGAGGTCCGCATCTGACAGCCGCACGACATGGGGGCGCCCCCCGCCCCCCCGGGGGGAGTAAAAAAAGAAGCGGGCGGCCCCCCCCCAAGAGGTGTG
>NZ_JBSGQV010000007.1:40990-229231 GCF_053606025.1 Streptomyces sp. NPDC055254 | reverse complement strand
GCCTTTCAGCGCCGATGGTACTGCAGGGGGGACCCTGTGGGAGAGTAGGACGCCGCCGAACAATCATTGTGGGAAAGCCCCGCACCAACCCGTCAAGGGTTCGGTGCGGGGCTTTTCTGCGTTCCCGGGCGAGTTCGAGTTCGAGTTCGTCCCCGCCGTCCCGACTTCGAGGGCGGGACGGCGGGAACGCGTTCAGAGGCGGCCGGCGGCCTTGAGCGCCAGGTAGGCGTCGGCCAGGGCCGGGGCCAAGGTGTCCGGGGTGGCGTCGACGACGTGGACGCC
The DNA here is from genome assembly GCF_053606025.1 of Streptomyces sp. NPDC055254. Classification (NCBI taxonomy): domain Bacteria; kingdom Bacillati; phylum Actinomycetota; class Actinomycetes; order Kitasatosporales; family Streptomycetaceae; genus Streptomyces; species Streptomyces sp. NPDC055254. The sequence goes on along the minus strand of NZ_JBSGQV010000007.1, from coordinate 228,949 downwards.
GTGGCGGGTCAGCTGGTCGGCGGTACGGCGGCGCTGGGCCTGGGACTGGGCGCCCGCGGCGGCCTCGTAGACGGCGTCCACATCGCCCCGGGCCGCAGCCATGGCCGCGACGTGCGGGTCGGCCACGGATGCCAGCAGCACCGTGTGGCGCTGGGTGAGGCGCGGCAGCACCGGGAGCAGGCCCTCTTCGATCGGGGCCGCGTCCAGGCTCGTCAGGAGGACCACCAGGGAGCGGCGCGGGGCGCTGCGCAGGACGGTGGAGACGAGGGTGCGGGAGTCCGTCTCGACGAGTTCCGGTTCGAGCGTGGCCATCGCGTTGACGAAGGCGGGGAGCGTGTCGGCCGCGGAGCGGGCCTGGACCAGGGCGCGGGGGCGGCGGTCGTGGGCCAGGAGGTCCACGCGGTCGCCGGCGCGGGTGGCCAGGGCGGCCAGCAGCAGGGCCGCGTCCATGGCGGAGTCCAGGCGGGGGGCGTCGCCGACCCGGCCCGCCGAGGTCCGGCCGGTGTCCAGGCAGATCAGGATGTGCCGGTCGCGTTCGGGCCGCCAGGTGCGGACGGCCACCTTCTGCTGGCGGGCCGTGGCGCGCCAGTCGATGGAGCGGGTGTCGTCGCCGGGTACGTAGTCGCGCAGGCTGTCGAATTCGGTGCCCTCGCCGCGGGTCAGGACGCTCGTACGGCCGTCCAGTTCGCGCAGCCGGGCCAGCCGGGACGGCAGGTGCTTGCGGCTGGTGAACGGCGGCAGGACCCGTACCGTCCACGGGGCCGGATGGGAGCCCTGGCGGGTGAGCAGGCCCAGCGGGCCGTAGGAGCGGATCGTGACGCGGTCGGCCGTGCGGTCGCCGCGTCGCGTCGGCAGCAGGCGGGTGGTCAGGCGGCGGCGTTCCCCCGCCGGGACGGTCAGCTCGTGGCGGGAGGCGGCGATGTCCGTGCCGGGCAGCCAGCTGCTCGGGGGCCAGGCGTCGCGGACCCGGGCACGCAATGGGCGGCCGCTCGGATTGGTCACCGTGAGGTGGACCTCAGCCGGTTCGCCGAGGCGGACGGAGGTGTCGCCGGAGCGGGTGAGCCGCAGGGTGCGGACGGGCGCCGCCAGGGCGCAGTCGACCGCGCAGGCCAGCGCGAGCGGGGCGTTGACGGCGAGCAGGCCCGTCCAGCTCGGTTCGAGGAGGCCGACGGGGATGCTGCCGAGGGCCGCGAGCAGGGCGGCGCGTCCGGTGAGGGCCATCAGCGCGGGACGGGGACGTGGGCGAGGATCGCGGTGATGACGGCGTCGGCCGTGACTCCCTCCATCTCGGCTTCCGGGCGCAGTTGGACGCGGTGGCGCAGCGTCGGCAGGGCCAGGGCCTTGACGTCGTCCGGGGTGACGTAGTCGCGGCCGGTCAGCCAGGCCCAGGCGCGGGAGGTGGCCAGCAGGGCCGTCGCGCCGCGCGGGGAGACGCCGAGGGTGAGGGACGGCGATTCGCGGGTCGCTCGGCAGACGTCGACGACGTAGCCGGCGATCTCGGGGGAGACGGACACCTTGGCGACCGCCTCGCGGGCGGCTTCGAGCTGGGCCGGGCCGGCGACGGGGCGGATGCCCGCGGCGTGCAGGTCGCGGGGGTTGAATCCGGCGGCGTGGCGGGTCAGGACCCCGATCTCGTCCTCGCGGGAGGGGAGGGGCACGGTGAGCTTGAGCAGGAAGCGGTCCAGTTGGGCTTCCGGCAGCGGGTACGTGCCCTCGTACTCCACCGGGTTCATGGTGGCGGCGACGAGGAAGGGCTCCGGGAGGGCGCGCGGGGTGCCGTCGACGGTGACCTGGCGCTCCTCCATGGCTTCGAGGAGGGAGGACTGGGTCTTCGGGGGCGTCCGGTTGATCTCGTCCGCGAGGAGGAGGTTGGTGAAGACCGGGCCGTTCTGGAAGGAGAACTGGGCGGTGCGGGCGTCGTAGACGAGCGAGCCGGTGACGTCGCTCGGCATCAGGTCCGGAGTGAACTGGACGCGCTTGGTGTCGAGTTCGAGGGAGGCGGCGAGGGCGCGCACGAGGAGGGTCTTGGCGACGCCGGGGACGCCTTCGAGCAGGACGTGGCCCCGGCACAGGAGGGCGACGACGAGACCGGTGACGGCGGAGTCCTGACCGACCACGGCCTTGCCGATCTCGGTGCGGAGCGCTTCGAGGGAAGCGCGGGCGCTGTCCGCGGTGGCGGATTCGGTGGCCGGGTACGTCATGACGTACGGACCTCTCTTTCGAGGGCGTCGAGGTGGTCGGCGAGCGCGACGAGTGCCGCGTCGTCGGGGGGTGTGGTGCCGAAGAGGAGGGTGTGGGCGTCCCTCGTCCCGTCGGTGAGGCGGGCGGAGACGGCCGGTGCGAGGGCCAGCGGGTCGTGGGCCTGCGCCTGCGGTACGCCGACCAGTGCGGCCAGGCGTTCGCGGGCGGCGGCGCGCAGCACGGTGGCGGCGCGGTCGCGGGCCCCTGCCTTGCGGTAGAGGCGGGCGCGGCCCTCGGTGGCCTCGGAGGCGCGGATGACGACGGGCAGCTTCTCGGTGACGAGGGGGCCGAGCCGGCGCGCGCGCCAGAAGGCGGCGAGGACGGCGGCGACGAAGAGCTGGAGCAGCGCCCACGACCAGCCGGCCGGGACGAGGTCGAAGAGGCTCTTCTCCTCGCCGGGTGCGGTCCCCGGGTCGGAGTCCGCGAGCGAGGGCATGTACCAGACGAGGTCGGGGCGGGAGCCGAGGAGTTGGAGGGCGAGCGAGGCGTTGCCCTCGTCCGCGAGGCTCTCGTTGAGGAGGATCGCGTCGGCCCCGAGGACGACGGTGTCGCCGCCGCCGCCGCCGGCGGTCGTGGCGGGGAGGGCGAGGAGGGTGGGGTGGCCGTCGCTGGGGTAGCAGGCGGTGGCCCCGGGGCGGGTGGTGGTGTAGCGGGGGCCCGTTCCGGTGCTCGCACGGCCGGCCGAGGTGGCGGCGGGCAGGGCGCAGTCCGGGGACAGGACGTCGGTGTGGGCGCTGCCTCGGGTGTGCACGTCGGGGGCCAGGCCGGGGAGGCTGGGGCCGCCGGGGGCGAGCAGGACGATGCGGCCGCCGGAGAGGTCGACGGCCGAGCGGATGGCGCGCTGCTGGGTGGCGCCGAGCCGGTCGGGGTCGGTGACCAGGAGGGTGGTGCCGGGACCGGCGGCGTCGGCGGCCTCGCCGGCGGTGGTGACGACGCGGGTGGTGACGCCGCGCTGCTTGAGGAGTTCGGCGACGGCCCGGCTGCCGAACGGGTCGGCGGAGCGGGGGTCGAGGTACCCGTGGCGGGTGCCGGAGTTCATGACGGCCATGGCGACGCCGCCGGCGACGAGCAGGGCGAGGAGGGCCAGGGCGGTGCGCGCCCGGCGCAGCGCCGGGGCCCGGCGGGGGCGGGGTGCGGCGTCCGCCGGGGCGGGGCGCGGCGGTGCGTCGGGCGCCGGGACGCCGGGTGCGGCGGGGGCGCCGGCGGGGGCGGTGTCGAAGGGGCCGGGGGCCGGCGGGGTGGGGCCGGTCATGCGCGGGGTCCCGTCAGGAGCGGCTTGGCACGGTCCAGGGTGAGGTCGAGGGTGCGCAGGCGGGCGTACGTGTCGGCGTCGGCGGTGCGGCCGCCGTAGGTGACCTCGTCGAAGGCGCGGGCCGCGGCGCGGAGTTCGGCCGTGTGGTCGGGGAGGGACACCGAGGCCTCGGCGGCCGCCTCGTCGGCGGTGCGGCCGGGGCGGGGGTCGAGGAGGGTGCGTTCCTCCAGGGAGCGGACGACGGCGCGCATGCGCTCCTGGACGGCCTCGGTCCAGCGGCCGGCGGCCGCGTGGGCCTCGGCGGCCGTGCGGTGGTCGGCGGCGCTGCGCGGGCCGTCGTCGAAGAGCGTGCCGGTGCTGGTGGCGGTCCGGCGGGGGGAGCCGAGCCGCCACCACAGGAGGGCGACGACCAGGACGACCAGGACGACCACGGTCAGCAGGCCGAAGCCGCCTCCGGGTGTGATCCCGGAGGCGGACCGGAGGAAGTCGTCGAGCCAGGTGAGGAGTTCACGCAGGGCGCGGTCCAGCAGGCTCGGGTCGTTCTCGTGGTACGCCGGTTTGGACAGTTCGCGCTCGGCCGCCTCCCGGGCGGGTCCGCGCGGTGTCGTCACCGGTGGTGTCTCCGCGCCGGGCAGGAGCGCGGCGGTGCGGGTGATGAGGCCCCCCGTACTCATCATCGGTGCATCAGCCTCCGGTCGTGCCGTAGTTCTCGACGCCGGCCGCCCGGGCGAGCTCCAGGTCGAGGGCCTCGCGGCGGATGCGCTGGTCGACGTAGAGGAGGACGGTGACGCCGGACTGGAACGGCGTGACGATGGTCTGCGCGATGATCAGCCCGATCGCGGAGAAGATCAGTGTGCCCCAGGCGGTGGTGGCGGTGCCGTCCTCAAGGGCGGCGAAGCCGCCGCCGAAGCCGAAGATCCCGATGAGCGACAGCGGGTAGTAGATGATCGCCGAGACGATGGCGGCGATGATCGCCGTCAGGATCGTGATGCCGAAGATGCGCCACCAGGAGCCCTTGACCAGCTTCGCGGAGCGGCTGAAGGCCTTGAAGACGCCGCTCTTCTCCAGCATCAGGGCGGGCGAGGCCAGGCTGAACATGGTGCCGAGCCAGGCGGCGACCACGGCCCAGACCAGCATGCCGAGGAAGGCCAGGCCGATGCTCTTGCCGAGGATCGCGGGCAGCATCAGGACGATGCCGAGCACGACGAGTCCGGCGCCGAGGAGTGCGGTCAGGCCGACGAGGCGCAGCAGCTGGGAGCGGGCGTCGCGCCAGGCGTCCGAGATCGAGGAGCTCTGGCCGAGGATCGCGCGGCTGAAGATCATGGTGAGCATCGCCGTGACGACGATCGTGCCGAGGTACTGGATGAACTGGGTGACGGCGGTGACGGACAGGGTGCTGCCCACCATGTTGATCGCGTCGGCCGGGGTCATGTCCTCTGCGGGCGCGAGGATCAGGTCGTCGAGCATGAACTTCGTCGCGAAGAGGCTGATGACCTGCACGACCGTGGCCACGACCAGGGTGATGGGCAGGACCGAGCGCCAGTGGGTGCGCATGGTGGCGACCGCGCCGTCGAGGATCTCGCCGAGGCCCAGGGGGCGCAGCGGGATCACACCGGGCTTGACGGCCGGGGGCTTGCCCCACTGGCCGGGGCCGCCCGGGTAGCCGTACTGGGGCCCGTACTGGCCTCCGTACGGGCCGCCCTGCTGCGGCCGGCCCGCTCCCCAGCCGGCGCCCTGCGGGGGCTGCTGGGGCGGGACCTGCTGGCCGGGGGCCGGGCTGGACCACTGGCCCGGGGGCGGCTGCTCGGCGGACCACTTGGGGTCGGCAGCGGGCTGTGCGGGCGGCTGGACGGGCGGGACCGGCGGCGTCGGCGGCTGCGCGGCGGAGCCCGGCTGGTCGGCGGGGGCCCCCGGCCGGTCGCTGTCGGACGGTTCGGATCCGGGCGTAGCCCAGCCCGGAGAGTCGTTCATCGTCACTCCTTCACGTGCACCTGCTGCGGGGCGGGGGCGCTGATCGCTGTCATCGTGCCACGTGGGACCACCGAACGGACCAACCGTCCCCCCGGATACCGGTCAGCCCGTACCTTCAATTGTCACCCGGATCCGGGGCAGACTGGTCGACCTGATCCCCACGCAGGTCCGAGGGGCGATTTCCAGCCCTTTTGGCTGTGGGACAGCTCACCGCCGGGTAACGATTAGCTAATGGGATGATGTCAAGCATGAAGGGACGAGTCCTTGTCGTCGACGACGACACCGCGCTGGCCGAGATGCTCGGCATTGTGCTGCGTGGAGAAGGTTTTGAGCCGTCGTTCGTTGCAGACGGTGACAAGGCACTTGCTGCCTTCCGGGAGGCGAAGCCGGACCTGGTGCTCCTCGACCTCATGCTTCCCGGACGGGACGGCATCGAGGTGTGCAGGCTGATCAGGGCCGAGTCCGGCGTGCCGATCGTGATGCTCACCGCCAAGAGCGACACGGTGGACGTGGTCGTGGGCCTGGAGTCCGGGGCCGACGACTACATCGTCAAGCCGTTCAAGCCGAAGGAGCTGGTGGCCCGCATCCGGGCCCGCCTGCGCCGCTCGGAGGAGCCCGCGCCCGAGCAGCTGGCCATCGGTGACCTGGTCATCGACGTGGCCGGGCACTCGGTCAAGCGGGACGGTGCGTCCATCGCGCTGACCCCGCTGGAGTTCGACCTGCTGGTCGCGCTCGCGCGCAAGCCCTGGCAGGTGTTCACCCGCGAGGTGCTGCTGGAGCAGGTGTGGGGCTACCGGCACGCGGCGGACACCCGGCTGGTCAACGTGCACGTCCAGCGACTGCGCTCCAAGGTCGAGAAGGACCCGGAGCGCCCCGAGATCGTCGTGACGGTGCGCGGTGTCGGCTACAAGGCAGGACCGAGCTGACGTGAAGGCCGGCAGTCCCCGGGGCGGCTCCCGCTGGGGTGCGCTGCGGGGAGGCCGGTCGCTGCGCCAGGTGGCGCAGGGAGCGCCGGGCGGCCCGGTGCTGCGGCTGTTCGTGCGCCTCCTGCGCCGGCCGCTGCTTCCGGCTGTCCGGCTGTGGCGGCGCAACATCCAGCTCCGAGTGGTCACCGCGACCCTGCTGATGTCGCTGGCCGTGGTGCTCGCCCTGGGTTTCGTCGTGATCGCGCAGGTCAGCAAGGGTCTCCTCGACGCCAAGGAGGAGGCCGCGCAGAGCCAGGCCGCGGGCGGCTTCGCGGTCGCACAGGAGAAGGCCAACGCTCCCGCCACGGTGGACGGACCCGACGCGACCGACAACAAGGTCGGCCGGGACGCCAGTACCTGGATGAACTCCCTGGTCAAGCAGTTGGCCAGTGGTGGCCAGACGGCGTTCGAGGTCGTCGCCCTCGGCGCCGGCACCGGGGAGCAGGCCCCCGGCGGCCAGGGCGTCAAGGGGGCCCGGGCCTCCGGCAACGTCGACCCCACCGCGAGCGTTCCGCTCGCGCTGCGCCGCGCCGTGAACCACGCCACCGGCGCCTTCAAGACCTTCTCCGAGATCAAGTACACCGCCGGCTCCGGGCAGAAGGCGCCCGAGCCCGCGCTGGTCGTCGGCAAACGGCTGACGGACATCAACGGAGATCCGTACGACCTGTACTACCTCTTCCCGCTGACGCAGGAGGAGGAGTCCCTGAACCTGGTCAAAAGCACCATCGCCACCGCCGGGCTGTTCGTGGTCGTCCTGCTGAGCGCCATCGCCTGGCTCGTCGTGCGCCAGATCGTCACGCCGGTGCGGATGGCCGCGGGGGTCGCCGAGCGGCTGTCGGCCGGGCGGCTCCAGGAGCGGATGAAGGTCACCGGCGAGGACGACATCGCCCGTCTGGGCGAAGCGTTCAACAAGATGGCCCAGAACCTCCAGCAGAAGATCCAGCAGCTGGAGGAGCTGTCGCGGATGCAGCGCCGCTTCGTCTCGGACGTCTCGCACGAGCTGCGCACCCCGCTGACGACGGTACGGATGGCCGCCGACGTCATCCACGACGCCCGGGTGGACTTCGACCCGGTCACCGCGCGCTCCGCGGAGCTCCTCGCCGGTCAGCTCGACCGGTTCGAGTCCCTGCTGGCCGACCTGCTGGAGATCAGCCGGTTCGACGCGGGCGCGGCCGCCCTGGAGGCGGAGCCCATCGACCTGCGGGACGTCGTACGCCGTGTCATCGACGGGGCCGAGCCCCTCGCGGAGCACAAGGGCACCCGGATCCGGGTGCTCGGCGACACCCAGCCCGTCATCGCCGAGGCCGACGCCCGACGCGTGGAGCGGGTGCTGCGCAACCTGGTCGTCAACGCGGTGGAGCACGGGGAGGGGCGCGACGTGGTGGTCCGGCTCGCGTCCGCGGGCGGGGCCGTGGCCGTGGCCGTACGGGACTACGGGGTCGGGCTCAAGCCCGGGGAGGCCACCCGCGTCTTCAACCGGTTCTGGCGGGCCGACCCGGCGCGGGCCCGCACCACGGGCGGGACGGGCCTCGGCCTGTCCATTGCCGTGGAGGACGCCCGGCTGCACGGCGGCTGGCTGCAGGCGTGGGGCGAGCCGGGCGGCGGTTCGCAGTTCCGGCTGACCCTGCCGCGCACCGCCGACGAGCCGCTGCGCGGATCGCCGATCCCGCTGGAGCCCGAGGACTCCCGGGCCAACCGGGCCAGGGCCGCCGCGGAGGCCGCCGCCGAGGCCGCGGGCAGTGCGGCCCCCCGGCCGCAGCCGGAGGGCGGCGACCGGTCGCCGATACCGCCCCGGTCGCCGGTGGCCGGGCAGACGACCGTACCCGCCGACCCCACGGCCCTGCCGGGCAGCGGGGCGCGGGTCGTGGCGAGGCCGGCCGAGCAGGCACCACAGGAGGATCGAACCGATGGAGTCTGAGCCCATGGGCCGAGGGGGCGGCGCGCGGGCCGGCGCCGTGGGGGCGGGGTCCGCCCGGGCCGTCTTCGTACGGGCCGTCTTCGCGCGGGCCGTCTTCGCGCGGCCTGGGTCCGCGCGGCCGGGGTCGGTACGCGCCGGGCTCGTACGGGCCGGCGCCGTGGGCGCGGCCGGGGTGCTGCTGGCCGGCTGCGCCTCCATGCCCGACCACGGCGACATCCGGCCGGTGCAGGCCTCGCAGGGCGTCGACTCCCAGGTCCGGGTGTTCGGGGTGCCGCCCGCCGACAAGGCGAGCGCCGCCGAGATCGTCGACGGCTTCCTCGAAGCCATGACCAGCGACGACCCGCAGCTGGAGACCGCGCGCAAGTACCTCACCGAGGAAGCCGCGAAGAACTGGAAGCCCGGCTCGGCCGTCACCGTGCTCTCCGCCGGACTCGACCGGTTCTCCGTGGGCGAGAAGGACCCGACCGGCCCCCGCTTCAAGGTGACCGGTGCCAAGCTCGCCACGGTGGACGAGCGCAGCGCGTACCAGCCCGAGACCGGCGGCCAGTACGAGGAGTTCCTCCAGCTCACCCAGGAGGACAAGCAGTGGCGGATCTCGACCCCGCCCACCCACCTCGTGCTCAGCGAGTCCGACTTCCAGCGCATCTACATGCCGGTCAACAAGTACTACTTCGCGGGCGGGACGCTCGTCGCCGATCCGGTCTACGTGCGCCAGCGCAGCGATCCGGACTCGCGGATGGATCCGACCACGCAGACGGTGCAGTCGCTGCTCGCCGGTCCGTCCAAGTGGCTCGGCCCCGTCGTGGAGTCCAGCTTCCCGACCGGTACGGAGCTGCGCGAGGGCACCAAGTCCCTGTCGTACGACGGGGAGAACACGCTGCGCGTGCCCCTCAACGACAAGGCGGCCAATGTCGCGCAGCCGCAGTGCCAGAAGATGGCGACCCAACTCCTCTACACCGTCAAGGACCTGACGGCCTCCCGGCTCGACCGGGTCGAACTGCTGCGCTCCGACGGCAAGTCCTCGCTGTGCGCGGTGTCCGAGATCGCGGCGGCGGGGATCGCCAACCGGCCCCGGACCCCCGACTACGGGTACTACGTCGACAAGGAGGGCCGGCTGGTCCGGATCAAGCTCGACGTCGCCGGCGAGGAGCATCAGTACCGGCCCGAGCAGGTGCCGGGGCCGCTGGCCGGGGCCGCCCAGTTCAAGGTCGGCTCGACCGCGGTGACGTACGACGAGAGGCGTGCGGCGGTGGTCTCGGAGGACCGGCACGGCCTGTACGTCGTACCGCTGGTCGGGGCCGGGACCATGCCGCAACCGGTGCCGGTCGGCAAGGGCGGGCGGCCGAAGCAGCTGACCGCGCCCAGCTGGGACGCGGCGGGCGACCTGTGGATCGCGGACCAGGATCCGCAGGGTCCCGGGCTGTGGCGGGTGCCGGGCGGGACCGGGACTCCGGAGAAGGTCGAGGTGGCCGGGCTGGACGGGCGGCAGATCACCTCGCTCAAGGCATCGTCCGACGGGGTGCGGATCGCGCTGCTCCTGGAGCGGGGCGGGGGCCGCAAGGAGCTGTTCGTCGGACGGATCGAACGGCCGGACGGCGAGGGCGACTCCTCGGCGGTGACGGTGCGCGAGCTGCGCCCGGCGGCGCCGCAGATGGCGGACGTGACGGCGATGAGCTGGGCGCCGCGCGGGCGGTTGCTGGTGGTGGGCCGCGAGAGCGGCGGGGTCATGCAGGCCCGCTACATGCTGGCGGACGGTTCGATGGTCGCGGCGAGCCTGCCCGGCGCCACCGGGCTCACGGCGGTGGCGGTGGCGGTCTCGGAGGACGAGGCGAAGCCGAAGCCGGTACTGGCGCACACGCTGGACGACGGGATCGTCTGGCTGCCGCCGGGCGCGCAGTGGCGTGCGGCGGCGGCGGGCGGCAGGGCGCCGGTGTACCCGGGCTGACCCGGGGCGGGGCGGGGCCGATGCGGGGCCGGTCCGGGGCCGCATCGGGCCGGGTCGGCGCCGGCCGTTGTCCACAGGGCAGGCGGGGGCGGTCGCCGTCCGGCAGGGTGGGCGTATGCGGGAGTGGTGGCGCGAGCTCGCCGGTCTGGTCCTGCCGGTCGACTGCGCCGGCTGCGGGGCGGCCCGGGTACTGGTGTGCGCGGACTGCCGCGGCGCGCTGAGCGGGGCCGCGGCGGGGCGTGCGCGGCCGTCTCCGGGGCCGGCGGGGCTGCCCGTGGTGCATGCGGCGGCCGTGTACCAGGGGGGCGTACGCGAGGTCCTGCTGGCCCACAAGGAGCGCGGGGCGCTGCCGCTGGCCGGGGTGCTCGGCGGCGCCCTGGCGGCGGCGGTCGGGGCGGGGCTCGCGGAGCACCAGGGAGCGGCGGCCGCCCGGGCCGTACGGGCGGAGGTGGTCCTGGTGCCGGTCCCCTCGGCGCGGCGGCGGGTCCGCGAGCGCGGGCACGACCCGGCGCGCAGGATCGCCCTCGCCGCGGCGCGGCGGCTGCGCGGGGCCGGTGTGCCCGCGCGCGTGGCCCCCGTACTGCGGCTGCGGCGGGCGGTGGCGGACCAGGCGGCCCTGGGGGCCCGGGAGCGCCGGGAGAACCTGGCCGGGGCCCTGGGGGTGCGCGGGGAGGCGGCGCGGCTGACGCGCGGGGCCCGGATCGTGCTCGTGGACGACCTGATCACCACCGGTGCGACGCTGGCCGAGGCGGCCCGGGCCCTGCGCGCCGCGGGGCTGGTGGAGGGGGTCGCGCCGGGGGCGGCGGTGGTCGCCGCGCCGGCGGACTCCTTCGGTCGGATCCGGTCCGCTGCCCGACCGGAGCAAAAGTCTCGCGAATAGATTCGGAACTGGATGGGAAGGCGCAACGTTGCAGGTAGTAAGAGGGAACAGCCACCTGATCGGAGGTACGTTCCGGTAGCGGGTGCCGACAACCGTCAGAGAGAGATATGTTCGGTTGTGAGGAACTGGCGAGCCTTGGGCCCCACGCATCGGATCGCACGTTTCGGAAATCTTCGTGTCAGGAGGCTGTCTCTCGACTCCGAAGTCGGTGGGGTGCAGATCTTGCCGATGGGGGAGGAGGAGGTGAAAGTCGCCAAGTCCGAGTCTCCGGTGCTCACCGGAGTCTGGTGCGAAAGGGAGAAGCTTCGCCCGCGCGGCGGAGCTATCCGGGAACGGAGTTCTGCGTGGACATCGTCGTCAAGGGCCGCAAGACCGAGGTGCCCGAGCGGTTCCGCAAGCACGTGGCCGAGAAGCTGAATCCGGAGCGGATCCAGAGGCTCGACGCCAAGGTGATCAGCTTGGACGTCGAGGTGTCCAAGGAGCACAACCCGCGGCAGGCCGACCGTTCCGACCGCGTGGAGATCACCCTTCATTCACGTGGCCCGGTCATCCGGGCGGAGGCCGCCGCTGCCGACCCGTACGCGGCGCTGGACCTGGCTCAGGACAAGCTGGAGGCCCGGCTGCGCAAGCAGCACGACAAGCGCCACACCCGCCGCGGCACCGGACGGCTCTCGGCGGCCGAGGTCGCCGATGTCGTACCCGACGCCGCGCATCTGAACGGCAATGGAGAGCCGGTCGCCGAGGAGAAGGCGGACGCGATTCCGACCACCCGGATCGGATCGCTGGAAGTGCAGGGCGAAGGCCCGCTGATCGTCCGCGAGAAGACCCATTCGGCCGCACCCATGTCGCTCGACCAGGCCCTCTACGAGATGGAACTGGTCGGCCACGACTTCTATCTGTTCGTCGACTCCGACAGCAAGATGCCCAGCGTCGTCTACCGACGTCACGCTTACGACTACGGCATCATCCACCTGAATCCCGACGGTGCATCCAGCTCGGACGAGTCCGGGGCGGGCGCCGGCGGCGCGCTGGGCGGCTGATCACCCGTTCATTGCCCCCGCGGGACGTACGACGGGCCCGCGGGGGCGCCCGTATGACGCGTATGCGCCAGAGGGCCGCCGAGACCCCCCGCACCGTGCTGCGGGCATGGAATCATGGCGGGCAGTCAACCGGCGGAGGTGTCCGCGGCGTTGACCCAGCAGCTCGGCACATGCAGGGGGAGGAACGATGGCGGACAGCTTCGGGCCGGTGCGCGGTGACGACGGCGCGGGCTGTCGGGAGGCGGACCGGCCGGCCGAGGGGGACCCGGCCGGGGAACCCATCCGGGTACTGGTGGTCGACGACCACGCCCTCTTCCGGCGGGGGCTGGAGATCGTGCTCGCGCAGGAGGAGGACATCCAGGTCGTCGGTGAGGCGGGCGACGGCGCCGAGGCCGTGGACAAGGCCGCCGACCTGCTGCCGGACATCGTGCTGATGGACGTGCGGATGCCCCGGCGCGGCGGGATCGAGGCGTGCACGTCCATCAAGGAGGTGGCCCCCTCCGCGAAGATCATCATGCTGACGATCAGCGACGAGGAGGCGGACCTCTACGACGCGATCAAGGCGGGCGCGACCGGGTACCTCCTCAAGGAGATCTCCACGGACGAGGTGGCCACGGCGATCCGGGCGGTCGCGGACGGGCAGTCGCAGATCAGCCCGTCGATGGCGTCGAAGCTGCTCACCGAGTTCAAGTCGATGATCCAGCGTACGGACGAACGGCGGCTGGTGCCGGCGCCCCGGCTGACGGACCGCGAGCTGGAGGTCCTGAAACTGGTGGCCACCGGCATGAACAACCGGGACATCGCCAAGGAGTTGTTCATCTCCGAGAACACCGTGAAGAACCATGTCCGCAACATCCTGGAGAAGCTCCAGCTGCACTCCAGGATGGAGGCCGTGGTCTACGCGATGCGGGAGAAGATCCTCGAAATCCGCTGAGCGTCGGCATCCGCCGAGTCGGCGCCGGCGCGCGGATGCCGCGCGGCAGCACCACGGCCCCCGCCGCCGGTGCCCCCTGCGGGCGGCCCGCTACGGGCGCCGCGCGTGGAGCTCCGCCGTGACGGCCGCCGCCTCCGCGGCCGAGCCGGCGCGGTCGACCCGTACCTCCTCGCAACCCACCCAACCGGCCGCCTCCCACAGGGCGTCGGCCATCGCCCCGGCCGCCCCCGGGGTCTCCAGCGAGAGCTGGCGGGCCACCAGGACGCGTCCCTCGCGCCCCGGGTCGACCCGCCCCCGGAGACGGCCGCCGGCCAGCAGCGGCATCGCGAAGTACCCGTGTATCCGCTTCGGCTTGGGGACGTACGCCTCCAGGCGGTGGGTGAAGCCGAAGATCCGCTCCGTCCGCGGGCGGTCCCACACCAGGGAGTCGAACGGGGACAGCAGCGTCGTGCGGTGCCGGCCCCGGGGGGCCGTCGCGAGCGCCGCCGGATCCGCCCACGCGGCGCCCGCGCCGCCGCCGCGGCCCCAGCCCGCGACCTCGACCGGGACCAGCCCGGAGTCCGCGATCACCGAGTCGACCTGCTCGCCCTTGAGGCGGTGGTAGTCGGCGATGTCGGCGCGGGTGCCGACGCCCAGGGACCGTCCCGCCAGGGCCACGAGCCGGCGCACGCACTCGCGGTCGTCCAGGTCGTCGTGGAGCAGCTCGTCGGGGACGGCGCGCTCGGGCAGGTCGTAGACGCGCTTCCAGCCGCGGCGCCGGGCGCACACCACCTCGCCGGTGTCGAGCAGCCACTCGACGGCGATCTTCGTCTCGGACCACTCGAACCACTCGCCGCCGTTCTTGGCGCCGCCCAGTTCGGTGGAGGTCAGCGGGCCGTCGGCCCGCAGGCGGTCCAGGACCGCCCGCGTCGAGCGGTCCTTGTCCTCCAGGACGTGCCAGCGGTGGCCGCGCACCCGGTTGGCCCGTCGGCGGAAGGCGAAATGCGGCCATTCCTCGATGGGCAGGATGCAGGCCGCGTGCGACCAGTACTCGAAGGCGTGGCGGTCGGACCAGTACGCGGACTCCACGGCGTCGCGGCCGACCGCACCCAGGCGCGCGTACGGAATCAGCTCGTGCGAGCGGGCCAGCACCGAGATGGTGTCCAGCTGTACGGCGCCCAGGTGCCGCAGTACCCCGCGCACTCCGCCGCGGCGGTCGGGCGCGCCCAGCAGGCCCTGCGCCCGCAGAGCGATCCTGCGGGCCTCGTCGGCGGACAGGGAAAGGGTCGGCTGCGGCAGCACCGGCGCGGTCATGGTCATGATCCGCAGCCTAGGCGCCACCACTGACAGCCGGCAGGTACGGCAGTGCGCCGGGCAGTCCGAGGTCCGAGGGGAGCAGGGCGCCTATCCAGGCGTCGCGGGCGGTGCCGCTCTGGACCAGGGCCGCCCGCAGGGTGCCCTCGATACGGAAGCCGGCCTTCTCCGCGACGGCCCTGGAGCCCGCGTTGCCGACCTCGGCGCGCCATTCCAGGCGGGCGGCGGCCAGCGAGGTGAAGGCCCAACGGGCGACGGCGCCGACGGCCTCGGTCATGAAGCCGCGGCCCCGGTGCTCCTTGACCGCCCAGTACCCGACCTCGTAGCCGTGGTCGCCGCGCACGTGCACCCCGACGGCCGCGACCAGCGGACCGCCCGCGCCGAGGCGGACGGCGAAGCTGTACCCCGTGTCCTCGCGCCAGCCGTCCGGGACCACCTCGCACACGAAGCGGTGCGCGTCCGAGCGCTCGTACGGGGAGGGGACCATGGTCCAGCGCTGGACGTCGGGGTCCTGGCAGGCCGCGTACACCTCGTCCTCGTCGGCGGGGGCGAAGGGCCGCAGTTCCAGCCGTTCCGTGCTCAAAGTGGTGGGTCGCATGGTCGGATTCTGGTGCCGGGCGGCGGTCGGTGGCGACCGGATTTCGGGAACAGCGGCACCTTCGGGTCCCCCCGTACGTTCTCAATCCGGGCACCCGTGCCCTCGCGGCTACGGCGGACCTCCCGACGCGACCACGTCCTCGCTTACGATGGCCGTTGCGGTGGGGCCCACCTGCCGTGCCCGTGTACGTACAGTGCTCAGGCCCGACCGGCAAGGAGACAAACCTCGGTGTCCGTCTTCAACAAGCTCATGCGTGCAGGCGAAGGCAAGATCCTGCGCAAACTGCACCGCATCGCGGACCAGGTCAACTCCATCGAAGAGGACTTCGTCAACCTCTCCGACGCCGAGTTGCGGGCGCTCACGGACGAGTACAAGCAGCGCTTCCAGGACGGCGAGAGCCTGGACGACCTGCTGCCCGAGGCCTTCGCGACCGTACGCGAGGCCGCGAAGCGGGTCCTCGGCCAGCGGCACTACGACGTCCAGATGATGGGTGGCGCGGCGCTGCACCTGGGTTACGTGGCCGAGATGAAGACCGGTGAGGGCAAGACCCTCGTCGGCACGCTCCCCGCGTACCTGAACGCGCTGTCCGGCAAGGGCGTCCACCTGATCACGGTGAACGACTACCTCGCCGAACGCGACTCCGAGATGATGGGCCGGGTGCACAAGTTCCTCGGCCTGGAGGTCGGCTGCATCCTGGCGAACATGTCGCCGGCCCAGCGCCGCGAGCAGTACAACTGCGACATCACGTACGGCACGAACAACGAGTTCGGCTTCGACTACCTGCGCGACAACATGGCGTGGTCCCAGGACGAGCTCGTCCAGCGCGGCCACAACTTCGCCGTGGTCGACGAGGTCGACTCGATCCTCGTCGACGAGGCCCGCACCCCGCTGATCATCTCCGGCCCGGCCGACCAGGCCACCAAGTGGTACGGAGACTTCGCCAAGCTGGTCACCCGGCTGACCAAGGGCGAGGCCGGCCAGCCGCTCAAGGGCATCGAGGAGACCGGCGACTACGAGGTCGACGAGAAGAAGCGCACCGTCGCCATCCACGAGTCGGGTGTCGCGAAGGTCGAGGACTGGCTCGGCATCGAGAACCTCTACGAGTCGGTGAACACCCCGCTCGTCGGCTACCTGAACAACGCGATCAAGGCCAAGGAACTCTTCAAGAAGGACAAGGACTACGTCGTCATCGACGGCGAAGTCATGATCGTCGACGAGCACACCGGCCGTATCCTCGCCGGCCGCCGCTACAACGAGGGCATGCACCAGGCGATCGAGGCGAAGGAAGGGGTGGACATCAAGGACGAGAACCAGACCCTCGCCACGATCACCCTGCAGAACTTCTTCCGCCTGTACTCGAAGCTGTCGGGCATGACCGGTACGGCCATGACCGAGGCCGCCGAGTTCCACCAGATCTACAAGCTCGGTGTCGTCCCGATCCCGACCAACCGCGACATGGTCCGCAAGGACCAGCCGGACCTGATCTACCGGACCGAGGTCGCGAAGTTCGCCGCCGTCGTCGACGACATCGCGGAGAAGCACGAGAAGGGCCAGCCGATCCTCGTCGGTACGACGTCGGTCGAGAAGTCCGAGTACCTCTCCCAGCAGCTCTCCAAGCGCGGCATCCCGCACGAGGTGCTGAACGCCAAGCAGCACGACCGCGAGGCGACGATCGTCGCCCAGGCCGGCCGCCGGGGCGCCGTCACGGTCGCCACCAACATGGCCGGCCGCGGTACGGACATCAAGCTCGGCGGCAACCCGGACGACCTGGCCGAGGCCGAGCTGCGCCAGCGCGGGCTGGACCCGGAGGAGCACATCGAGGAGTGGGCGCACGCCCTGCCCGAGGCGCTCACCAGGGCCGAGGCGGCCGTCAAGGCGGAGTTCGAAGAGGTCAAGGACCTCGGCGGCCTGTACGTGCTGGGCACCGAGCGTCACGAGTCGCGCCGTATCGACAACCAGCTGCGCGGCCGCTCCGGCCGACAGGGCGACCCGGGCGAGTCCCGCTTCTACCTGTCGCTGGGTGACGACCTGATGCGTCTGTTCAAGGCGCAGATGGTCGAGCGCGTCATGGCCATGGCGAACGTGCCGGACGACGTGCCGATCGAGAACAAGATGGTGACGCGCGCGATCGCGTCCGCCCAGTCGCAGGTCGAGACCCAGAACTTCGAGACGCGCAAGAACGTCCTGAAGTACGACGAGGTCCTCAACAACCAGCGCGAGGTCATCTACCGCGAGCGCCGCCGCGTCCTGGAGGGCGAGGACCTCCAGGAGCAGGTGCGGCACATGATGGACGACACGATCGACGCGTACATCGCGGCCGAGACGGTCGAGGGCTTCGCCGAGGAGTGGGACCTGGACCGGCTGTGGGGCGCCTTCAAGCAGCTCTACCCGATCAAGGTCACCGTGGACGAGCTGGAGGAGGCCGCGGGCGACCGCGCGGGCATCACCGCCGAGTTCATCGCCGAGTCCGTCAAGGACGACATCCACGAGCAGTACGAGGCGCGCGAGAAGGCGCTGGGCTCGGACATCATGCGCGAGCTGGAGCGGCGCGTGGTGCTGTCGGTGCTGGACCGCAAGTGGCGTGAGCACCTGTACGAGATGGACTACCTGCAGGAGGGCATCGGCCTGCGGGCGATGGCCCAGAAGGACCCGCTGGTCGAGTACCAGCGCGAGGGCTTCGACATGTTCAACGCCATGCAGGACGGCATCAAGGAGGAGTCCGTCGGCTACCTGTTCAACCTGGAGGTCCAGGTCGAGCAGCAGGTCGAGGAGGTGCCGGTGCAGGACGCGCCGTCGCTGGCGAAGGAGCCGTCCGGGGCCCCGGCGCGTCCGGAGATCCGGGCGAAGGGGTTGGACGCTCCGCAGCGTCCGGACCGGCTGCACTTCTCGGCGCCGACGGTCGACGGTGAGGGCGGTGTCGTCGAGGGCGACTTCGAGAGCGACTCCGCCGGTGGGGACGGGCTGACGCGGGCCGAGCGGCGCAAGGCGCAGAAGGCTTCCGGCGGGCGTCGCCGCAAGAAGTAGCCCCTGCGGGGGCGGGCGTTCACGGCCGGGGCCGGGCACCGAGGGGTGTCCGGCCCCGGCCGTTCGCCTCCCGGCGGGGGTGGGGGTTTTGGTGCGGCGCTGTCGCGGGGGCGCTGCCCCCGGGTCCCCGTGCCTCAAGCGGCGGCGGGGCTGGGTGGTCGGGGGTTCGCCCCGGGCCGCCGCGCCCAGGCGTCGGCTGGGCCGGAGTGGCCCGGCGGGGTGGTCAGGGGAGGCGGCCCTGGATTTCGACGGCGGCGCAGCGCCAGCGGAGGTCAGGGCCCTGTTCCAGGCGGAAGGCCATCGCGGTCAGGCGGTCGCCGGTGGCGATGCGGGCGAAGGCCTCGATGACGCCAGGGCCCGGGGTGAAACGGCCGCACTGGCGGACGACCGGGCTGAGCCGGTCGCCGGACGGGTCGGCCGGGGCCAGGGTGACCAGTTGCTGGTACGCGGCGCCCACGGTGTGGCCCAGGAGCGAGTGGACCGGGCGGCGGCCGCTGACCACCGCCAGCAGCCGTTCCGCGAACCAGTGGTGCGGCCCGAGCCGCACCGCGCGCGGCGGGCCGCCCGGGCGGCGCGGATCGCGACGCCCGGCCGGCCGGGTGCGGCCCGGCCCCGTTGCCCGGCGGCGGCTCCCGTCGCCGCCGATCGTGCCGCGCGTCGTGGTGTCCATCGCGATGTGCCCCCGAACAGTCCGGGCCCGGAGCGGTACCGGGCGGTAACTTGATGGGGATCTTCTACGGTCCCCGCACACGCTCCGCAACCGCGCCCGGTGCCCGCTCCGGCCGGCGTCCCGGTTCACCTATCCGAGTGCCGCCCCCGCCGCCGGCGGCCCGCGGCGCCCGGTGACGGGGTACGCGGGTGGACGGGGTGCCGCCGCGCCCCGGCAGCCCGATGGGGGACGCGGGCCGTCACTCCGCCGTACCCCGTGATCCCGCCGGGCGGCAGTCGTATCCTGAGGGCGATTCCGACTACCGAAAGCGGCCGGCCATGCGCGTCTACGTCCCCCTGACCCTCCCCGGGCTCGCCGAGGCGCACGCGGCGGGTGAGCTGGGCCCCGCCCCGCTGCGTGCCTACGCGGTCACCCCCGGGCTCCGCGAGTGGTACGTGTCGGACGACATCGAGGAGCTGGAGTACGCGGCTCTCGGCCGTGCCGCGGCCGCCTCCCTGCGCCTGGTCGCGGCCGATCCGACGGCTCCCCGCCGCCGGGTCGTCGTCGCCGTGGACGTCGCCGACGGGGCCGCCACCGCGGCCCCCGGCGTCGAGGAGGCCTCCCTCGGCCAGGTGACCCTGGCCGACGCCGTACGGCTCACCGTGGCCGCCGCCGTGCACGTGGACGCGGACGACGCCGACGCGGACGTCGCGGCGGCCGCGAGCGCGCTCCCGGCCGCCGACGGCGGCGACGACGACGCCCGGTTCGTCGTCGACGGCGCCGAGGACCACGAACTGCTGTGGTTCGGGGTGCAGGAGATTCCGGGACTGCTCACGTGACGGACACGACCGGGGTGGCCACCCCCTCCGCACCCGCCGCCTCGTCCGCGCCGCACATCGTGTGGGACTGGAACGGCACGCTGCTGCACGACATCGACGCGGTCATCACCGCAACGAACGGCTCCTTCGCCGAGCTGGGGCTGCCGCCGATCACCCTGGCCACGTACCGTGACCTGTACGTCGTACCGGTGCCCAAGTTCTACGAACGCCTCATGGGCCGGGTGCCCACGGACGCCGAGTGGGCCGTCATGGACGAGGCCTTCCACCGCCACTACTGGGCCGCCGCCGAGAACGCCGGGCTCGCCGAAGGGGCCCGCGAGCTGCTGCGGGACTGGGAGCGCGACGGACTCACCCAGTCTCTGCTGTCCCTGGCGCCCCACGACAGGCTCGTGCCGCTGGTTCGGGCCCACGGGATCGACGGCCACTTCTTGCGTGTCGACGGGCGCACCGGCCCTTCGCACACCAGCAAGGCAGGACATCTCGTACGCCATTTGGCGGCCCTGGAGCAGACGGGCGTGACGGCCGCCCGTACGGTCCTGATCGGAGACGCCGTCGACGACGCCCTGGCCGCGGGACATGTGGGCGCGCGCGCCGTCCTCTACACGGGTGGTTCGCACAGCCGCAGCAGTCTGGAATCGGCCGGAGTGCCGGTCGTCGACACGCTGGCCGACGCGGTTCGCACTGCTCGCGAGCTGGCCGAATAGGTACTGGCACGAGGCGCGGGCCGCGTCACTGCGCACATCGTCAAACTTGTGCACCCACTTTTGTACAGATCCGGACCGTGACGGAGTGGGGGGCGGGCGGGATAGCCTTGTACCCGTGATCAGCGCGATAGCCATCGGGGGCGCCGAAGCCCCCGGCCTGCGCCCGGCGCACGACCGTGCCCGGGCCCTCGCTGATCCCCGCCACCGGGACCTGATGATCATGGCTGATTCCCTCCCGGTCGGCTCTCTCGACGACATAGCGTCGATCCCGAACGGACACCCCGCCTCGCGGTGCTATGTCATTCCTTCCTTCACCTACGTCACGCAATGGCGCGCGACAGGAGCCAGAGGACATGCAGACCAAGCTGGACGAAGCAAAGGCCGAGCTGCTCGCACGGGCGGCCCGCGTAGCTGAGAACAGCCCGGCCGGGGGGCTACTTCCGACTGGGTCCGAGCGCGGAGAGCGTCCTGACCCGGACGCCGTGCTCGGGTACCTCCAGCGCTACTACCTGCACACCGCACCCGAGGACCTTCTCGACCGGGACCCGGTCGACGTGTTCGGCGGGGCGCTCTCGCACTACCGCCTCGCGGAGAACCGCCCCCAGGGGACCGCGAGCGTCCGCGTGCACACCCCCACGGTGGAGGAGAACGGCTGGACCTCCAGCCACTCCGTGGTCGAGGTCGTCACCGACGACATGCCGTTCCTCGTGGACTCGGTGACCAACGAGCTGTCCCGGCAGGGCCGCGGCATCCACGTCGTGATCCACCCTCAGGTCGTCGTGCGCCGCGACGTCACCGGCAAGCTGATCGAGATCCTCGGCCCGGACTGCGACGCGCACGGCCCCCGTACCGCGCGCCCCCACGACTCCCTGGTGGAGTCTTGGATCCACGTCGAGATCGACCGCGAGACCGACCGCGCCGACCTCAAGCAGATCACCGTCGATCTGCTGCGCGTCCTGTCCGACGTCCGCGAGTCCGTCGAGGACTGGGAGAAGATGCGCGACGCCGCGCTGCGCATCGCCGAGGACCTGCCGACCGAGCCGTCCGCCCCCGATCTGCGTGAGTACGAGCTCGAAGAGGCCCGAGAGCTGCTGCGCTGGCTCGCGGACGACCACTTCACCTTCCTCGGCTACCGCGAGTACGACCTGGTCGACGGGGACGCGCTGGCCGCGGTGCCCGGCACCGGCCTCGGCATCCTGCGCTCCGACCCGCACCACAGCGGCAAGGACGACGGCCACCCGGTCTCGCCGTCCTTCAACCGGCTGCCGGCCGACGCCCGCGCCAAGGCCCGCGAGCACCGCCTGCTGGTGCTGACGAAGGCCAACAGCCGTTCCACCGTGCACCGCCCCTCCTACCTCGACTACGTGGGCGTGAAGAAGTTCGACGCCGACGGCAACGTCGTCGGCGAGCGCCGCTTCCTCGGCCTGTTCTCCTCCGCCGCGTACACCGAGTCCGTGCGCCGCGTCCCGGTCGTCCGCCGCAAGGTCGCCGAGGTCCTGGAGCGCGCCGGCTTCGCTCCGTCCAGCCACGACGGCCGCGACCTGCTGCAGATCCTGGAGACCTACCCGCGCGACGAGCTGTTCCAGACGCCCGTCGACCAGCTCCAGTCCATCGTCACCTCCGTGCTCTACCTCCAGGAACGCCGCCGGCTGCGGCTGTACCTGCGCCAGGACGAGTACGGCCGCTACTACTCGGCGCTCGTCTACCTGCCGCGCGACCGGTTCACCACCGGCGTCCGGCTGCGCCTGATGGACATCCTCAAGGAGGAGCTCGACGGCACCAGCGTCGACTTCACCGCCTGGAACACCGAGTCGATCCTCTCCCGCATCCACTTCGTCGTCCGGGTCCCGCAGGGCCAGGAACTGCCCGTCCTGACCGACGGGGACGTCGAGCGCATCGAGAGCCGCCTCGTCGAGGCCGCCCGCTCCTGGGCCGACGGCTTCGGAGAGGCCCTGGTCGCCGAGCTCGGCGAGGAGCGCGCCGCCGAGCTGCTGCGCCGCTACGGCACCTCCTTCCCCGAGGGCTACAAGGCCGACCACTCGCCGCGCGCGGCCGTGGCCGACCTCTGCCACCTGGAGCGGCTCTCCGCCAGCGACCGCGAGTTCGCGCTGTCGCTGTACGAGCCGGTCGGCGCGGGCCCCGGCGAACGCCGGTTCAAGATCTACCGCACCGGTGAGCAGGTCTCGCTCTCCGCGGTGCTGCCCGTCCTGCAGCGCCTGGGCGTCGAGGTCACCGACGAGCGCCCGTACGAGCTGCGCCGCGCGGACCGGGTCAGCGCCTGGATCTACGACTTCGGCCTGCGGATGCCCGTCCCCTCCGGCAGCGGCGACGCCTCGGCGGCGTCCCATTACCTCGGCGACGACGCCCGCGAGCGCTTCCAGGACGCCTTCGCCGCGGTCTGGCGGGGCGACGCGGAGAACGACAACTTCAACACCCTGGTGCTCGGCGCCGGGCTGACCTGGCGGCAGGCCGTCGTCCTGCGCGCGTACGCCAAGTACCTGCGACAGGCCGGCTCCACCTTCAGCCAGGACTACATGGAGGACACCCTCCGCAACAACGTCCACACCACCCGGCTGCTGATCTCGCTCTTCGAGGCCCGGATGTCGCCCGCCCGGCAGACCGCCGGCAGCGAGCTCGTCGACGCCATGCTGGAGGAGCTGGACGGTGCCCTGGACCAGGTCGCCTCGCTCGACGAGGACCGCATCCTGCGGGCCTTCCTCACTCTCATCAAGGCGACGCTGCGCACCAACTTCTTCCAGCTGAACTCGGCCGGGGAGCAGCACGCCTACGTGTCGATGAAGTTCGACCCGCAGGCCATCCCGGACCTGCCGGCGCCGCGCCCGGCCTTCGAGATCTGGGTGTACTCGCCGCGCGTCGAGGGCGTCCACCTGCGCTTCGGCAAGGTCGCCCGAGGCGGTCTGCGCTGGTCCGACCGGCGCGAGGACTTCCGTACGGAGATCCTCGGCCTGGTCAAGGCGCAGATGGTCAAGAACACCGTCATCGTGCCGGTCGGCGCCAAGGGCGGCTTCGTCGCCAAGAACCTCCCCGACCCGTCGGTGGACCGCGACGCCTGGCTCGCCGAGGGCATCGCCTCGTACAAGATCTTCATCTCGGCGCTGCTCGACATCACCGACAACCTGGTCGGCGGCGAGGTCGTGCCGCCGCGCGGCGTGGTCCGCCACGACGAGGACGACACCTACCTCGTCGTCGCCGCCGACAAGGGCACCGCGACCTTCTCCGACATCGCCAACGGGGTGGCGGAGGCCTACGGCTTCTGGCTGGGCGACGCCTTCGCCTCCGGCGGCTCGGCCGGCTACGACCACAAGGGCATGGGCATCACCGCCCGCGGCGCGTGGGAGTCCGTCAAGCGGCACTTCCGCGAGCTCGGCCACGACACCCAGAGCCAGGACTTCACCGTCGTCGGCGTGGGCGACATGTCCGGCGACGTCTTCGGCAACGGCATGCTGCTGTCCGAGCACATCCGCCTGGTGGCCGCATTCGACCACCGGCACATCTTCATCGACCCGGACCCGGACGCGGCCACCTCCTACGCCGAGCGCCGGCGCCTGTTCGAGCTGCCGCGCTCCTCGTGGGCCGACTACGACACCTCGCTGATCTCGGCGGGCGGCGGCGTCCACCCGCGCACCGCCAAGGCCGTCCCGGTCACCGCGCAGATGCGCGCGGCCCTCGGCATCGAGGCGGGCGTCACCAAGATGACCCCCGCCGAGCTGATGCAGTCGATCCTGCGGGCGCCGGTGGACCTGCTGTGGAACGGCGGCATCGGTACGTACGTCAAGGCGACGGCCGAGACGCACGCGGACGTCGGCGACAAGGCCAACGACGCCATCCGCGTCAACGGCTCCGACGTGCGGGCCAAGGTCATCGGCGAGGGCGGCAACCTGGGCCTGACCCAGCTGGGCCGGATCGAGTTCGCCCGCTCCGGTGCCGGCGGCGAGGGCGGCAGGATCAACACCGACGCCATCGACAACAGCGCCGGCGTGGACACCTCCGACCACGAGGTGAACATCAAGATCCTGCTCAACGCGCTCGTCACCGAGGGCGACATGACCGTCAAGCAGCGCAACAAGCTGCTCGCCCAGATGACCGACGAGGTCGGCAGCCTGGTGCTGCGCAACAACTACGCGCAGAACATCGCCCTGGCCAACGGCGCCGCGCAGGCCCCCAGCCTGCTCCACGCCCAGCAGCGCTTCATGCGCCGCCTGGAGAACGCGGGGCTGCTCAACCGGCAGCTGGAGTTCCTGCCCACCGACCGGCAGATCCGCGAACTCCTGAGCAACGGCAAGGGCCTCACCCAGCCGGAGCTGGCCGTCCTGTTCGCCTACACCAAGATCACGGTGGCGGACGAGCTCATCACGACCGGGCTGCCGGACGACCCGTACCTGCGCCGCCTGCTCTTCTCCTACTTCCCGGCCGTCCTGGGCGAGAAGTTCCCCGAGGCGGTCGACGGGCACGCGCTGCGCCGCGAGATCATCACCACGATCCTGGTCAACGACACCGTCAACACCGGTGGTTCGACCTTCCTGCACCGGCTGCGCGAGGAGACCGGGGCCTCCACGGAGGAGATCGTGCGGGCGCAGCTCGCGGCCCGCGAGATCTTCGGTCTCGGCGAGGTGTGGGACGCGGTCGAGGCGCTCGACAACGAGGCCGCCGCCGATGTCCAGACCCGGGTGCGGCTGCACTCGCGGCGCCTGGTCGAGCGCGGCACCCGCTGGCTGCTGAACAACCGGCCGCAGCCCCTCCAGATCACCGAGACCATCGAGTTCTTCGCGCAGCGGGTGGGTCAGGTCTGGGCCGAGGTGCCGAAGCTGGTGCGCGGCGCGGACCTGGAGTGGTACCGGTCGATCATGGACGAGCTGATCGGCGAGGGCGTGCCGGAGGAACTGGCGGCCAAGGTGGCCGGCTTCTCCTCCGCCTTCCCGACGCTGGACGTCGTCGCGATCGCGGACCGCACCGGAGTCGCCCCGCTGGACGTCGCCGAGGTGTACTACGACCTCGCCGACCGCCTGGACATCACCCAGCTGATGGACCGGATCATCGAGCTCCCGCGGTCCGACCGCTGGCAGTCCATGGCCCGCGCCTCCATCCGCGAGGACCTGTTCGCGGCGCACGCGGCGCTCACCGCCGACGTGCTGTCGGTGGGCAACGGCGACGCCACTCCCGAGGAGCGCTTCAAGCTCTGGGAGGAGAAGAACGCGGCGATCATCAGCCGGGCCCGGACGACCCTGGACGAGATCCAGGGCTCGGACGACTTCGACCTGGCGAACCTGTCGGTGGCGATGCGGACCATGCGCAGCCTGCTGCGCGCGCACAGCTAGCCCCTGCGGCGACGAAGGCCCCGGCCCCCGGAACGCGTTCCGGGGGCCGGGGCCTTCACCCGTCCCGGGGTACCCGGGCGAAGGCCTCGTACGCGGCGCAGACCTCCGCGGACGGGCCGTCCATGCGCAGCACGCCCGCCTCCAGCCAGATCGCGCGGTCGCAGGTCTCGCGGACCGTGTTGATGCCGTGGCTGACGAGGAAGACGGTGCCGGCCCGTTCGCGCAGTTCCTCGATCCGGGCCTGGCTGCGGCGCTGGAAGGCGGCGTCGCCGGTGGCCAGGGCCTCGTCGATCATCAGGACGTCGTGGTCCTCGGCGGCGGCGATGGAGAAGCGCAGCCGGGCACCCATGCCGGAGGAGTACGTACGCATGGGCAGGGAGATGAAGTCGCCGTTCTCGTTGATGCCGGAGAAGTCGACGATGTCCTGGTAGCGCTCGCGGATCCGCTGCTTGGGCATGCCCATCGCGAGGCCGCCGAGCACGACGTTGCGCTCACCGGTCAGGTCGTTCATCAGGGCGGCGTTGACACCCAGCAGGGAGGGCCGGCCGTGCGAGTAGATCCTGCCCCGGGCCAGCGGCTGGAGGCCTGCGATGGCGGCCAGCAGGGTGGACTTGCCGGAGCCGTTGGAGCCGATCAGGCCGATGGCCTCGCCCTTGAACGCGGTGAAGGTGACGCCCTTGACCGCGTGCACCTCGCGGACGTCGGGGGTCGGCCGGCGGGAGAAGAACCGGCCGAGGGCGGCGGTGGCGCCGCCCGTGCGGCCGCCGCCCCGCACCGTGTGGACGACGTGGACGCCGTCCGCGATCACGGTGGGGGTCCTGGTACCGATGTCAGCCACGTCCGTACTCCTCCTCGGCCTTCCAGAAGTAGATGAACCCGCCGACACCGGCGAGCAGCGCCCAGCCCAGCGCGACCCACCAGACGTGGTGCGGCAGCGAGCCGGCGGTGAAGCTGTCGATCAGGGAGAAGCGCATCAGATCGATGTAGACGGCCGCCGGGTTGAGCTTGAGGGCCAAGGAGACCCAGTGCGGCAGGTGGTCCGTCGTGAGCACGGCGTCGATGGACCACATGACGCCCGAGGAGTACATCCAGGTGCGCAGGACGAACGGCATCAGCTGGCTGACGTCCGGAGTCCTGCTGCCTATGCGGGCCATGACCAGGGCGCAGCCGGCGGCGAAGACGGCCATCAGGAGCAGGGTCGGCACGGCCAGCAGCCAGGCCGGGCCGGGGGTCTGGCCGAGGGCGATCAGCAGGACGACCAGGGCGCCCAGGGTGATGAGCAGCTGCTGGAAGAGCTGCACCACCGTGGAGAGCGGCAGGCTCGCGCGCGGGAAGTGCAGGGCGCGGACCAGGCCGCGGTTGCTGTGGACGGAGCGGGTGCCGGCGTTGACGGCGCTGCCGATGAAGTCCCAGACGAACACGCCGGTGATCAGGAACGGGACGTAGTCCGGTACGTGGTGGCCGGCGCGCATGACGACGCCGAAGACGAAGTAGTAGACGGCCGCGTTCAGCAGCGGGGTCGCCAGGTGCCAGACCTGACCGAGCCGCGCGGTGCTGTACTGCGCCTGCATCCGGGCGGTCGCGTACGCGGTGACGAAGTGGCGGCGGTCCCACAACCGCGCGAGGTAGCGGGGGAGGGTGGGGCGGGCGCCGCTCGGGGTCAGGCCGTGGGAGGCCGCGAGCTCCGCGAGGCGGGCGGAGGTCGCCGGGTGCGGGTCGATAGGTGCGGGAGAGGGTGCGGTCGCGGGGGTCACAAGGGTCGCTTTCGCCGGGGTCGGGGCGTCGCGGGCGATGGGACGGGTCCGTATCGTCGCTACGGGGAGGCTAGAGCTCCGAGCGTCGGAACGCAACCGTATCGTCGTCACGGGCGCGGCTATGCTCTGTGCATGACCAAGGACCCTGCCGCCTCACCCGCCGCCGCCGCTGCCTCCGCGCCCGCCGCCGCTCGACGGGCCCCGGCCGGGGCCGCCGTGCTGCGCGAGGACGTGACCGAGGCGATCCGCGCCGCGGTGCTGGCGGAACTGGCCGCCGTCGGGTTCTCCCGGATGTCCATCGAGGGCGTCGCGCGCCGGGCCGGGGTCGGCAAGACGGCCGTGTACCGGCGCTGGAAGTCGAAGCTGCACCTGGTGCTGGACCTGGTGGGGGCCTTCGCGGTGGACGGCCTGCCGGTGCCGGCGACGGGGTCGCTGTACGGGGACGTACGGGCCCTGCTGGAGGTCATCTCGCACGTGCTGCGGCACCCGGTGGCGTCGGCGGTGATCCCCGACCTGCTGGTCGAGGCCGCGCGGAACCCGGAGATCGCGGACGCGGTGCGAGGGGCGCTGCTGGACGGGCAGCGGCGGTTGGCGGAGGGCATCGTCGGCGAGGCCGTCGCGCGGGGGGAGTTGGCGGAGGGGGTGTCGCCCGAGCGGGCGCTGGATCTGGCGATCGGGCCGCTGTACTGGCGGCAGATCGTCGTGCGGGATGCCGTCCCGGAGGGATACCTGGACGCGTTGGCGCGGTCGGTCGTGGCGGGGCTGCGGACGGTCTGAGCCTGCGGCCCGGCCACCCCGGGGCTCCGCCCCGGACCCCGTGCCTCACACGCCGGCGGGGCTTGATCGGGGGCAGGGGCGGCGGTCCTCCAGGGGGATCAGGTCACTTGATCGCGCCGGCCGTCACCCCCGAGACGAACTGCCGCTGGAAGGCGAAGAAGACGACGAGCGGCACCACCATCGACAGGAACGCGCCGGGCGCCAGGACGTCGACGTTGTTCCCGAACTGCCGTACCTGCTGCTGGAGGGCGACCGTGATCGGAGGGTTCGTCGAGTCCGCGAAGACCAGGGCGACCAGCATGTCGTTCCACACCCACAGGAACTGGAAGATGCCGAGCGAGGCGATCGCCGGACCGCCCAGCGGCAGCACCACCCGCGCGAACAGGCGCAGCTCGCCGGCCCCGTCTAGGCGGGCCGCCTCCAGCAGCTCGCGCGGGATCTCCGCGAAGAAGTTGCGCAGCAGGAACACGGCGAAGGGCAGCCCGAAGGCGGTGTGGAACAGCACCACCCCGGCGGTGGTCTCGAACAGTCCGACCGCGCCGAAGAGTTCGGAGACGGGGATCAGCGCCACCTGTACGGGGACCACGAGCAGGCCGACGACCACCAGGAAGAGGACATCGCGGCCGGGGAACTCCAGCCAGGCGAAGGCGTATCCGGCCAACGAGCCGAGGACGAGGACGAGCAGGGTCGCCGGGACCGCGATCGCGACCGTGTTCAGCAGGGAGCCGGTGATCGCGTCGTCGGCCAGCAGCCGCTCGTAGTTCTCCGCCGTCAGGCGGGCGGGCGCGGTGAACACCTGCCACCAGCCGCCCCGGTTGAGGTCGGTGGGGGAGAGGAAGGAGGAGATGAGCAGGCCCAGGGTCGGCAGCAGCCAGAAGAGCGCCGCTCCGGCCAGGAAGACGCGCAGGACCCCGCCCGCGAGGCGTCCGGCGGCGCGCTCGGCGAACGAGCGCCGTGCGGCCGGCTTCCCGGCGACCGTCCCGGCGATCTTCCCGGCGCCTGTCCCCGAGCCCGTCCCGGCGATCTCTCCGGCGGGCCTGCCGGGGGCCTTTCCGGCAGCCGTCCCTGCGTCACTCCCGCCGGCACTCGTGGCGGGTTTCGGGGAACCGCTCATCGGGACCGCTCCTTCCGCAGCCGGCGGATGTTCACCAGCATCACCGGGACCACCAGCACCAGCAGCAGCACCGCGATGGCGCTGCCCAGACCCGGATCGGCGTCCGTGCCGAAAGAAGTCCGGTACAGCTGGAGCGCGAGGACGTTCGCGTCGTCCTGCACCGCCCCCGGCGCGATCACGAAGACCAGGTCGAAGACCTTCATGACGTTGATGACGAGGGTGACCAGGACGACCACCAGGACGGGCGCCAGCAGCGGCACCGTCACCCGCCGGAACACCTGCCACTCGCTCGCCCCGTCCACCCGCGCCGCCTCCAGCAGCTCGCGCGGCACGGAGGCCAGCCCCGCCCCGATCAGCACCATCGCGAAACCGGCCCACATCCATACGTACGACCCGATGACCGCCGGGGTCACCAGCGCCGGGCCCAGCCACTGGACGCCCCCGTACGCCTCCCGGAAGTTCGACGCGGGCAGCCGCAGCCGGGCCCCGTCGGCCTTCGCGGACAGCGTGAAGGTGCCGTCGGGGCGCGCGGTCGCCGCGTCCACCACCCGCCCGTCCTTGACCGCCTCGATCCGCATCCCGGCGAAGCCCTGCTCGGTGGCGTCGACCGTGTTCGTACGGCCGCCCCCGCCCCGGGTGAAGTCCTGCCAGGCCGTCCCGGTGACCTTGCCCGGTTCGGGCCCCGGCGCCGCCGCGGTCCGGGTCCCCGAGGGCAGCGACTCCGGGGCCACCCCGACCAGCGGCAGCAGGGCCGGGGTGCCCGCGCGGACGGGGTCGCGGGTGACGAACCCGCCGCCGCCGGACGGCTCCAGCGGGGAGTCGCGGCCGGGGCGCGCCTTGGGGAAGGCCGAGGACTGGGCGAAGGTGTCGTGCACCCCGACCCAGACCGCGTTGGCCACGCCCCGGTCGGGGTCGTGGTCGTAGACGAGCCGGAAGATGATGCCGGCCGCCAGCATCGAGATGGCCATCGGCATGAAGACGAGAAGCTTGAACGCCGTCCCCCAGCGCACCCGTTCGGTGAGCACCGCGAAGATCAGGCCGAGCACGGTGGCCGCCGCCGGGGCCAGCACCACCCACAGCGCCGTGTTGCGCAGGGCGGTGCGGATCGTGTCGTCCGAGAGGATCTGCCGGTAGTTGGCGGCGCCGACGAAGGCGTCGCCGGAGCGGTCGAAGAGGCTGCGGTAGAGGGAGTAGCCGATCGGCTGCACGACGAGCGCGCCGAGCAGGACGAGGGCCGGGAGGAGGAACGCCGCCGCGACCAGGCGGCGGCGCCGGGCCTCCGGGGAGCGGGTCGCCGGGGCCGGAGCGGGACGGGACGCGGTGCCCGCCGCCCGCCCCGGCGCGGGGGCGGGTGCGGGGACGGAGTCCGGTGCGGGGGCCGGCACGGGATCAGTTCCCGTAGGCCCGGGCCGCGTCCGCCTCCAGTTTCGCCTGGGCGCCCGCCACGTCCGACGGGTTCGCCAGGAAGTCCTGGAGCGCCTTCCACTCGCCCGCGCCCGGGGTCCCGCCGAAGGCGGCCGGGGCCTGGTCCGACATGTCGAAGCGGACGTCGTCGCCCGCCGCGATCAGCGCCTTCGCGATGTCCCGCTGGATGTCGTTCGGATAGGCGGACGGGCTGACCGCCTTGTTGGGCGAGAGGAAGCCGCCCGCGCGGGCGTGGATCTCCGCCGCGTCCGGCGAGGCGAGGAAGGTCAGCAGAGCCTGGGCGCCCTTCGAGGGCTTCAACGCGACCGCCACGTCACCGCCCGAGACCACCGGCGCCTTGGCGCCGACCGCCGGGAAGGGGAAGACCAGCGCGTCCTCGCCCACCTTCGCCTCGGTCTGCGCGATGTTCACCGCGACGAAGTCCCCTTCGAAGACCATCGCGGCCGCCGGCCGGTCCCCGCCGGTGAACGTCTGCGTCACCGACTTGGGGAACTCCGTGGACAGGGCCCCGCTCGCCCCGCCGGCCAGGAAGTCGCCCCGCCCGAAGAGCTCGCCCAGGGTGGTCAGCGCCTGCTTGACGCTGTCGTCCGTCCACTTGATCTCGTGCCGGGCCAGTTGGTCGTACTTCTGCGGGCCCGCCTGGGACAGGTAGACGTTCTCGAACCAGTCCGTCAGGGTCCAGCCGTCCGCGCCGGCCACCGAGACCGCGGGGGTGCCGGAGGCGGAGAGGGTGTCGGCCGCGGTCAGCAGCTCCTTCCAGGTCGTCGGGGGTTTGACGCCCGCCGCCTCGAAGGCCTTCGCGTTGTACCAGATCAGCGACTTGTTGGCGGCCTTGTAGTAGACGCCGTACTGGGTGCCCTCGACGGCGCCGAGGGACTTCCAGCCCGCCGAGTAGTTCGCGTCGAGCTGGGCCATGGCCTCCGGGCCCACCGGCTGCACCCACTTGTTGCGCACCGCCGAGACCAGCGCCCCGACCTGCGGGAGCAGGGCCACGTCCGGCGGCTGCCCGCCGGCGATCTTCGTACCGAGGAAGGTGACGATCGGGTCCTGGGCCGGGACGAAGGCGACGGTGGCCCCGGTCCGCTTCTCGAACTCCTTGAGGACCTTGGTGAAGTTCTCCTGCTCCGGGCCCGTCCAGACGGCCGCGACCTCCAGCTTCTCCCCGGTCAGCTTCGGTAACTGCACCCGGGGCGCCGCCTGGGAGCCGCCGCCGGGCGGGTCCGGCTCCGACGCGCCGCCGCCGCACGCGGTGAGCGCGAGTGCGCCCGCCGCCGCCAGCGCCGTCCAGGTGAGTGTCGTACGGCTCGTTCCGTGCTCGCGCATGCCTCTGCCCCCGATGCCCGGTGCGTGGTGCCCGGTGTCGTCCGGTGTGTGCCCTGGACCACAGGTCTACGCCGACCCGCGCGCCCCCGCAATACCGCCTCAAGCCGCGGGGTCGGCCGTTCGGGG
The DNA here is from genome assembly GCF_053606025.1 of Streptomyces sp. NPDC055254. Taxonomy (NCBI): domain Bacteria; kingdom Bacillati; phylum Actinomycetota; class Actinomycetes; order Kitasatosporales; family Streptomycetaceae; genus Streptomyces; species Streptomyces sp. NPDC055254. Next base: position 196,841 of record NZ_JBSGQV010000007.1, on the reverse strand, counting down.
CTGCTCAGGGGGCCGGCGGGAACAGTACGGGTGTCGCCGAGACCAAGCGCGAGGCCCGCTCCAGCGCGCTGGCGAGCAGTGCCAGGTCGGTCGGCCCGTTGCCCAGCTCGCGCACGGGCCGGCGGGTCGGCGGATCGCCCATCCGCTCCCACTCCACCGGGACCACCGTCGGCCGCAGCGTGGCCGTCCGGGGGATCCGGCCGGTGACCCGGCCGCCCTGGAACGGCACGGTCCGCCCGTCCGCGTACCGGAGCAGGCCCCGGCCCGGTCCCGGCTGGTCGGGGGCGTCCAACTCCACGCGCAGGGTCGCCAGCCGGGCCGGCCCCGTCTGCGCCGTGCGGTCGGGGCGGGCGGTGGTGGCCACCAGGTGCACGCCCAGCCGGGCGCCGTCGCGGGCCACCGCCTCCAGGGCCCGCACCACCGAACCGGCCGCGGGGCGGCCGGTACTGCCGAGCCCGGGGGCGACCAGTGCGTCCAGGTCGTCGACCAGCACCACCAGGCGCGGCAGCGGACTCGGCCCGGCCTGATCGGCGCGCAGGGCCGAGGCGCGCAGTCGGAGCGTGCCCGAACGCGGGGACTCCACGTCGCCGAGCAGCTCGCCGGGGGTGGGCCGGCGGGGCGCGACCATCCGGTCGCGGACCTCGCGGCGGGCGTGCCAGTCGGCGAAGGACGTCCCGTCCAACAGCTCGGCGCGGCGCTTGAGTTCCGCGCCGAGCGACTGGGCGAACTCGCGCATGCGCAGCGGGTCGGAGGCCACGAGGTGCGCCGAGACGTGCGGGAGCTCGGTACAGGGCCGCAGCCCGTCGCCGCGCTCGCCGCCGGCCCCGTCGAGCAGGACCAGCCCGAGCCGGTCCGGCCGGGCGGCCGCGGACAGCGAGGCCGCCACGGACCGCAGCAGCTCGGTCCGGCCGCTTCCGGCGGGCCCCTCGACGATCAGGTGCGGGCCGTCGTGGACCAGTTCGGCGCCGACGGGTCCGCGCCGGCCGCTGCCCAGCACGATCTCGGCGAGGCCGCCCGAGTCCCGGCCCTGGTCGGTGGCGGCGGCCCACCGGGCCATCAGGGAGGCCGGAGTGGCCCGCGCCAGCCCCAGCTCGTCCAGCAGCCGGGCGGTGGCGGGCAATGCGGCGGCGGCCGGGCGGTACGGCTCGGCGGAGCCGCCGCCGTCGGCGCGCAGCGGCGCCAGGGCCCGCGCGAAGCGCTCGGCCCAGGCGGCGGAGACGGCGTCCGCGGTGGCGGTGCCCCCGGACGGCACCGGCCGGCCGGCGCTGATCGCGAAGGTCCGTACGGCGGTGGCCACGTCCCCGCTGAGGAGGGCGACGGCCCCGCAGTCCCGGAAGGCCGGCGCGCTCGCGCAGGCGCTCTCGTACGTCTCGGCGACGGGGGAGGCGGGCGTGGCGGCCGGGGCCTCGGCGAGGACGAGTACGTGGATCCCGGCGGCCGGGCCGTGCGAGGCCAAGCGGCCGGTGATGTCGCGCAGGGGGCCCGCGCCGGGGTCGCCGTCGAGCACGAGGAGCGTGTACGGGCCCTCGTACCCGGCCGCGGCCCGGCGCACCTGCTCGGGATCGGCGGCAGCCCAGTGCGTGCCGAGCGGGGTGTCGTCGAGGCGCCGGGTGAGCTCGCCGGTGCGCGCGGCGGCCTGGTCGCGGTCGTAGGCCAGCAGCAGCCGGCAGTCCTGGCCGTGCGCGGGGCGCACGTGGGGCAGCCAGCCGAGCCAGCCCCAGTCGCGGCGGCGGTCGGCGAGGCCGCGGGCGCGGTCGGCGGCGATCAGCACGATCTCCAGCTGGGCGGGTGCGTGCAGTCCCGCGAGCTGGGCGACCAGGTTGCGGGCGACTCCGGCCAGCCGGGCGCGGGGGCCCGCGACGCCGAGTGCCCCGACGGCGCGCAGCGCCACGCGGCTGCCGGCGCCCAGTCCGACCTCCAGGGCCGCGGGGTGTCCGGGGGTACGGGACCACAGCCGCTCGGTGGGCCCCAGCGCGGCCAGCAGCAGCGCGGCCGGGTCGTCGGCGTCGGGCGCGGCCGGGGCGGCGGGCGGTGCGGGCTCGGCCGGGGTCTGCGCGTCCTCTTCCCCGCGCACCCACTTGCGGGCCCAGGCCCCTATGCCCTTGCGGCGGCCCGCCGAACGCCCGCCGTCCTCGGCCGGTCCGCCCGCGGCGAGGGGCCCGCCGTCCGGTCCGCCCGCGGCGAGGGGTCCGCCGCCTCCGGCCGGTCCGCCCGGGGCGGGGGGCGCCGCGTGGGCCGCGTACGGTCCGCCGTCCCGGCCGCGTCCGTCGGGCCCGCCCGGGGCGGATCCCGGCGTGCCGGTCCCGTACGGCTCCCCGGTTCCTCCGGGACGGGACGCGCCACGGCCGCCCTCGGCGGGGGACGCGGACGGACCCTCGGCGGGGCGGGGGGACGGCATCCCGGTCAGGGGTTCACCCGTACCGGCGGAGTCCGGGGCGGCGGCACGGCCGGGAGCGGCGGTGAGCGCGAGGTGGCCCTCCAGGTCCGGGGTCACCGGACGGGGCGGGGCCGCGGTCGTCGCCGGGGCCAGGCGGAGCGTGGACTCGCCGACCCGCAGCAGCGCGCCCGGCGGCAGGGCCACCGGCTGCGGACCCACCGGGGCGCCGTCCAGGGTGGTGCCGTTCGTCGAGCCGAGGTCGGCGACCGCCACCCGGCCGTCCGGCATCACCGTGACCGTGCAGTGCAGCCGCGACACGTCGGGATCGTCCAGCGGGACGTCCGCGTCGGCGGAGCGCCCCACGGCGATCCGGCCGCTGTGCAGCAGGTGCACCCCGCCCGCGTCGGGCCCGGCCACCACGTGCAGCTGCGGCGCGCCGAGGCTCTCCTCCGGCAGGCCGTCGGGCACCGGCGCGTTCAGCGCCAGTACCGCACCGTCCACCAGCGGCGGCTCGCCGAGCACCCGCCGCTGGAGGTCCAGCCGCTCGGCGCCCGCGTACAGCACGACCGTGCCGCCCGTGTCGGGGCCGCCGACGGTCGCCGCGAGCCCGGAGGCCACCGCGGCCAGCGCGGTGCCGGCGGGCGCGGTGACGAGCACGTCACAACGGGCGGGGGCGGTCGCGGTCTGATGGCCGCTGCGCGACCCGAGGACGGTCAGCCGGATCTGCATCGCCGTCAGCGGTCCCTTCTGCGCGGTGCGCGGTGCGGGCGCCCGGCGGGGACCGCGGGCATGGCTGCCCGACCCGCCCCCACCCGGCACGGACGCGTCGTCCGGTCAGGTCTGCCGGAAGGCGGGGCTCCCGTCCCGTGCCGTTCCGTACGGGTGCATCCTCGCACCTGTCGCGCACAACACGCCCGGCACCCGTCGACAATTGATCTTGATCCGCTCCGTGTCGCCGCCGAGCCGGCGCCGGTGCGGACCCGGGCCGGGCGGGTGACCGGCGGAGCGGGGGAAAATCGCCTCCGGCATACCCAGGGAAAATCACCCTGCGTACATACGTACGGCAACCAACCTCAGGTGCTCGGCGTCTACCCCGGGGACACCCCCTAGAGTGGGCCGGAAAACGTATCGACGAAACAGACGACAGCAGGGGAGCGCGAGACGTGCGGCCAGTCGGCAGCAAGTACCTGCTCGAAGAGCCGCTCGGGCGCGGCGCGACGGGCACCGTCTGGCGCGCCCACCAGCGGGAGACCGCCGGCGCGGAGGCGGCCGTCGCCGGGCGTCCCGGCGAGACCGTGGCCATCAAGGTCCTCAAGGAGGAGCTGGCCCACGACCCGGACATCGTCATGCGCTTCCTGCGCGAGCGCGCGGTGCTGCTGCGCCTCACGCACCCCAACATCGTGCGCACCCGCGACCTCGTGGTCGAGGGCGACCTGCTCGCCCTGGTCATGGACCTCGTCGACGGCCCGGACCTGCACAAGTACCTCCGCCAGAACGGGCCGTTCAGCCCCGTCGCCGCGAGCCTGCTGACCGCCCAGATCGCGGACGCGCTCGCCGCCAGCCACGCCGACGGCGTGGTCCACCGGGACCTGAAACCCGCCAACGTGCTGCTCGACGAGAGCGGCGGCCAGATGCGGCCGATGCTCACCGACTTCGGCATCGCCCGCCTCGCGGACTCCCCGGGCCTGACCCGCACCCACGAGTTCGTGGGCACCCCGGCCTACGTCGCCCCCGAGTCCGCCGAGGGGCGCCCGCAGACCTCCGCCGTCGACATCTACGGCGCCGGCATCCTGCTCTACGAGCTGCTCACCGGCCGCCCGCCGTTCGCCGGGGGCACCGCGCTCGAAGTGCTCCACCGGCACCTCAGCGAGGACCCGCAGCGGCCCTCCACCGTGCCCGAACCGCTGTGGACGGTCGTCGAGCGCTGCCTGCGCAAGGAGCCGAACGAGCGCCCCAGCGCCGAGAACCTGGCGCGCGCCCTGCGCGTGGTCGCCTCCGGCATCGGGGTGCACTCCTCTGCCGCCGAGGTGGAGGCCGCGCTCGGCGTCGGCGCGCTGCTCGCGCCCGACCCCTCGCCGGCCCCGGTCCCCGAGACCCCCGGCACCGCCGACCTCACCCAGGTGCTGCCCGGCGCCGGGCCGCAGGCCGGTGCCTACGACCCCAACGCCATGACCAGCGTCATGCCGCCGGTCGGCGCGGCCGACGCCACCTCCGTGCTGCCCGCCGCGGGTGCTCCCGGCGCGGCGGCGGCGGACGCCACGTCCGTCATGCCGCCCGTGGACCGCCCGGACCAGCCGCACCCGTGGCAGTCCCAGATGGCGGCCGCCCGCGACCGCAACGAGCAGACCCAGGTGCAGTACCTCGACCCGAGCGAGGACCCCCTGCGCCGCCGCCCGCAGCGCCAGGCGCCCCCGCCGCCGCAGCAGCGGCCCCAGCAGTACGGGCAGCAGCCGCCCCAGCAGCCGCAGCAGCAGCCGTACGGCCGGCAGGGCCACGGCCAGGGCCGGCCGCCGCAGTACCAGCGACCGCCCCAGCAGCCGCCGCAGTACCAGCAGCCGCCCCAGCAGCAGTACGCGCCCGGTCCGCCGCAGCACTATCAGCCGCAGCAGCACCAGCCCCAGCCGTACCAGCAGCCGCAGCAACCCCAGTACCGCCAGCCTCAGCAGCAGCCGCCCCAGCAGCAGCCGCCGCAGGCCCCGCCGCCGCAGCAGGCCCCGCGCGAGCCCCGCCGCCGCAGCGCCAACCCGGTGCGGATCCCCGGGCTGGGCTGCCTCAAGGGCTGCGTGGTCCTGATCCTGCTGTTCTTCGTGGCGGGCTGGCTGGTCTGGGAGATGACCCCCCTCCAGGAGTGGATCGGTACCGGCCGCGGCTGGTGGGACCAGGTGTGGACGTGGGGCTCCGACATCGCCACTTGGCTCGGCGACCTCGGCGGGACCACGGGCGGCGGCACGCCCTGAGCGGGGCCCCGCGGTGCCGACTTCGTGGATTTGTCGACTTCTGGGGCGTGATTTCGCCCGCAGAAGTGGAGGTCGCCGCGAATCGGGCCCCCTACTGGCCTCCAACCGAGGCCCGGCCGCGTAGCTTTGATGCGTACGCCAGCCGCTGAGGGAGCAGTCGTGGCACGGAAGATCGGCAGCCGGTACACCGCGCACCAGATCCTGGGGCGCGGCAGCGCGGGCACGGTATGGCTGGGCGAGGGGCCGGACGGGCCCGTCGCCGTCAAACTGCTGCGCGAGGACCTCGCGTCCGACCAGGAGCTGGTCGGACGCTTCGTCCAGGAGCGCAGCGCGCTGCTGGGCCTGGACCATCCGCACGTGGTCTCCGTCCGGGACCTCGTCGTCGACGGCAACGACCTCGCCCTGGTCATGGACCTCGTCCGCGGTACGGACCTGCGCACGCGGCTCGATCGGGAGCGGCGGCTCGCCCCCGAGGCGGCCGTGGCCATCGTCGCCGACGTCGCCGACGCGCTGGCGGCGGCGCACGCGGCGGGGGTCGTGCACCGGGACGTCAAGCCCGAGAACGTCCTGCTGGACATGCAGGGCCCGCTCGGCCCGGGCGGCGCGCACCCCGCGCTGCTCACCGACTTCGGCGTGGCCAAGCTGATCGATTCCCCGCGCCGGGCCTCGGCCGGCCGGGCCTCGGCGCCGACGACCCGGATCATCGGGACCCCCGACTATCTGGCGCCGGAGATCGTGGAGGGCCTGCCCCCGCGGGCGGCCGTCGACATATACGCCCTGGCCACCGTCCTGTACGAGCTGCTGGCCGGTTTCACCCCGTTCGGCGGGGGCCACCCGGGCGCGGTGCTGCGCCGGCACGTGACCGAGACCGTCGTGCCGCTGCCGGGCATCCCCGACGAGTTGTGGCAGCTGATCGTGCAGTGCCTGGCCAAGGCCCCGGCCTCGCGGCTGCGGGCGTCCGAGCTGTCGGCCCGGCTGCGGGACCTGCTGCCGCTGCTGGCCGGGATGCCGCCGCTGGACGTGGACGAGCCGGACGACGCGGACCCGCAGCCGCCGGAGGCGGAGGAGACGACCGCGGGCGATCCGGTCCGCCGCCGGGGCGTCGTCCCGCTGGTGCCGGGGTCCGCGACCGACTCCAACCGGGACACCCACACCTCGATGCGGGTCCCGGGCCCGGACGAGCTGGCCGGCGGCGCGCTCGGCACCGCCCGCGTGCCCCGGCCCGCCGGGGGCCACCGGCCGGGCTCCGCCCGGCACCGGGCGGAGGCGGCGCGCAAGCGGCGGCTGGTGATGTCGGCCTCGGCGCTGGCGCTGGCCGCCGCCGTGGGGGTCGGGAGCTGGCTCGCCCTCTCCGGCGGGGACGAGCCGCCGCCCCCGCAGGACAGCAAGCGGTCGGGCACCCGCACCCCGTAACCCCCGATGCGCGCGCCGGGTGCGGACAGGCATCGGACTCGCCGGCGTTCGAGGCGCGGGTCCGGGCGGAGCCCGGGGGCCCGGCGCGGCCGTAACCCCCTCACCGCAGGAGGCCGGGCGGCGCCCGGTACGGCCCCGCGCGACCGCGGCGCGCCCGCCACCGCACCCCCGAGGGGCTACGCCGCCACCAGCTCCGGGTGCCAGCGTCGGGCGACGGAGGGGTGCGCCCGGACCCAGCCCTTCAGCTCGTTGCGCCCGTACTCCGCGTGGAGCGGGTTCGCCGCGTCGTGCGCGACCCCCGGTGCCGCGCGCAGGTAGTCGCCCGGGACGGTCTCGACGACCGCGTCCAGCCGCGGGTTGTAGAAGAAGGGGACCGAGTACCGCTCGACCGATCCCGGCGGGCTGACCACCCGGTGGTCGGTGGCCGTCAGGTAGCCCTCCGTCGCGATCTCCAGCAGCTCGCCCAGGTTGACCACGAAGGCCCCCGGCAGCGGCGGTACGTCCACGTAGCCGCCGTCCCGGACGACCTGGAGCCCGCCCACCGAGTCCTGGAGCAGCAGCGTCAGGAACCCGTAGTCCTTGTGCGCGCCGACTCCCTGGTCCGCGCCGGAGGGGGCGGACCCGGGGTAGCGGATCAGCTTCGTGTGCAGGTGGGGGCGGTCCGCGAAGGCCTCGTCGAAGAAGTTCGCCGGGGCGCCGATGGAGACCAGCAGCTCCCGCAGCAGCCGGTGGGCCACCGCCGCCAGTCGCGACTGCCACTCCAGGACCGCCGTCCGCAGCTCCGGGAGCGCCGCCGGCCACTGGTTCGGGCCCTCCAGCCACAGGTACGCCGGGTCGTCCGGCCCCAGCTCCGGCGCCGGGCGCTCGGCGCCGACGTCCAGCTGGTCCCGCCAGTCGCTGGCGCCGCCGGTCAGCTCGTGGCCGATCCGCGTGTAGCCCCGGAAGTGCGGGGAGTTCAGGTTGCTCACGGCGAGCCGGTCCGCCTCCGGGAGGGCGAAGAAGGCCTTGGTCAGCTCCAGGATCCGCGCGCTCTCGGCCGGGGTGACACCGTGCCCGGTGAGGTGCAGGAATCCGGTGTCCCGGGCGGCTGCGTGCAGCTGTGTGAGGAAATCGGCCCGCTGGGCCGGGTCGTCGGCCCGGGAGAGGTCCAGGACCGGAAGGGTGTGCGCGGACGGCATGACGGCTCCGTTTCGGATGTCACGGGGTCCTGTTCCCCAGGGGTGGTGGGGGCCGCGGGCGGGGAGGGGCGCCGACAGGGATGTGCCGGGGCCGCGGCAGCCGCGTACAGGACCAAGTCGGATCGGGTGGATCAGGCTTGGCTGTGCTCCGGCGGCTGACAGCTCGTCGTCGTGACACGCATGTGGTCGACATGGCGGCGCTTGACGAGGAGAACGGTCATACGGTGAGCGTACGCCCGTACGAGCATTCATTAGTACGGGTGATCCGGCCTGCCCGGCCGGTGCCGCCCGGGGACCGGCTACGCTGGACCCGTGGCAGTCGTCGATGTTTCCGAAGAGCTGAAGTCCCTCTCCTCGACCATGGGGTCGATCGAGGCCGTCCTGGACCTCGACAAGCTGAGGGCAGATATCGCCGTGCTCGAGGAGCAGGCCGCCGCGCCGTCCCTGTGGGACGACCCGGAGGCCGCTCAGAAGATCACGAGCAAGCTTTCGCACCTCCAGGCGGAGGTCCGCAAGACCGAGACCCTGCGGGGGCGCATCGACGACCTCGCGGTGCTCTTCGAGCTCGCCCAGGAGATGGACGACGCGGACACCCTCGTCGAGGCCGAGGCGGAGCTGGTGTCCGTCCGCAAGGCGCTGGACGAGATGGAGGTCCGGACCCTCCTCTCCGGCGAGTACGCCGAGCGAGAGGCCCTGGTCAACATCCGGGCCGAGGCCGGCGGCGTCGACGCCTCCGACTTCGCCGAGCGCCTCCAGCGCATGTACCTGCGCTGGGCCGAGCGGCACGGCTACCCGACCGAGGTGTACGAGACCTCGTACGCGGAAGAGGCCGGCATCAAGTCGACCACCTTCGTCGTCAAGGCGCCGTACGCCTACGGCACCCTCTCGGTCGAGCAGGGCACCCACCGCCTGGTGCGGATCTCGCCCTTCGACAACCAGGGCCGCCGCCAGACCTCCTTCGCGGGCGTCGAGGTGCTCCCCGTCGTCGAGTCCAGCGACCACGTCGAGATCGACGAGGGCGAGCTGCGCATCGACGTCTACCGTGCCTCCGGCCCCGGCGGCCAGGGCGTCAACACCACCGACTCGGCGGTGCGCATCACGCACCTCCCGACCGGCATCGTGGTCTCCTGCCAGAACGAGCGCTCGCAGATCCAGAACAAGGCGAGCGCCATGAACGTCCTCCAGGCGAAGCTGCTGGAGCGGCGCCGCCAGGAGGAGCAGGCCAGGATGGACGCCCTCAAGGACGGCGGCAGCTCCTGGGGCAACCAGATGCGCTCCTACGTCCTGCACCCGTACCAGATGGTCAAGGACCTGCGGACGGAGTTCGAGGTCGGCAATCCGCAGGCGGTGCTCGACGGCGAGATCGACGGCTTCCTGGAGGCCGGGATCCGCTGGCGCAAGCAGCAGGAGCAGACCGCGTAACGCGCGACGCCTCGCTCAGGTGTGCGCGTAGGTGCGCGAAGGGCCCGGACACCCCGAGGGGGGTCCGGGCCCTTCCGCCGTGCTGGGCACTGATCGGTACGCGGCGCGACCGCGCGGCCGCGCGTACGGCGACGCTGCGACGACTACGCGGCCTGTTGGGCCACCAGGACCAGGGCTGCCACGAGAACCACCATGAACACGATGAGCGTCACGGGATTCAGGCCGGAGAAGGGGCCCTCCTGCTGGAGGCGCTCCCGGTTCGCCCGGCACACAGGGCAGCGGCCTTGGCTGACGGGTCCGGCGCAGTTCGCGCACACGAGCCGGTCATATGTCATGCGCTCCTCCTCTCGTCCCCTGGGCACTGTCGGGTACAACGGCGTGGGGAACGAGACCGTTCCCCCTACCACTGTGCCAGCTTCGCCGACATTCGGCGCGGCCCGTCCGGGCAATCGCGGTCCGGACCCCGTGGAGGCGGGGATAAAAGGGGCAAGTCCGGTCGCCGGGTCCACACCCCGCGCCCGTTCGCGTATGGTCACGCACACCTACTCCCGGCGACCGTGGTGCACCCGTGATCCGATTCGACAGCGTCTCCAAGTCCTACCCGAAGCAGAGCCGCCCCGCACTCAGAGATGTCTCCCTGGACATCGCGAAGGGCGAGTTCGTCTTCCTCGTCGGCTCCTCCGGCTCCGGCAAGTCCACCTTCCTGCGGCTGATCCTGCGCGAGGAGCGGGCGAGCCACGGCCAGGTGCACGTCCTGGGCAAGGACCTCGCCAAGCTCTCCAACTGGAAGGTCCCGCAGATGCGGCGCCAGTTGGGGACCGTCTTCCAGGATTTCCGCCTGCTGCCCAACAAGACGGTGGCCGAGAACGTGGCCTTCGCGCAGGAGGTCATCGGCAAGCCGAGGGGCGAGATCCGCAAGGCCGTTCCGCAGGTCCTGGAGCTGGTGGGGCTCGGCGGCAAGGAGCAGCGGATGCCCGGCGAGCTCTCCGGCGGTGAGCAGCAGCGCGTGGCCATCGCCCGCGCCTTCGTCAACCGCCCCGCCCTGCTGATCGCGGACGAGCCCACCGGCAACCTCGACCCGCAGACCTCCGTCGGCATCATGAAGCTGCTGGACCGGATCAACCGGACCGGCACCACCGTGATCATGGCGACCCACGACCAGCAGATCGTGGACCAGATGCGCAAGCGCGTCATCGAACTCGAACAGGGCCGTCTCGTGCGCGACCAGTCGCGCGGCGTCTACGGCTACCAGCACTGAAAGGACGCCATGCGCGCCCAGTTCGTCATGTCGGAGATCGGCGTCGGTCTCCGTCGCAATCTCACCATGACCTTCGCGGTCATCATTTCCGTGGCCCTGTCGCTGGCCCTGTTCGGTGGCTCCCTGCTCATGCGCGAGCAGGTCAGCCGGATGAAGGGCTACTGGTACGACAAGGCCAACGTCTCGATCTACCTCTGCAACAAGCAGGACGCCGAGGCGGCCGGTGAGGCCGCCAAGAAGCCCGACGGGGCGCAGACCCAGGCGGCGGGCGTCGCCACCTGCGGCAAGGGCGCCGTGACCGCCGAGCAGAAGGCGCAGATCGAGTCCGAGCTCAAGCGGATGGACCTGGTGAAGTCCGTCGCCTACGAGTCGGCGGACGAGGCGTACAAGCACTACCAGGAGCAGTACGGCCACACCGCGCTGGCCTCCTCCATCACCCCCGACCAGATGCAGGAGTCCTTCCGGGTCAAGCTCAAGAACCCGGAGAAGTACAAGGTCGTCACCTCCGCCTTCGCCGGCCGCGACGGGATCCACACCGTCGACGACCAGCGCAAGGAGATCGACGACCTGTTCAGGATCCTCAACTACCTCAACTACGCGGCCCTCGGCATCATGCTGATCATGCTGGTCGTGGCGCTGCTGCTGATCGTCAACACCGTGCGCGTCTCGGCGTTCAGCCGCAGGCGGGAGACGGGGATCATGCGGCTGGTGGGTGCCTCCAGCTTCTACATCCAGGTCCCCTTCATCATGGAGGCGGCCGTGGCCGGGCTGATCGGCGCGATGTTCGCCTGCGCCATGCTCGTCAGCGGCCAGTACTTCGTGATCGACCACGGCGTCGGGCTGCGGGACAAGATCCAGCTCATCGACTTCATGGGCTGGGGGTCGGTCCTCGCCAAGCTCCCGTACGTCCTGTTCATCGGCCTCCTGATGCCCTCGATTGCCGCCTTCGTCGCCCTGCGCAAGTACCTGAAGGTGTGACGAGCGCCCCCCTGGCACTCCGGTCAACCCGCCGTACCCGCGCGGGCCTTGTCCTAGACTCGGCGCCATGCCGGGTCTTCCCGCCTTCTGTCTCCGGCCCCGCGACAAGCGTCGCGGGGCCGTTTTGACGTTGGCCTTCCTCGCGGCCGTGGGCACCGGCGCGACCACGGGCTGCTGGGACCGCGAGGACCCCGCCGCCTGGACCGCCCGTACGGGAGCCCTCACCGACCCACCGCCCGCGGCCCGCGGCGGGCCGCCCCGCGCGGGCACCGCCGACCGGGAGGCCGTCGCCCGCGCCGCCGCCGAGGCCGTCGCCGAGGGGAAGTCGGGCAAGAAGGCCGCCCAGGAGGTCGTCAGCCGCAGCGGGGACCGCTGGGGCACCGTCTACGACCGGGGCGAGTACGCGGCCTTCGCCGAGGACCTCGACGGCCGTTGGACCGGCGTCGGACTCTGGGCCGGGCGCGGCGGCGACGGCAGGATCGGCATCGACAAGGTCCAGCCGGGCGGCCCCGCCGCCCGAGCCGGCCTGCGGGCCGGGGACCGGCTGCTGAGCGTCGACGGCCACGCCGTCACCGGCCTGGCCGTGGCCGACGTGGTCGCCCTGCTGCGCGGCGGGGCGGGCACCCCCGTCGTGCTGAACCTCAGCCGCGACGGCGCCGACTTCACCGAGACCGTCCGCCGCGAGCAGTTGCGTACCGAACCGGTGACCGTACGCCGGCTCCCGGGTGGGATCACCGTCATCAAGGTGACCTCCTTCACCCGGGGCTCCGGCGAACGGGTCAGGTCCGCCGTCCGCGCCGCCCCGGCCGGCGCCGGGGTCATGCTCGACCTGCGCGGCAACCGGGGCGGCCTGGTCACCGAGGCGGTGACGGCGGCCTCCGCCTTCCTCGACGGCGGGCTCGTGGCCACCTACGACGTACGGGGCGCCCAGCGCGCCCTGTACGCGGACCCGGGCGGGGACACGGACCGCCCGCTGGTGGCCCTGGTCGACGGCGGCACGATGAGCGCGGCCGAACTGGTGACGGGCGCCCTCCAGGACCGGGGCCGCGCCGTGACGGTGGGCAGCCGGACCTTCGGCAAGGGATCGGTGCAGATGCCGACGGAGCTGGCGGACGGATCGGTGGCCGAGCTGACGGTGGGTACGTACCGGACACCGGAGGGCCGGAGCCTGGACGGCATCGGCATCACCCCGGATCTCGCGGCCGGCGAGAGGGTCGAGGAACGGGCCGCGCAGGTATTGGGTGGCCTCGGGGTGGGTCCGTAGTGCGAAAATGACCGCACTATGGCTAAGGAAAAAGGGCGCAAGCTGATCGCCCAGAACAAGAAGGCGCGGCACGACTACGCGATCATCGACACCTACGAGTGCGGTCTCGTGCTCACGGGCACCGAGGTCAAGTCGATGCGCCAGGGCAGGGCCTCGCTGGTGGACGGCTTCGTGTCGGTCGAGGGCGGCGAGGCGTGGCTCTACAACGTGCACGTACCGGAGTACAGCCAGGGCACCTGGACCAACCACAGCGCCCGGCGCAAGCGCAAGCTCCTCATGCACCGCGAGGAGATCGACAAGCTGGAGCGGAAGGCCGACGAGTCGGGTCACACGATCGTGCCCCTGTCGCTGTACTTCAAGGACGGCCGGGCGAAGGTCGAGATCGCGCTGGCGAAGGGCAAGAAGGAGTACGACAAGCGCCAGACGCTGCGGGAGAAGCAGGACACCCGGGAGACGAACCGCGCGATCTCGGCGATCCGACGCAAGCAGCGGGGTACGGTTTAATCTCCTGGCACGCGGGGGTTCACGTCGCGTACCATGGCGTCAGCACCACCCGCTCGCGGGTGGAGCGGTCGTTGCGGTATCTCTAACTCAATAGCGTGAAACATGGGGATGATCGGTTTCGACAGCGGATGTCGATGCAGGGGAAGCGAGCCGAGGAAGCGGCAATGATCTCGCTAACCACATGTCGCAAACAATAATCGCCAACTCCAAGAGCGATAACTCCCGCTTCACCCTCGCTGCCTAATAACAGTGAGCTGAAGCCTCTGTGAGGAGCGTCAGCCCGGAAGTGGTCCCGGTCCGGATCCTGGCGTCAACTAGGGATCTAAACCTCTAGCCCCGGTCACGGGGGTTGGAGGGAAACCAAACAGTGACTGAGCCCGTCGGAGACTTGTCCGTGTGATCTCCGGGGCTGAGAAAAGCGCAGCGGACTGCGCTCGGAGAAGCCCTGCTTCTGCACCGTTGGACGCGGGTTCGATTCCCGCCATCTCCACCACCCCATGTGGATGAACCCCCTGATCTGCGACTGTGTCGCCGGATCAGGGGGTTCTCGCGTGTCAGGGGTCGGCAGTGGCACCGGGCCTTGATCACGCGGGGCGAGCGGAGGCCCCGCGGCCTGGGCCGCGGGGCCTCGGTCATGCGTGGTGCCGGGCTGCTAGCAGAACGGGACCTTGTTGAGGTTCAGCGCGTAGCGGGCCGTGATCCAGCCGCTGCCGTCGGCGAGCTTGTACCAGATCGGATTGCCGTCGACCTTCTCGCTGTTGACCTTGCACTGGAGGGCGACCACCGTGCCGGCCTCGGCCTTGCCGGTCGTCTTGTGGTGCGTGCCGGGGCCGGAGTGGACGTTGAGGCCCTTGCCCTTCACGATCTTCGCCTTCGGGGTCTCGTGGTGGCCCCCGCACTTGCAGTCGCCGGGCTTGCCGGTGTCACCCTTCGGCCCCTGGGGGCCCTGCGGGCCGGCCGGTCCGGGGCGGCCCTTCGGGCCGACGGGGCCGGGCTTGCCGTGGTGGCCCTTCGGGCCCTGCGGGCCGGACTTGCCCTTGTCGCCCTTGGGGCCCTGCGGATTGGCGGGGCCACCCGGGCCACCGGGGCCCCGCGGGCCGGCCGGGCCGGTGTCGCCGCGGTCGCCCTTGTCGCCCTTTTCGCCCTGCGGGCCGGGCTTGCCCGGCTTCCCGTGGTGGCCGTGCTTTCCGGGCTTGCCCGGCCTGCCGTCGTCGCCCTTCGGGCCGGTCACCGGGGTGGCGACGGCGAACAGGACGGGCGCGTCGGCGCCGGTCGCCCACTCACCGCCGCCCAGCGTCGTGCCCTGCGGGGCGTCCGAGTCGACCCGGAGCGAAACCCCCAGGTGCGTCTGCGCGTTCGCGGGGAAGGCGAAGCCGGCGCGGGTGCCCGCCTCGCAGGTCAGCCGGCGGGCGTCGGCCGACCTCTGGCACGGGGCGGCCGTGCGCTGCCCGTTCCAGTAGAACCGGGCCTCGGGGAAGGTCGTCCGGTCCGGAGCGGTGATCCGGAACGTGCTGCGGACGACGGCTTCCGACCCGCTGGCGGCCGCGATGACGACGCGGCCCGTCCGACCGGGAGCGATCGAGGGGAGGTACGGCTGGGTGAAGCGGATGTTCGCCGAGTCGGCCAGGGCCGGTACGGCCGGCACCAGACAGGAGGCGGTGACCGCCGCGACGATCAGGGCCGAGGACACGGAGCGGGAAGAGGGCAAGGGGGTTCCTCCGCGAAGGGAAGGTGCTGGGGAAGGCACCCCCAGTTATGTCCGATCGCGACCCGCCATCGTGCGTACCACGCGGGAGCGATCACTCGGCCGCCGCATGAATCGGCCCGCGGCGGCGGCCGGCAGGGCGAGGAGCGCGGCCGCGGCGGGCAGCAGGTACGCCGTCGTCGCCCCGAAGTGGTCGACCGCCAGGCCCGCGCCGGCCGCACCGGCCGCGATGCCCGTGAGGATGGCGGTCACGGCGAGGGTCATGCCCTCGTTGAGACGGCCCTCGGGCGTCACGGCGTGGACCCGGGACATCGCGGTGACCATCGTCGGCGCCGTGGCCATGCCCGCCAGCAGCAAGGCGATCGCGAGGGCGGCCAGGGAGCCGGCGGCCGCCGCCGCCCACGGCAGGGCCATGCACACGGCCAGGGCGCCCACGCACACCTTCAACGAACGCGGGCGCACGGTGCCGTAGAGCAGGCCGGCCGCGCACGAGCCCGCCGCCTGGAGGGCCAGGACCAGGCCGGAGGCGGCGCCCAGGCCCAGGGCGTCGAGGTGGGCGAGGGAGGCGACCTCCATCGAGCCGAAGACCAGCCCGGTGGCCAGGAAGAGCACGAGCAGCGGCCCCAGGGCCCGCAGCGGGGAGCCGTGCCGGGGCGACGCGGACACCGGGGGCTGCGTGGAGCGCTGCGCGGTGAAGACGAGCATCCCGGTCAGGAACAGGGCCGCGCCGACCAGGGTGCCGGCCTCCGGGAACACCGCGGTGCACAGGAACGCCGCCAGGACGGGACCGAGCATGTAGCAGAGCTCGTCGGCGGCCTGCTCGAAGGACATCGCGGTGTGGTGGGCGGTCGGGGAGCCGCGCAGCAGGTGGGTCCAGCGGGCGCGGGACATGCCGCCGATGTTGGGGGTGGTGGCCGTCGCGGCGTACGAGGCGAAGAGGGTCCACGCGGGCGCGCCGGTGCGGACGCACGCGATCAGGCAGAGCGAGCCGAGGACGGCGAACAGGGTGGCGGGCAGGGCGATCCGGGCCTGGCCGTGCCGGTCGACCAACCGGGCGGTCCAGGGCGCGACCACGGCGGTGGCCGCCAGGCCGGTGGCGGTGACCGCCCCGGCGAGGGCGTACGAGCCGCGCTGGTCGGCGATCATCATGACCGCGCTGATCCCGAACATGCCCATGGGGAGCCGCGCGAGGAGGTTCCCGGCGGTGAAGCCGCGGCTGCCGGGCACGGCGAACAGCCGGCGGTAGGGGCCCGGCTCGCGCCGCGGCCGCCGCCCGCGGCCGGGGGCGGCGCGCTGCCCGGTGGCCGCCGGCCCGGCGATGACGAGGGTGCCGCCGGTGACGGTCATCCGGGGCACGGGGCGCGCGGCCGCGGCGACCGTACGGGTCCTGGCGGAGATGCGTGCGGGGACAGGCGCGGCGGTGGATGCGGCGGCGGGGGTTGCGGGCACGGCGTCGGCGGCCGAGGTGGTGGCGGGCATGGGACCAGCCTCCGGCCCGGCCCCCGCCCCGGTCCAACACCCGTTCCGGCGGCATTCACCCCTTTCTGTTGTTAGTCTCCGGGGGTGACAGCCCGAGACGTGGACCCGAGACTGCTGCGCGGGTTCGTCGCCGCCGCCGAGGAACTGCACTTCACTCGGGCCGCCGCCCGCCTCTACATCGCCCAGCAGGCCCTCAGCCGCGACGTCCGGCGCCTGGAACACACCCTGGGCACGCCCCTGTTCGTCCGCACCACCCGGCAGGTGGAGCTGACCGCCGACGGCGAGCGGCTGCTGCCGCTGGCCCGGCGCGTGCTCGGCGCCCACGAGGAGCTGGCCGCCGCCTTCGGCACCGCCGCCGGCCCCCGGCCGCTCCTGGTCGACCTGAACACCGACGGCCCCAGCACCGGCCGCACCGTCCTGGAACGGGCCCGCGAACTAGCCCCGGACTGCGAGCTCATGGCCCGCTTCGAGAGCGGCCTCACCCACGCCGCCGCCGAGATCGCCGCCGGGCGGCTCGACGTGGCCTTCGGCTACGCGGACGGCCTCGAACCGTCGCTCCGCGCCCGCCTCGCCCGCCGGCCCGTACGGTACGAGCCGCTCGCCGTCCTGCTGCCGGAGGGGCATCCGCTGGCCGGGCGGGACACCGTACCCCTCGACGCGCTCGCCGGAGAGACCGTCTACGCGGGCGCCGGGAACCCGCGGACCCTGGAATGGACCGGGCTGGCCCGCGAGCTGTTCGCCGGGCGGGACATCCGGCTCGCGCCGCCCGCACCGGTGGCCGTGGGCAAGGAGGAGTTCCGCCGGGTGATGGCCAAGACCCGCAATCCGGTGCTGGTGACCGTCGACTTCGTCGACATGCCGGGGTCCGCGAAGCGGCCGCTGACCGGCCCGGTGCCGCTCTCCCCGCTGTCGATGGTGTGGCGCAGGGGTTTCACCCATCCCGGGCTGGACGCCCTGCGCGCCGCGGCCGACGGGCTGGCGGCCGAGCGGGGCTGGCTCGATCCGCCCGCCGGGAGCTGGACCCCCGCGCGGCTCACACCCGTACCGGGCACCGGGTGAGAGCAAGGTTTCCCCCCGGTCATCCGGCGGGGACCGGGGCCGAAACGCGCCCTTCCTACAGTCGTCACCACGGACGCGACAGCTGTGGAGGCGTGTGATGACCGGTACGACCGCACCGCGCAAGGGGGGCCGCTGGATCGAGCGGTGGGATCCCGAGGACGAAGGCTTCTGGAAGGAGTCGGGCGAGCGGATCGCCCGCCGCAACCTGGTCTACTCCGTGCTCTCCGAGCACATCGGGTTCTCCATCTGGTCGCTGTGGTCCGTGATGGTCCTCTTCATGGGCCCCCAGTACGGCATCGACCCGGCCGGGAAGTTCTTCCTCATCGCCACCGCCACCTTCGTCGGGGCCCTGGTGCGGGTGCCCTACACCTTCGCCGTCGCCCGCTTCGGGGGCCGGAACTGGACCGTCGTCAGCGCCCTGCTGCTGCTCGCGCCGACCGTCGCGGCGATCGTGGTCATGGAACCCGGCACCTCCTACGGCACCTTCGTGCTCGTGGCCGTGCTGACGGGCGTCGGCGGCGGCAACTTCGCCTCCTCCATGACGAACATCAACGCCTTCTTCCCGCTGCGCAAGAAGGGCTGGGCCCTCGGGCTGAACGCGGGCGGCGGCAACATCGGGGTGCCCGTGGTGCAGCTCGTCGCCCTGCTGGTCATCAGTACCGCCGGGGCCGGGCACCCGAGGCTGCTGCTCGGCGCCTACATCCCGCTGATCGTCCTCGCGGCGGTGCTGGCCGCCCTGCGCATGGACAACCTGGCGCCGGTACGCAACGACACCGGCGCGGTCCGCGAGGCGGTCCGTGAACCGCACACCTGGATCATGGCCTTCCTCTACATCGGCACCTTCGGCTCCTTCATCGGCTACAGCTTCGCCTTCGGCCTCGTGCTCCAGACGCAGTTCGGGCGGACCCCGCTGCAGGCCGCCTCGCTGACCTTCATCGGGCCCCTGCTCGGCTCGCTGATCCGACCGGTCGGCGGCGCGCTCGCGGACCGCTTCGGCGGGGCCCGGATCACCCTCGCCACCTTCGTGGCCATGGCCGCCGCCACCGGAGTCGTCATCCTCGCCTCCGTCCAGCAGTCCCTGGGCGTCTTCCTGGTCGGCTTCGTGGCGCTGTTCGTGCTCAGCGGCCTCGGCAACGGCTCCACCTACAAGATGATCCCCGGCATCTTCCAGGCCAAGGCGCTGGCCCGCGGCATGAACGGCGAGGCGGCGGCGGCCTACGGCCGGCGGCTGTCGGGGGCCTCCATGGGACTGATCGGCGCGGTCGGAGCACTCGGCGGGCTCGGCATCAACCTGGTCTTCCGGGAGGCGTTCTTGACCTCCGGCTCCGGGACGGCCGCCTTCGTCACCTTCCTCGGCTTCTACGCGGTGTGCTGCGCCGTCACCTGGGCGGTATACCTTCGCCGGCCCGCGGCCACGGCGGTCCCCGAGCCCGGGGCCGCGCCGAAGACCCAGCTCACGACGGTCTGACCACGCGGTTCCACATCGCTGCGGCAGATCGCTTTACGGCACGGAAATATGCGGGAACCGAGCCTGACACGCGATGTTGGGAGGCTCGGTTCCCGTTCCGGTCCGTTTCCGGTCCCGATCCGGTCCCGCTCCGCGGCGCGATACCGACCCACTGGGCAAGGCAGGTCACATGTACGAGGACACGCAGCACACCGGTCCCCTCGCAGGTTTCACGGTCGGGGTCACCGCCGCGCGGCGGGCCGACGACCTGATCACCCTGCTCCGTCGGCGGGGGGCCACCGTCCTGCACGCGCCCGCCCTGCGGATCGTGCCGCTGGCCGACGACAGCGAACTGCTGGCCGCCACCAAGGAACTCATCGGCTGCGCCCCGGACGCGGTGGTCGCCACCACGGCCATCGGGTTCCGCGGCTGGATCGAGGCCGCCGAGGGCTGGGGCGTCGGCGAGGACCTGCTGGAGCGGCTGCGGGCCGCCGAACTGCTGGCGCGCGGACCCAAGGTGAAGGGCGCGATCCGGGCCGCCGGGCTGGTGGAGGCCTGGTCGCCCGAGTCGGAATCGCTGGCGGAGGTACTGGAGCGGCTGCTGTCGGGCGGGGTCGCCGGCCGGCGCATCGCGCTCCAGCTGCACGGGGAGCCGCTACCCGGGTTCGTGGAGGCGCTGCGGGCGGCCGGGGCCGACGTGGTGGTCGTACCGGTGTACCGGTGGATGGCACCGGAGGACCTGGCCCCGCTGGACCGGCTGCTGGACGCCGTCGTGGGCGGCGGGGTGGACGCGGTCAGCTTCACCTCGGCGCCGGCGGCCGCCTCGCTGCTGTCCCGGGCCGAGCAGCGGGGGCTGGGGGAGCCGGTACTGGACGCCCTGCGGGGCCGGGTGCTCAGCGCCTGCGTGGGGCCGGTGACCGCGCTGCCGCTCCAGGCCCACGGGGTGGCGACGGTGCAGCCGGAGCGGTTCCGGCTGGGCCCGCTGGTGCAGCTGCTCTGCCAGGAGCTGCCCGGCCGGGCACGCGTACTGCCCGTGGCGGGCCACCGGATGGAGCTCCGGGGGCACGCGGTGCTCCTGGACGCGGAACTGCGACCGGTGCCGCCGGCCGGGATGGCCCTGCTGCGGGCGCTGGCCCGGCGGCCGGGCTGGGTGGTGTCCCGCGGGGACCTGCTGCGGGCACTGCCGGGGGCGGGCCGGGACGAGCACGCGGTGGAGACGGCGATGGCCCGGCTGCGGGTGGCGCTGGGGGCGCCGAACCTGATCCAGACGGTGGTCAAGCGCGGGTACCGGCTGTCGCTGGACGCGGGCGGCGAGGTCAAGTACGGCGGTACGCCACGGCTCTGACGCACACCGCGCCGCCGCTGGCGGGGCTCCGCCCCCAAGCCCCGCCCCTGGAACGCCGGCGGGGCTGGAAGTGCCCCGACGGGGTCCGTTAGCGTGCGCGGGTGATCCTTGACGGTGTGGAGATGAGGGAGCCGGCGCTCGGTGACGCCGCCGGGCTGGCCGACGTGCTCACGCGCAACCGGGCGTTCATGGCGCCCTACGAACCGGCCCGCCCCGCGGACTTCTACACCGAGCGCGGCCAGCGGGACCGCATCGAGGGCGTGCTCGGGGAGCGGGACGCCGGGCGCATGGTCCCGTACGTGCTCGTCGAGGCGGCCACGGGGCTGCCGATCGGGGCGATCAACCTCGGCTCGATCGTGCTGGGTCCGCTGTGCAGCGGCGGGGTCGGCTATTGGGTGGACCGGGCCTGGAACGGCAAGGGCCTGGCCACCGCCGCCGTGGAGGAGGTCTGCCGGGTCGCCCGCGACGAGCTGGGCCTGCACCGGGTCGAGGCCGGGACCCGGGTCGACAACCTGGCCTCGCAGCGGGTCCTGGCGAAGGCGGGCTTCGAGCCGTACGGCGTCGCGCCGCGCTACCTCCACATCAACGGCGCCTGGCGCGACCACCGGCTCTTCCAGCGGCTGCTGCACGACGATCCGCCGCCCCTCTGACCGGTCCGGACCTCGGCCCCGCCGGCGGTCCCCGTTCCCGCGGCGACCGGTTCGAGGGGTTCCGCTGGGGAGCGCGGAGCGGCACTCTGGTGGGGCGCCCCACGACCGAGGCGGTGACGGACATGCGGTTCGACTCAGGCCGGGTCTGCCTGGACCTGGTGGCCACCTCCACCTCTCCCGACGGCATCCGGGACGGTGACGCGCTGCGGCTGTGGCTCGCCGGCGCCGGACTGGTCCCCGACCGGACGCCGCTCGCGCGGGTCGGCCCGGCATGGGCGGCGGCCTTCCGGTCCCTGCGCGGCGACGTGGACACCCTCGTACGGGCGGAACTCGCCGGCGCCGAACCGCCCGAGGACGCCCTGGCCCGGGTCAACGCGCTGGCCGCCGGTCCACCCCCGGGCCTGTGTGCCGTACGGGACCGGGAAGGGCACCTCGTACGGGAGTTGTGCGGGGGCGTGGAGTGCGGCGCCCTCCTCGCGGCCGTCGCCCGGGACGCCGTCGAGCTGCTGACCGACCCCGCCGACCTGGCGCTGCTGCGGGCCTGCGGGGGCGACGGCTGCACCCGGGTCTACCTGGACACTTCCCGCGGCCACCGGCGCCGCTGGTGCTCCAGTGAGCTCTGCGGCAACCGCGAGCGCGTCGCCCGGCACCGCCGCCGGACCCTTTCGGCCGGCTCCGCGTGACCCGCTGAGGTCCGGTTCCGGAACGGGCGTGCGGACAGGGGGCCGATTCGCGTACGGTTGACGGTCGCCCATGCACGTCAGAAGGGGGCCTTGGTGGCCGCGCAGAATGCCGCTGTCGACAGCACGGCGGATTCCGTCCGCGATCGGGAGATCGCGGTCGAGCAGACGCATCTCGACCGGGTGTACCGACGCCTTGAGGAGAAGATCCACGAGGCCGAGTTCCTCATGAACGACGCGGCCAAGAGGGGACAGGTCGGTACGCCCGGCGCCCTCGCCGAACGCGACGCGCAGGTCTTCCGGGCGGGCATCCACCTGAACCGGCTGAACAACGAGTTCGAGGACTTCCTCTTCGGCCGCGTCGACCTGGTGCTCGGCAAGGACGGGGAGCGAGGCCCGGACGGCGCGCACACCTCCGTCGAGCCCGCCGACGAGGCGATCCGCGAGGACCTCACCGCCGACATCGCCGAGACGCTCCACATCGGCCGCATCGGAGTCCTCGACTCCGACTACGCGCCGCTGGTCATCGACTGGCGCGCGCCGGCCGCCGCGCCGTTCTACCGGTCCACGCCCAAGGAGCCCGGCCGCGTCGTGCGCCGCCGCGTGATCCGCTCCAAGGGCCGCAAGGTGCTCGGCGTCGAGGACGACCTGATGCGCCCGGAGGTCACCGCCTTCCTGGACGGCAGGGAACTCCCCGTCATCGGCGACGGCGCCCTGATGGCCGCCCTCGGCCGGGCCCGTACGCACTCGATGCGCGACATCGTCTCCTCCATCCAGGCCGAGCAGGACATGGTCATCCGGGCCCCGGCCGCCTCCGTCGCCGAGGTCGCCGGCGGTCCGGGCACCGGCAAGACCGCCGTCGCCCTGCACCGCGCCGCCTACCTGCTCTACCAGGACCGGCGCCGCTACTCCGGCGGCATCCTGATCGTCTCCCCGACCCCGCTGCTCGTCGCGTACACCGAGGGCGTGCTGCCCTCGCTCGGCGAGGAGGGCCAGGTCGCCATCCGGGCGCTGGGCTCCCTGGTCGACGGCGCGGAGGCGACCACGTACGACGACCCGGCCGTCGCCCGGGTCAAGGGCTCCTCCCGGATGCTCAAGGTGCTGCGCAAGGCCGTACGGGGCGCCCTGGAACTCGGCAACGCCCCCGACCGGCTGCGGGTGGTGGCCTTCGGCCGCCGCCAGGAGCTGGAGGCCGACGAGCTGAACCGGATCCGGCAGAACGTGCTCAGCGGTACCGCGCCCGTCAACCTGCTCCGCCCGCGCGCCCGCAAGCTGCTCCTGGACGCCCTGTACGCCAAGTCCGGCAGCGCCGGCCGGCACAGCGACCCGGAACTGGCCGCGGAGCTGCGTTCGGCCTTCGACGAGGACATCTCCACCGAGGACGCCTTCGTCGGCTTCCTGAACGCCTGGTGGCCCGAGCTGACCCCGCGCGGCGTGCTCGCCTCGATGGCCGACGAACGGCGCCTGGGGCGCTGGTCCCGCCGGGACCTCAACCAGCGCGAGACCCGGCAGCTGGCCCGCTCGCTGCGCCGGGTCGGCCCGGACGGCAAGGGCCCCCTCTCGGTGCACGACGTGGCGCTGCTCGACGAGCTCCAGATGCTGCTCGGCGCCCCCGCCCGGCCCAGGCGCAGGCGCGAGATGGACCCGCTGGACCAGCTCAGCGGGCTGGAGGAGCTGATGCCGACCCGCGAGGAGACCCAGCGGGAGCGGGCCGAGCGGATCGCGGCGGAGCGCACCGAGTACGCGCACGTGATCGTGGACGAGGCCCAGGACCTGACGCCCATGCAGTGGCGGATGGTCGGCCGCCGCGGCCGGCACGGCACCTGGACGGTGGTCGGCGACCCGGCGCAGTCCTCCTGGACCGTCCCGGAGGAGGCGGCCGCGGCCCGTGACGAGGCCCTGGGCTCCCGGCCGCGCCGGCGGTTCACCCTCACGGTGAACTACCGCAACCCGGCCGAGGTGGCCGAGGTCGCGTCCCGGGTGCTGCGCCTGGCGATGCCGGGCATGGAGCCGCCGACGGCGGTGCGCTCCACGGGCCTGGAGCCCCGCTTCACCGCCGCGGCGGGCGACCTGGGCGCGGCGGTCCGGGAGGAGACCCGGAGGCTGCTGGAGCAGGTGGACGGGACCGTGGGCGTGGTGGTGGCCATGGACCGGCGCGCGGAGGCGGCCGACTGGCTCGCCGACCTCGGGGAGCGGGCGGTGGCGCTGGGCAGCCTGGAGGCCAAGGGGCTGGAGTACGACGCCACGGTGGTCGTCTCCCCGGCGGAGATCGCGGACGAGTCCCCGGCGGGCCTGCGCGTGCTGTACGTGGCGCTGACGCGCGCGACGCAGCAGCTCACGGTGGTCTCGGCGGCCCGGGACCGGCCGGACGCGCAGGGCGTACCGGACCTGCTCAGGCCGTAGCGCCGGGGCGGCTCCGGCGCCGGTGGGGCCGTTCGGCCCGCGGCCAGGCGCGTGGTGCGCAGATCCGGTTCCCGGTGGGGGGATCACTTCCGGCGATCCTTTGTTAGCCTGGGTGAGGCACCGACTCGATCCAAGCCCCCGGGCCCAACCTTCGTCGCCCAGAGCGACCACTTGCCGCGAGGCGAGCATGGCGGGTCGGTGTCATAGACGTAACACCAGGTCCGCCCCCTCCGCGCGTGGAGGGGGCGGACCTGTTTGCGCAGGGCCCCACCGTTCCCCACTGCCTTGACATCTCGTATGGTGGAAGTGTCTTTCCGAAATTTGTAGCTGGTTACCTTGTACCGGCTGGTAGGTGGGACGATCGGACAACAGGTCCTGCCGCACCTGCCGTGCGGCGGGCCCTGTGTGTACAGCGAAAACCAGGGACAGAAGAGGAACACGGCCATGGCAACGGCGCCCAGCGTCTCGTATTCGATGACGGTCCGCCTGGAAGTGCCCGCGAGCGGAACCGCGGTCTCCCAGCTCACCACCGCCGTGGAGTCCTCCGGTGGCTCGGTCACCGGCCTCGACGTGACCGCCTCCGGTCACGAGAAGCTCCGTATCGACGTCACCATCGCCGCGACCTCCACCGCCCACGCCGACGAGATCGTCGAGAAGCTGCGCGGGATCGAGGGCGTCAGCCTCGGCAAGGTCTCCGACCGAACCTTTCTGATGCACCTCGGCGGCAAGATCGAGATGGCGTCCAAGCACCCCATCCGCAACCGCGACGACCTCTCGATGATCTACACCCCGGGCGTGGCCCGCGTGTGCATGGCGATCGCCGAGAACCCGGAGGACGCGCGCCGCCTCACCATCAAGCGCAACTCCGTCGCAGTCGTGACGGACGGCTCCGCCGTACTGGGCCTCGGCAACATCGGCCCGATGGCCGCACTGCCCGTCATGGAGGGCAAGGCCGCCCTCTTCAAGCGCTTCGCCGGCATCGACGCGTGGCCGATCTGCCTCGACACCCAGGATTCCGACGAGATCGTCGCGATCGTCAAGGCCATCGCCCCCGGCTTCGCCGGCATCAACCTGGAGGACATCTCCGCGCCGCGCTGCTTCGAGATCGAGGCCCGGCTGCGCGAGGCCCTCGACATCCCCGTCTTCCACGACGACCAGCACGGCACCGCGATCGTCGTCCTCGCCGCCCTCACCAACGCACTGCGCGTGGTGGGCAAGGCAGTTGGCGATGTGAAGGTCGTCATGTCGGGCGCCGGAGCGGCCGGTACCGCGATCCTCAAACTGCTCCTCGCGGCGGGCGTGAAGAACGCCGTCAGCGCCGACATCCACGGCGTCGTGCACGCCGGCCGCCCCGACCTCGTCGACGCCGACCAGGACTCCCCGCTGCGCTGGATCGCCGACAACACCAACCCCGAGGGCTACACGGGCACCCTCAAGGAGGCCGTGGTCGGCGCCGACGTCTTCATCGGCGTCTCGGCCCCCAACGTGCTCTCCGGCGAGGACGTGGCCGCCATGGCCGAAGGCGCGATCGTGTTCGCGCTCGCGAACCCGGACCCCGAGGTGGACCCGGCCGTCGCCCGCCAGACCGCCGCCGTCGTCGCCACCGGACGCTCCGACTTCCCGAACCAGATCAACAACGTGCTGGTCTTCCCGGGCGTCTTCCGCGGCCTGCTGGACGCCCAGTCCCGCACCGTGAACACCGACATGATGCTGGCCGCCGCCAGCGCCCTCGCGGACGTGGTCGGCGAGGACGAGCTGAACGCGAACTACATCATCCCGTCGGTGTTCAACGACAAGGTCGCCGGCGCGGTCGCGGGCGCCGTCCGCAAGGCCGCCTCGACCGCTGTGACGGCGCCCACGTCCGTCTGATCCCCGGCGCGTCGCGGGATGCGGCCCCACCGGGCCGCCTCTAGGGTTGCGGGGATGCCCGCGAGGACCGCGGTCCGCATCCGACGGGTGCGGACGCAGCGTCACGCGGCGTGACTGTGGCGCTTTTCGTGTGACCCCGGCGGGTGCCGGATTGGCTTTCCCGCCGCTGGTGGGGGCAGGATGCGTAACCGGGCGAGAGGGTCTGACGTTCAGACCCGGGTCCGGGGACTGTCCGAGGGCCCTGGCAGCATCGGCTTCGATCTCACGCCTCTAAGGCAAGTTGAACACGGGAGTACAACATGAACCGCAGTGAGCTGGTGGCCGCTCTGTCCGAGCGCGCCGAAGTGACCCGCAAGGACGCCGACGCCGTTCTGGCCGCGCTCGCCGAGACCGTTGGCGAGATCGTCGCCAAGGGCGACGAGAAGGTCACCATCCCCGGCTTCCTGACCTTCGAGCGCACCCACCGTGCCGCTCGCACCGCGCGCAACCCGCAGACCGGCGACCCCATCCAGATCCCGGCCGGCTACAGCGTGAAGGTCTCCGCGGGCTCCAAGCTCAAGGAAGCCGCCAAGGGCAAGTAGTCCTGCCCCGGCGCCGGAGGGCCGCGCAGGCCCTCTGGAACGGCAGCAGTACGGCAGCAGTACGGCCGTGAGTACGGAAGTACGGCGAAGGGCGGCCACCCCGGACGGGGCGGCCGCCCTTCGGCCGTTCCGGGCCCGCGGGCCCCGGCAGCCCCTGGCGGCCCGCAGGGAGCACGAGAAAGCCCCCCGGGCCCTGTACGGGGCCCGGGGGGCTTGCACGTGTCGATCGGGGTCGGACGACGCCGGCGTCAGACGACGTCGCCGCCCGGCAGCTCGACCTTCGCACCGAGCTCCTGGAGCTTCTCCATGAAGTTCTCGTAGCCCCGGTTGATCAGGTCGATGCCGTGGACCCGCGAGGTGCCCTCGGCCGCCAGCGCCGCGATCAGGTACGAGAACCCGCCGCGCAGGTCGGGGATGACCAGGTCGGCGCCCTGCAGCTTGGTGGGGCCGGAAACGACCGCCGAGTGCAGGAAGTTGCGCTGGCCGAAGCGGCAGGCCGAGCCGCCCAGGCACTCCCGGTACAGCTGGATGTGCGCGCCCATCTGGTTGAGCGCCGAGGTGAACCCGAGCCGGGACTCGTAGACCGTCTCGTGGACGATCGAGAGGCCGGAGGCCTGGGTGAGGGCCACGACCAGCGGCTGCTGCCAGTCGGTCTGGAAACCGGGGTGGACGTCCGTCTCCAGCGCGATGGCCTTGAGCGGGCCGCCCGGGTGCCAGAAGCGGATGCCGTCGTCGTCGATCTCGAACGCCCCGCCGACCCGGCGGAAGGTGTTCAGGAAGGTCATCATCGAGCGCTGCTGGGCGCCGCGCACGTAGATGTTGCCGCCGGTCGCCAGGGCCGCGGAGGCCCAGGACGCGGCTTCCAGCCGGTCGGGGAGCGCCTTGTGGTTGTAGCCGCCCAGCCGGTCGACACCCGTGATGCGGATGGTCCGGTCGGTGTCGACGGAGATGATCGCGCCCATCTTCTGCAGCACGCAGATCAGGTCCTCGATCTCCGGCTCCACCGCGGCGTTGCTGAGCTCGGTGACGCCCTCGGCCAGGACGGCCGTCAGCAGCACCTGCTCGGTCGAGCCGACCGACGGGTAGGGGAGGCGGATCTTGCAACCGCGCAGCCGCTGGGGGGCCTCCAGGTACTGGCCGCCCTCGCGCTTCTCGATCGTCGCGCCGAACTGGCGGAGCACGTCGAAGTGGAAGTCGATGGGCCGACCGCCGATGTCGCAGCCGCCCAGGCCCGGGATGAAGGCGTGGCCGAGGCGGTGCAGCAGGGGGCCGCAGAACAGGATCGGGATGCGCGACGAGCCCGCGTGGGCATCGATGTCGGCGACGTTCGCGCTCTCGACGTGGGTGGGGTCGAGCACCAGCTCGCCCGGTTCCTCGCCCGGACGGACCGTCACCCCGTGCAGCTGGAGCAGCCCGCGCACGACCCGCACGTCGCGGATGTCGGGAACGTTGCGCAGTCGGCTGGGTTCGCTGCCGAGCAGAGCGGCGACCATGGCCTTGGGCACGAGGTTCTTCGCACCGCGGACACGGATCTCGCCCTCAAGCGGGGTGCCGCCGTGGACAAGCAGTACATCGTCACTGACTGTGCCGGTCATGAATCTCGCGTTCCGGAGAGGGGTGGGCAGGGGGACCAGTGAAAAGGGTAAGGGCCACCACCCCCCTGTTCGTAAGGCCGACGCGGCCGTAGGACTGTCATGAATCAGCCACAGCACCCTCCGTACCCGCCTTATAGCGGAGTGTCGCATTCCGCCCCTCGGCGGCGACACGCGGCCGGCGCCGCCGCCGTATGTCCTGAACTGCGTACGGACCGCCTTCGCGACCGCGTACCGATCGATCCCGCCGCCCGGTCCCCCCGAAGGGCGAATGTGCGAGATCATGTCGGCATGACCGAGGTGTCCTCCCTCACAGGGCGGCTGCTCGTGGCCACCCCCGCCCTCGCGGACCCGAACTTCGACCGCGCGGTCGTGCTGCTGCTCGACCACGACGAGCAGGGCTCGCTCGGCGTGGTCCTCAACCGGCCGACCCCGGTGGGCGTCGGCGACGTCCTGCTGCCCTGGGCGCCCCTGGCCGGCGATCCCGGCGTGGTCTTCCAGGGCGGGCCGGTGGCACTGGACGCGGCCCTCGGAATCGCGGTCATCCCGGGCGAGGAGGGGCCGCTGGGCTGGCGCCGGGTGCACGGGGCGATCGGCCTCGTCGACCTGGAGGCACCGCCCGAGCTGCTGGCCGCGGCCGTGGGTTCGTTGCGGATCTTCGCCGGCTATTCGGGCTGGGGCCCGGGCCAGCTGGAGGCCGAGCTGGGCGAGGGCGCCTGGTACGTGGTGGAGTCCGAGCCCGGGGACGTGTCCTTCCCGGACCCGGAGCGGCTGTGGCGGGCGGTGCTGCGCCGCCAGCGCAGCGAACTCGCGATGGTCGCCACCTATCCCGACGACCCGTCGCTCAACTGAGCCGGGCGGTGTTCAGTACCCTTGCCTCATGAGCACTCTTGAGCCCGAGCGCGGGACAGGCACGGGGACCCTCGTAGAGCCGACGCCGCAGGTGTCGCACGGTGACGGCGACCACGAGCGCTTCGCCCACTACGTCCAGAAGGACAAGATCATGGCGAGCGCGCTCGACGGGACCCCCGTCGTCGCGCTCTGCGGCAAGGTGTGGGTGCCGGGCCGGGACCCGAAGAAGTACCCGGTCTGCCCCATGTGCAAGGAGATCTACGAGTCCATGGGCCCCGGCGGGGACAAGGACAAGGGCGGTAAGGACAAGTAGTCCGGCCCTCTCGGGCGGGACCTGGGCCCCCGGTGCGCGGTAGCGGCGCCGGGGGCCTTTGCCGTGTTCGCGGGGCGGGTTAGGGTCGGCCCGACGAGCGCTCTGTGGAACAGGTATTGCGCAGGGTGCAATGAATCGATGGCGAAGGGCTGACCCCCATGCACCTGATTCCCCGCCCGCTGACCGTGACGCCCGACGAGGGCGGCCGCCTCCTGGAACTGGAGTCCGGGACGACCCTCGCCGCCGGGCCCGGAGCCGAGGGGGTCGCGCGCTGGCTGCGGC
This sequence comes from Streptomyces sp. NPDC055254, assembly GCF_053606025.1. NCBI lineage: Bacteria > Bacillati > Actinomycetota > Actinomycetes > Kitasatosporales > Streptomycetaceae > Streptomyces > Streptomyces sp. NPDC055254. The sequence continues at coordinate 167,233 of NZ_JBSGQV010000007.1, read as the reverse complement.
GGGAGTTGGGGGCCGCCACCGGGTACGACTTCCCGCCCCCGCCCCCCGGCGGGCGGGGCGGCGTACGGCTGGCCGTCGACGCGGACCTGCCCGCCGAGGGGTATCGGCTGGAGGTCCGCGCCGAGGGGGTGGAGCTGCTCGGCGGGTCGGCCGCCGGGGTGTTCTGGGGCGCCCAGACCCTGCGCCAGCTGCTCGGCCCCGACGCGTACCGGCGGGCGCCCGCTCCCGGCCGGACGTGGGCGCTGCCCCGCGGGACCGTCGAGGACGCGCCCCGGTTCGGCTGGCGCGGCCTGATGCTCGACGTCGCCCGGCACTTCATGCCGAAGGACGGCGTGCTGCGCTACATCGACCTGCTCGCCGCGCACAAGCTCAACGTGCTGCACCTGCACCTGACGGACGACCAGGGCTGGCGCGTCGAGATCAAGCGGTACCCGCGCCTCACCGAGGTCGGCGCGTGGCGCTCCCGCAGCCGCTGGGGGCACCGGGCCTCGCCGCTGTGGAACGAGACCCCGCACGGCGGTTACTACACGCAGGACGACATCCGCGAGATCGTCGCGTACGCCGCGGAGCGGCACGTGCGGGTGGTCCCGGAGATCGACGTGCCCGGGCACTCGCAGGCAGCCGTCGCCGCGTACCCGGAGCTGGGGAACACGGACGTGGTCGACACCTCGGCGCTGGAGGTGTGGGACGACTGGGGGATCAGCGAGAACGTACTGGCGCCGACCGAGCCCGTCCTGCGCTTCTACGAGGGGGTGTTCGAGGAGCTGCTGGAGCTGTTCCCCGCCGAGGTCTCGCCCTTCGTGCACGTGGGCGGGGACGAGTGCCCCAAGGCCCAGTGGAAGGCCTCCGCGACGGCGCGGGCACGGATCGCGGAGCTGGGGGTGGACGGGGTGGACGGTCTGCAGTCCTGGTTCATCCGGCACTTCGACGGCTGGCTCGCGGCGCGCGGCCGGCGGTTGATCGGGTGGGACGAGATCCTGGAGGGCGGGCTGGCGGAGGGCGCCGCCGTCTCCTCCTGGCGCGGCTACGCGGGTGGGATCGCCGCCGCCGAGGCCGGGCACGACGTGGTGATGTGCCCCGAGCAGCAGGTGTACCTGGACCACCGTCAGGCGGGCGGCGCGCAGGAGCCGATGCCCATCGGGTACGTGCGCTCGCTGGAGGACGTCTACCGCTTCGAGCCGGTGCCGCCGAAGCTGTCCGAGCGGGCCGCCGCCCATGTGCTCGGAGCCCAGGCCAACGTGTGGACCGAGGTGATGGAGAACCAGAACCGGGTCGACTACCAGGTGTTCCCCCGGCTGGCGGCCTTCGCCGAAGTGGTGTGGTCGCGGTTGCCGGAGCCGGCGGACCGGGACTTCGCCGACTTCGGGGGCCGGCTGGCGGGCGGCGCGGGGCTGCGCGACGGGCACTACGCGCGGCTGGACGCGCTCGGCGTCGACTACCGGCCGCCGGGCGGTCCGCTGCCGCGGCAGCTGAGGCCCGGAGTGCTCGGGCGGCCGATCGAGGGCGAGCCCCCGAACGTGTGACAACCGAGTGGCGGCGAGAACCGGAACTCTTCCTCGATTTGCGCCGATACGGGGAAAATCGGGCGATCGGGAAGGGGTGGTGCGCAGACGGGGCGAGTCGGACCGAGGGCCCCGCGGCGCAGTGCGGACGGGACCGGGCGGGGCGGGCGAGTCGGGCGGCCGGGGGGCCGCGTCGCCGGGCGGACCCTCGCGCCGGGGCGCCCTGGAAGATGTGCCAGAGTTGCCACGTCCCGGCGGTGAGCACGTACCGTACGGCGGACAGGCGTGAGCGCCGGGACCGGGACATCGGGAAGGGGCAGCTGGGTTGACCACGCACGCACCGCACGCACTGGATTCACTTCAGGGGCCTCGGGCCCCGCAGGCTGCGCAGTCCGTGACGCTGCCGGTCTCGCTCGACGAGGCCGTGGCGGCTCTCACCGCCATGCCCGCCGCCGTGCCCGTCGCCGGAGGCACCGACCTCATGGCCGCCGTCAACGCCGGGCTCTTGCGGCCCGCCGCCCTGGTGGGCCTGGGCCGGATCAACGAGATCCGCGGCTGGCAGTACCAGGACGGCCACGCGCTGCTCGGCGCGGGACTCACCCACGCGCGGATGGGGCGGCCCGACTTCGCCGCCCTGATCCCCGCGCTGGCGGCCGCCGCGCGCGCCGCCGGGCCCCCGCAGATCCGCAACGCCGGCACCCTCGGCGGAAACATCGCCACCGCCGCGCCGACCGGTGACGCGCTGCCCGTGCTGGCCGCGCTGGAAGCCCTCCTGCTGATCGTCGGCCCGGGCGGATCGCGGCGCGAGATCCCCGTGTCGCACCTGCTGGCGGGCCGGGAGATGCTGCGGCCCGGCGAGCTGATCGGATTCGTGCGGGTGCCGCTGCTGCACGCGCCGCAGGTGTTCCTGAAGGCCACGGGGCGTACGGGTCCGGGGCGCGCGACGGCGTCCGTGGGCCTCGTACTGGACCCCGCGCGCCGGGGAGTGCGCTGTGCGATCGGCGCGGTGGCCCCGATGCCGCTGAGGCCGCTGGAGGCCGAGCAGTGGGTGGCCTCCCTGATCGACTGGGACGGGGACCGGAGCCTGGCCCCCGAGGCGCTGGAGGCCTTCGGCGAGTACGTCGCGGCCGCCTGCGTGCCCGATCAGGGCGAACCGGTGGCTCCGGGTGTACTGCATCTGCGGCGGACGGTGGCCGTGCTGGCGCGCAGGGCCCTGGGAAGGGCGCTGTCCTCATGAGCGGGAACGAGAACGGGTACGTGAGCGGAGCGACTGGGGACGCGGGCGGCGCGCAGCAGGCGGGCCCCGACTGGGGCTGGGAGCCGGTCCCGCACGGAGGCGACTACGACTCCGACGCGACGGCCTTCGTGAAGCTGCCGCAGGACATGCTGGACGCGCTCGGGACCGGGGAGCCGCTGGCGGCGCCCGGGCACGGGTACGTGCCGCCGCCGATGATCGTGCCGCTCGGCTCGGCCAGTACGGATCCGGCGGCCACCGGCACCTGGACGCTTCCGGTGCAGTGGCCCGAGGCGGGGGCCGCGGCTCCGGCCGGCCCCCCGGCGCCCGGCGGCGGCGTGGGCGCCGGTGCTTCGGGCGCCGGTGCGCGGGGCGGGTCCGTGGGCGGGCCGATCCCGGCCTCGATCCCGATTCCGGCGTCGGTGGCGGCGTCGTTCGCCGAGCCGGAGTCTGACCCGGATCCGGGCGCGACGGCCGAGTGGCACTTCCAGGCGGGCCGGGACACCTCGGGCGAGGGCCTGGCGCTGGGCGGGACCATGGGCGGGACCCGGGGCGCCGGCCTGGATCAGGGCATGCAGCAGGGCTTGGTCGCGGACGCGGGCTCGGCGACCGGGCAGTGGCCCGCGCCGGAACCGGCCGAGCAGCCCGGAGACTTCCGGCAGAGCGCTCTGGATGCCGACTGGAGCCAGGCTCCGGCCACGCTACCGGGCGGGGCCGCGGCTCCGTGGGCGAACCACCCCGACTTCGAGGCCGCGCGCGGGTACGCCGCGCCGCAGCCCGCCGGACCCGGCCCCGACGCGAGCGACGCGGGCCTGCTGCCCGGCACGGACGAGGCGGTCGCGGCTTCGGCTGCCGCTGCCGCCGCCGAGGTGGCCGCGGGACGCGGGCCGGGCGGGCCGGGCGTCGGCGGCCTGCGGCGCGGTCCCCGCGTGCTGGGCGGCCCGGGCGTGGGCACCCCGCTGCCGGAGGGTGAACCGGCCCACCCGGCCGCGCACGACGTCGAGGCCGCTCACGGCACGGCGGCGGCGCCCCTGGCGGGCGAGCGGCCGCACCCGGGGGCGGAGGGGGCCGAGGCCCCGGTGGCCGCCGGACCGGGCGTGGTCGCGGAAGCGGCGCATCCGCCGGCGGCGCCCCACGGGCTGGACCTCTTCGGGGGCGTACGGGCCGAGGCGGCGCCCGCCGCGTCCGCGGAGCCCCTGAGTCGCTCCGGGCCGACCCGGCCCGCCGATACGGACGGGCACGGCTTCTCCGCCTTCGGCCACGGCCCGGAGCGGAGCCCCGTACCCGGATCCGCATCCGTACCCGGATTCGCACAGCGGCCCGTGGCCGAGCCCGCGTACGGAGCGGACGCGCGGGACGCGGGCCCGGCGCCCGGACCGGGTTCGACGGACGGGCACGGCTTCGCGCTGCCGCCCGCCGCGGAGCCGACCGCGGCCGAGCCGCCCGCCGCCGAGCCGCCCGCCGCGGAGACGCTTGACGCGGAGCCCGCCGACGCCGAGCCACTGACCGGTGGCACGGACGGGCACGGCTTCACCGTGCCGACCGCCGCCGGACCCGCCCCGGAGGCCGCCGCGACCGGGGGCGCCGAAGGCATCGAGGGTGCCGGGGGCGTGACCGGCGCCGCGGGCCCGGAGGCGGACGGCTCGGGCGGCGACCTCGTCGCGGCGCTCCCGGACGGGGACGTTGGCACGAGCCTCCCGGGGCAGACGCCGGCGCACGGGGACGAGCGGGAGGCGGCCGAGGCCGCCGCCCGGCTGGAGCACCCGTCGGCCTCCTACGTGCTGCGCGTCAACGGCGCGGACCGGCCCGTCACCGGCGCCTGGATCGGGGAGTCCCTCCTCTACGTGCTGCGCGAGCGCCTCGGCCTCGCCGGTGCCAAGGACGGCTGCTCCCAGGGCGAGTGCGGTGCCTGCGCCGTGCAGGTCGACGGCCGGCTCGTGGCCTCCTGCCTGGTGCCGGCCGCGACGGCCGCGGGCAGCGAGGTCCGTACGGTCGAGGGGCTCGCCACCGACGGGGAACTCTCGGACGTGCAGCAGGCGTTGTGCAGGTCGGGCGCGGTGCAGTGCGGATTCTGCGTACCGGGCATGGCCATGACCATCCACGACCTGCTGGAGGGCAACCACGCCCCCAGCGAGCTGGAGACCCGGCAGGCACTGTGCGGCAACCTCTGCCGCTGCTCCGGGTACGCAGGGGTGATCGGCGCCGTCCGCGAGGTCGTGGCCGAGCGCGAGGCCGCCGCCGCGGACCCGGCCCGGCAGGCCTCGGGACAGGCGCAGGGCCAGGCCCCGGGACAGGCTCCGATGTCGGAGCCGCGCATTCCGCACCAGGCACCGCCCGGCGAGGGCGGCATCCACCACGGAGGGACGGCGTGAGCGGGCAGGACGCGGCGACGGCGACGGCGGCGGTGACGTCGGGCACCACGATGACGGCCTCGGCCTCGGGCGGGCCCGAGGCCGCCGAGCACGGGGTACCGCACGGCATCGGGGCGTCCGTCCCGGCCGCCGACACCCGGGCGAAGACCGAGGGCACCTTCCCGTACGCCGCCGACCTGTGGGCCGAGGGCCTCCTGTGGGCCGCCGTACTGCGCTCCCCGCACGCCCACGCCCGGATCCTCTCCATCGACACCTCGGCCGCCGCCGGGATGCCCGGCGTGCGCGCCGTCGTCACCCACGCGGACGTCCCCGGCGCCACCACGCACGGCCGCCGGGTCGCCGACCGGCCGGTGTTCGCGCACGACGTCGTCCGCCACCACGGCGAGGCCATCGCCGCCGTCGCCGCCGACCACCCGGACACGGCGCGGCTCGCCGCGGCCGCCATCGCCGTCGAGTACGAACTCCTCGACCCGGTCACCGACCCCGAGCAGTCCTTCGGCGCCCCCGCCCTGCACCCCGACGGCAACCTGATCCGGCACATCCCGCTCCGCTACGGCGACCCGGAGGCGACCGGCGAGGTCGTCGTCGAGGGCCTGTACCGGATCGGCCGCCAGGACCCCGCGCCCATCGGCGCCGAGGCGGGCCTGGCCGTACCGCGCCCCGACGGGGGCGTGGAGCTGTACACCGCCTCCACCGATCCGCACAGCGACCGCGACCTGGCCGCCGCCTGCTTCGGGCTGGAGCCCGACCGGGTACGGGTCGTCGTCACCGGGATCCCCGGCGCGACCGCCGACCGCGAGGACGCCGCCTTCCAGCTGCCGCTGGGCCTGCTGGCCCTGCGTACGGGCTGCCCGGTCAAGCTGGCCGCCACCCGCGAGGAGTCCTTCCTCGGGCACACCCACCGGCACCCGACCCTGCTGCGCTACCGCCACCACGCGGACGCGGAGGGCCGACTGGTCAAGGTCGAGGCGCAGATCCTGATGGACGCGGGCGCCTACGCCGACGCCTCCTCGGAGTCCCTGGCGGCGGCGGTGGCCTTCGCCTGCGGCCCGTACGTCGTCCCGCACGCCTTCGTCGAAGGCTGGGCGGTCCGTACGAACAACCCGCCGTCGGGCCATGTCCGGGGCGAGGGCGCGATGCAGGTGTGCGCCGCGTACGAGGGCCAGATGGACAAGCTCGCGGCGGCCCTCGGCATCGACGGCGCCGAACTGCGGATGCGCAACGTCCTGTCCACGGGCGACCTGCTGCCGACCGGGCAGACGGTGACCTGCCCGGCCCCGGTGGCGGAACTGCTGCGCGCGGTCCGCGACTTCGAGCTGCCCGCCCTGCCGAAGGACACCCCGGAGGACGAGTGGCTGCTGCCCGGCGGCCCCGAGGGCGCGGGAGAGCCGGGTGCGGTGCGGCGCGGCGTCGGGTACGGCGTCGGCATGGTGCACATGCTCGGTGCCGAGGGCACGGACGAGGTCTCCACCGCCACGGTGAAGGTGCAGGACGGCGTGGCCACGGTGATCTGCGCCGCCGTCGACACGGGCCAGGGCTTCGCCACGCTCGCCCGCCAGATCGTCCAGGAGACGCTGGGCGTGGACGAGGTGGTGACGGCGCCGGTCGACACCGACCAGCCGCCGGCCGGCCCGGCGGCGCACGGCCGCCACACGTGGGTGTCGGGCGGAGCCGTCGAGCGGGCGGCCAAGATGGTCCGTACCCAGCTCCTCCAGCCGATGGCCCACAAGCTGGGCATGTCCACGGAACTGCTGCAGATCGCGGACGGCCGGATCACCTCGTACGACGGCGCGTTCTCCACGACGGTGGCGGAGGCGATGGCCGGCAAGGAACTCTGGGCGACGGCCCAGTGCCGGCCGCATCCGACGGAACCGCTCGACGCGGACGGGCAGGGCGACGCCTTCGTGGGCCTGGCCTTCTGCGCGATCCGCGCGGTGGTGGACGTGGACATCGAGCTGGGCTCGGTTCGGGTGGTGGAGCTGGCCGTGGCCCAGGACGTGGGCCGGATCCTCAACCCCCGCCAGCTGGAGGCCCGCATCGAAGCGGGCGTCACCCAGGGCGTGGGCGCGGCCCTGACGGAGAACCTCCGCACGGTCTCCGGCCTGGTCCGCCACCCCGACCTGACCGGCTACGCCCTGCCGACCTCGCTGGACGCCCCGACCGTCCGCATCGTCAAGCTCGTCGAGGAGCGCGACGTGGTGGCCCCGTTCGGCGCGAAGGCGGCCAGTGCGGTGCCCGTGGTGACGACGCCGGCCGCGGTGGCCTCCGCGGTACGGGCGGCCACCGGACGCCCGGTGAACAGGATCCCGATCCGCCCGTCGGCAGCGGTGGCCGCACCCCAGTCCTGACCCGGCCCGTACGCCCGCGCACGACCCGCCGCGGCTGCTGCCGTCTCCCGCGGCCGGGGCCGCGTGGAGACGCACCGCCCCGTCGGACCGTTGGCCTCGCGGGGCGGTGCGCGGTGTGTGGCGTGGGCGCCTACTTGATGTTCAGCGGGACCGTATCGCCTTCGGTGAGGTTGTCCAGCGGGATCGTCCTGCTGAACGTTTGGGCCTTCTTCCCCGGTGCCTTGCACGTGACGTCGATCGCGAGGTTGAACTGCGAGTCCAACGGGGTGTCGAGGCTGATGGGGCCGAACGTCGCCCTGCGGTTGGTCGGGTTGTTCGCGGGACCTGACGCATCGTCCTCATCGCTGTCCAGCGATACCCGGGTCGGGACAGAGTTGCTGGGGGCCGGGAATGCGTTCTTGCAGGTCACCTTGCCGCTGAAGGACACCGTCCCGACGGGGGGCGCCGCTGAGGCCTGACCGGCCGTCAAAAGACTTCCGACCAGCGCTGCGGTGACCATCGGGGCCATGGCCACGAGAGTACGAGACCTGCCGGAGATGCGGGACGTGCGGGACGTGCGCGTAGACATGGGACCACCTGCTCGTTGGCGTACGAGTAGTTTCTGTGGAGGCCGACCCTGACGCCGACACGACAGGCGTGGCATGGGAGATCGCCAGGTTTCGCGGGGTCGTCCGTGAACCGGGCCGGGGTTCGGCCGCCGCGCTTCGAACAGCTGATTCGGCAGCCCCCAGGCCCTTCCCTCACCACATTCCTACAGCCCCTCCCGGCCCGCAACCGGAGTGGTTTCCCCTGTACCGCTCGGCCTGTTCAAACGCCGGAAGCGAACCCATGTGACGATCGTCTTGACAGCTGCCGACGCCGCATTCCAAAGCGCCGACCCCAGCTGTGAGGAGTAGGGCAATGGCTGATGCTGCCGACGTTCGCGAGCGTCCATTCTGCAGGGAATCCATCAAGGCCCGTGCCATCAAGTGCAGATGCTGCACGTCGAACTCCTCCCCCTCCGAAGGGCAGCGCAGGTCGGAGTGGCGCTCACAGTGCGGCTGCGGATGTAGCCGTTCCGCAGGGCATGGTGGCAGGGCAATAGTCCCGACGGCGTTGAGTGGACGGGGCTCGTGCATGGATCGGTGTCTCCATGAATATTGGCCCGACTTCGAGGCGACTGAGGCGTGCCAGACCTGGGCGTGCGGCGGCCCTGAGCCCCAGCCCCCGGATATCGAAGTGTAGCGAGAGTGGCGCTCGGGGATCTGACCGCGTAACCCACGAAAGGCGTCCGCGAAAGGGCCTCAGCAGCCCGCGCGTATCGTGCTTCAAGTGCAGCTGTTCGCTCTCTTCGACCTCGACAACACCCTGATCGACCGACAGGGCGCGCTGGATGCACTCCCTCGCCCGGATGCGGGCGGCCAGCCGGACGCCAGGAGTGGTCACCAAAGACGCCCTCGGCAAGAACCCGGTCCAGTTGGCCGAGGCTCCGAAGACGGGCGGCTACGAGGCGGAGCCCCACACCGCGAAAGAGGTCCGGCGTCTGCTGGAGGCCTCTGGCCGGCAGCGCGACTCCGCGCGCTGGGCCGTCGCCCTCGCCCTCGGGCCGCGTCAGGGGGAAGTGCTGGGCCTGATGGGGTGGTCGACCACCCCATGGCCGCCCGGTACCAGCACATGGTTGATGCCGTGCGGGCTGACATCGCGAGACAGGTGGACGGGCGATCCGGAAGTCACCCGAGGCGGCCCAGACGACGATGACGGTGGCCTCGCGGGCGCCCTCGTGCCTGTCCGTTGCATGAGTGGGGCAGGCTCTCGAATCGGCCTGCCCCACCAGGACTTGTCCCGTCGAGCATGTTCTGCGGCGGTGACCGCTGCCGCGTCTACACGCAGAAGGATTTCGGCGTAGGGAAGATCGTCCGCCCGTGAGGTAATGCTTTGCGCAACATGCCGCCCAACATGTGCCTCGGTACCTATCGTTGAAATCCTGTCCACGCCACACGCCGGCCCCGACGTCGGCACGCAGGAGGACAAGTGACCAGCATGGACCGGCTGAAAGTTCTGTTCGAGGAGATCGGCGGATACTAGCACGCAATCGAAGTAGGCATGCCATTCACCGAAGCCAGGCCGCAAATGTACAACCGCATTATCGAAGCAGCGATCCTTTTGCCGCCGGGTAACGGGCACATTTGGAACGACTATCGGTTGTGGATCATGCAGGGTTGGGCCGGCGCGTTCCAGAAAGGCGGCGACGCGGAGGCCGAACCGTGGCGCGAGTTCCTGGGGGAGATCACCGAAATTCTAGGGCCGGCCCCCGAGTGAGTGTGACGTCAACGATTCCAGGAACCGAGTTCTTGAGCTACGGAGGGTCCATGGCCAGGTCGAACGAATTGAAGTGCACGAAGTGCGGGGCTCGGCACACAGGTACCTGGAGCGCCTCGTTGTGTCCAGACTGCGCGAAGAAGTCGGGGCAGAAGGAGCCTGACCCCGGCGACTAGTACTGCTTGCCTGGTGGCGCCCGAACGTGGTGCTCGCCATCGTGGCGACGAGGGTCGGGGCCAGAAACGTCGCAACGGGGACGGGAACTGAGACGGGCGAACGAGAGGGCGGCACCCCTTCGGAGGTGCCGCCCGTTCGTTCTGCCTGTTCAAACGCTGGAAGCCGTGACCGGAATCGAACCGGCGTAACTCGCTTTGCAGGCGAGTCCCTCAACCACTCGGGCACACGGCTGTGGGGTGATGTCCATGACCGTACGGGGGCGGGCGGGTCGTAGGAAGGCTCGCGGGGATGCCGCAACGCGACTGCCACACCGCGTTCACAGTCGCGCGCCGTCCAGGGCGGCCTACGACCCGCGACCGAGGGCGTCATCCGCCGAATGGACAGGGTCCAAACGGGCTTACGCACCTTACTCTGGGGCGATGAGCGCCCTCGATCCCCACATACCCGAGAAGACCGCGCAGGCCGCGGCGCCCCCGCCGCCGCGCGGCATCCTGGGCCCCGCGTACCGGACGCTCAGCATCGGGATCATCTCCGTCGTCTTCCTCATCGCCTTCGAGGCCACCGCCGTCGGCACGGCCATGCCCGTCGCCGCCCGCGAGCTGGAGGGGATCGGGCTCTACGCCTTCGCCTTCTCCGCCTACTTCACCACCAGCCTCTTCGGCATGGTGCTGTCGGGCCAGTGGGCCGACCGGCAGGGGCCGCTGCGGCCGCTCACCATCGGGATCGGGTCCTTCGCCGCCGGGCTGGTGCTCTCCGGGACGGCCGGCGCCATGGGGGTGTTCGTGCTCGGCCGGGCCGTGCAGGGCTTCGGCGGCGGGCTGGTCATCGTGGCCCTGTACGTGGTCGTCAGCCGGGCCTACGACGAGCGGCTGCGCCCCGCGATCATGGCGGCCTTCGCCGCGAGCTGGGTGGTCCCCTCGATCGTCGGACCGCTGGCCTCCGGCACGGTCACCGAGCACCTCGGCTGGCGGTGGGTCTTCCTCGGGATACCGGTGCTGGTGGTCGTACCGCTCGTCCTCGCGCTGCCGGCGATCCGGCGCACCGCCTCCGGGCCCGTCGACCCGTCCGCGCGGCCCGTCGCCCTCGACCGGCAGCGGATCCGGCTGGCCCTGGCGATCTCGGCGGGTGCGGGACTGCTCCAGTACGCCGCCCAGGACCTGCGGTGGCTGTCGCTGCTCCCGGCGGTGGCGGGCGCGGCCCTGCTGGTGCCGGCCGTGCTGGGGCTGCTGCCGCCCGGGACCTACCGCGCCCGGCGCGGACTGCCGTCCGTGGTGCTGCTGCGCGGGGTCGCGGCGGGGGCCTTCATCGGGGCGGAGAGCTTCGTACCGCTGATGCTGGTCACCCAGCGCGGGCTGAGCCCGACGCTGGCCGGTTTCTCACTCGCGCTGGGCGGCGTCACGTGGGCGGCGGGCTCGTGGGTGCAGTCCAAGGGGCGGATGGCGCCGTACCGGGAGCGGCTGATGGTCGGCGGGATGGTGATGGTCGCCGCGGCGATCGCGGCCGCCCCGGCCGTGCTGATCGAGTCCGTGCCGGTGTGGACGCTGGCCGTGGCGTGGGCGGTGGGCTGCCTGGGGATGGGCCTGGTGATCGGCTCCACGAGCGTGCTGCTGCTCAAGCTGTCGGCGCCGCGGGAGGCCGGCGCGAACTCCGCAGCGCTGCAGATCTCGGACGCGCTCGCCAACGTGGTGCTGCTGGCCGCCGGCGGCGCGGCCTTCGCCGCGCTGGGCGGTGGCGCGGTGGGCACCGCCCACGCCGCGGCCGGCGTCGGCGCGCCCTCGCACCCGGCGGCGTTCGTGGTGGTCTTCCTGCCGATGGCCTGCGTGGCGCTGGCGGGCGCCTGGGTGGCGACCCGGGTGAGCACCTCCGCCTCGGAGTGACACCGCCTGGTACCAGGCGGTACCGTATGGACATGGCTGGTCTCAACGTCAGATTCACGGAAGAGCAGCTGGACGCCTTGCGCGAGCGGGCCGAGGCGGAGGGCCGAAGCATGCAGTCCTTTGCGCATGATGCGGTCATGAAGGCCGTAAACGAACACTCGCGGCTGTTCAACGAGGCGGCGGAGCACGTGCTGAAGGTGAGTGCGGAGCTGAACCGCAGGCTCGCCTGATGCACTACCTCACGCTTCCCGAGCTCCTGAACCTGGCGGAGCGCCTCGGTGCGGATGAGGTCCGCGACTACGGTCTGCTCGACTCGGCGCTCGCGCGGCCGCAGGCGAGTGTCTTCGGCCAGGACGCGTATCCGGACGTGTGGCACAAGGCCGCGGCGCTGATGGAGTCACTCGCGCGCAACCCTGCGTTGGTGGACGGGAACAAGCGCATCGCCTGGTACGCGACCTGGGTCTTCCTGCACATGAACGGTCATCCGCTGGACGCCGGCTTCGACGTCGACGAAGCCGAACAGTTTGTACTCGACGTCTGTCAGGGAGCCCTCGACATGCCCAAGATCGCGTCGCACCTGCCGAGGTTCGCACGCTGACCCGCCCGGTGTGACGCTCGCCGCACCGGCCGAGGTCACGGGCCTGTCCCTCCGCGAGGGGCGGGCCCGTGCCGGTAAGGTGGCCCGGTTGTCCTACGTACGACTGCCCGCACCAGTACGCGAGTACGCCGAGAGCACGAACCGGAGACCGTGACTACTACCGCCTCCCACCACCTCTCACCCGCCTTCCCCGGCCGCGCCCCCTGGGGCACCGCCAACGCGCTGCGTGCCTGGCAGCAGGGGGCGCTGGACCGCTACATCGAGACCCAGCCGCGGGACTTCCTCGCGGTCGCGACGCCCGGCGCGGGCAAGACCACCTTCGCGCTCACCCTCGCCTCCTGGCTGCTGCACCACCACGTCGTGCAGCAGGTGACCGTGGTCGCGCCGACCGAGCACCTGAAGAAGCAGTGGGCCGAGGCCGCCGCCCGGATAGGCATCCGGCTGGATCCGGAGTACTCCGCCGGACCGCTGAGCAAGGACTACCACGGGGTCGCCGTCACTTACGCCGGTGTCGGCGTGCGCCCGATGCTGCACCGCAACCGCTGCGAGCAGCGCAAGACCCTCGTGATCCTCGACGAGATCCACCACGCCGGCGACTCGAAGTCCTGGGGCGAGGCCTGCCTGGAGGCCTTCGACCCGGCGACCCGCCGCCTGGCCCTGACCGGTACGCCCTTCCGGTCCGACACCAACCCCATTCCCTTCGTCACGTACGAGGAGGGCAACGACGGCATCCGCCGCTCCTCCGCCGACTACACCTACGGCTACGGGAACGCGCTCGGCGACGGCGTCGTGCGGCCGGTCATCTTCCTCTCCTACAGCGGCAACATGCGCTGGCGCACCAAGGCCGGCGACGAGATCGCCGCCCGGCTCGGCGAGCCGATGACCAAGGACGCCATCTCGCAGGCCTGGCGCACCGCCCTGGACCCGCGCGGCGACTGGATGCCGAACGTGCTGCGCGCCGCCGACCGGCGCCTGACCGAGGTCCGCAAGGGCATCCCGGACGCGGGCGGCCTGGTCATCGCCTCCGACCAGGACTCTGCGCGCGCCTACGCGAAGCTGCTGAGGGAGATCACGGGCAGCAGGGCCACCGTGGTGCTGTCCGACGACACCGGCGCGTCGAAGCGCATCGACGAGTTCAGCGCGGACGGCAGCCGCTGGATGGTCGCGGTGCGGATGGTGTCCGAGGGCGTCGACGTACCGCGCCTGGCGGTCGGCGTGTACGCGACGACGATCTCCACGCCGCTGTTCTTCGCCCAGGCCGTCGGGCGCTTCGTGCGCTCGCGCCGGCGCGGCGAGACCGCTTCGGTGTTCCTGCCGACCATCCCCTACCTGCTCGGCTTCGCGAACGAGATGGAGGTCGAGCGCGACCACGTCCTCGACAAGCCGAAGAAGCAGGGCGAGGAGGACCCGTACGCCGAGTCCGAGAAGGAGATGGACGAGGCGAACAAGCAGGAGGACGAGGACACCGGCGAGGACGAGCAGATGTCCTTCGAGGCGCTGGAGTCCGACGCGGTCTTCGACCGGGTCCTCTACGACGGCGCCGAGTTCGGCATGCAGGCCCACCCGGGCAGCGAGGAGGAGCAGGACTACCTCGGCATCCCCGGACTGCTGGAGCCGGACCAGGTCCAGATGCTCCTGCAGAAGCGGCAGTCGCGGCAGATCGCGCACAGCCGGCGCAAGCCGGACGCGGAGGCGGACCTGCTGGAACTGCCGGCCGACCGGCGGCCCGTGGTCTCGCACAAGGAACTCCTGGAGCTGCGGAAGTCGCTGAACACGATGGTCGGCGCGTACGTGCACCAGAGCGGCAAGCCGCACGGCGTGATCCACACGGAGCTGCGCCGGGTCTGCGGCGGCCCGCCGAGCGCGGAGGCGACGGCGGGACAGCTGCGCGAGCGGATCAAGAAGGTACAGGAGTGGGCCACCCGCATGCGATGAGCCGGTCGCGCCGTCGGCGCGGCGCTGCTTTCCGCAGGTCTTTCGCATGTGGTTCGTGACTGCGAGGGCTTGTGGGATCACATGGAAGTCCCGGGCCGGGGAGGTCACAAAATGACCTCGGTATCGATCAAGAATTGGCACAAAGGGGTAGTACGCGCCCGGATTCTGGACGAGCCCTTCCGCTGAGCGAACCCGATCGCTAGTGTCCCCGCATCGAACGCACCGTGGCAGCGCCGCCGCGGGAGCGCAGCCGGTGCCATGGCCGCTACCGGCGGTCTCTCCGTGCGCCGCCACGGGACCGGCGGCGCGCCACCCCGAGAGTCACCGCCGCTCACCGAAAGAGGGAGAGGCGTCGTGACCGCGGAAACCTCCCAGACTCTCGACAGAGGGCTCAGAGTCCTCAAACTGCTCGCCGACACCGACCACGGTCTGACCGTCACCGAGCTGTCCAACCGCCTCGGTGTGAACCGCACCGTGGTCTACCGCCTGCTCGCCACCCTCGAACAGCACGCCCTGGTCCGCCGTGACCTCGGTGGCCGGGCCCGCGTCGGGCTCGGCGTGCTGCGGCTGGGCCGGCAGGTGCACCCGCTCGTACGCGAGGCGGCCCTGCCCGCGCTGCGGTCCCTCGCCGAGGACATAGGTGCCACCGCGCACCTCACCCTCGTCGACGGCACCGAAGCGCTCGCCGTCGCCGTCGTGGAGCCGACCTGGACGGACTACCACGTGGCCTACCGGGCCGGCTTCCGCCACCCGCTGGACCGGGGTGCCGCGGGGCGGGCCATTCTGGCGGCCCGCCAGGGCTCACTCATCGAGCCCGGGTACACGCTCACCCACGGCGAGCTGGAGGCCGGCGCCAGTGGCGCTGCCGCGCCGCTCGTGGGGATCACCGGGCTGGAGGGCAGCGTCGGCGTCGTCATGCTGGCCGATGCGGTCCCGGAGCGGGTGGGGCCGCGGGTGGTCGACGCCGCACGGGAAGTCGCCGACGCGTTGCGCTAGCCGCGGGCTCGGCGGTGGCTCGTACCGGTGCCGGTCGGGTGCCGGGTGCGGCGCCGCCCCCACGGGGGCTCCGCCCCCGGACCCCGCGCCCCGAACGCCGGCGGGGCCGGGTGGACGGCGGGGGCCGGTGCGGGGGTGGGCGGTTAGATTGGGCGGGTGCTCTCTCGTCTCATGCGTCTGCCGCGTCCCGCCGCACTGGCCGTCTGCGCCGTGCCCGTGCTCGGACTGTTCGCCGTCGCGGCCTTCGCGCCGCTGCCCTTCGTGATCGCCCAGCCCGGGCTCACGGCCGACGTGCTGGGCGCCCGTGACGGGAAGCCCGTCATCTCCGTCACCGGCGCTCCGACCCGCGCGACCCAGGGGCAGCTCCGGATGACCACCATCCAGGCCACCGGGCCCTCCACGACCGTCAACCTCCCCGAGCTCGTCGGCCACTGGTTCGACACCGGCCGGGCGGTCATGCCCAAGGAGGCGGTCTACCCCTCGGGCGGAAGCGACGAGGAGATCGAGGAGCACAACCTGGAGGAAATGGAGAAGTCTCAGTCGACCGCCGCCCAGGCCGCCCTCGGATACCTCCACAAGGACCCGAAGGCCGTGAAGGTCGACCTCAACCTCGCCGACGTGGGCGGACCCAGCGCCGGACTCCTCTTCTCCCTCGGCATCGTCGACAAGCTCGACGGCGACGGCAGCGGCGGCGACCTCACCGGCGGCCGCAGCATCGCCGGTACGGGCACCATCGGCGCGGACGGCGCGGTCGGCCCGGTCGGCGGGGTGGCCCTGAAGACCCAGGCCGCGCGGCGCGACGGGGCGAGCGTGTTCCTCGTACCGAAGGCCGAGTGCGCGGACGCCCGTTCCGAACTCCCCGAGGGGCTCCGGCTGGTCCCCGTCACTTCCCTGTCGGGTGCCGTGGACGCGCTGCGCGCCCTGAACCGGGGAGAGCCGGTTCCGGCCTGCTGACGAGGGGACGGTCGGCGTCGTTGCGGTGGTGGTGACGGCGAGGCGCGTGCTGGTAGGCGTCGGTGCGGAGCTGCTCGTGGGCGTCGGACGGATGGCCCCGGAAGCTCACACCGTGTCACCCGGTCCCGTACTCGCCCGCCGGTCCCGTACGCGCTCGCCGTGCCCGGCGGGAGCCGCCCAGCGGTCATCGTCCTCGGCCGCCTGTTCGACCAAGGGGATGATCCGCAAAGGTACGGGATTCTCCATGACGATCGCCGTCGAAGCCCGCATGATGCCGTCAAAACCGACGACCCGGTCGATCACCCGCTGGAGATCGGCGTTCGACCTCGCCACCAGGCGGCACAGCATGTCCCCGTGGCCGGTGGTGGTGTGCAGCTCCAGCACCTCGGGCACCCCGTCCAAGTGCGCCCGTACGTCAGCTCCTTGGCCCTGCTTGATCTCCAGCGTGGCGAAGGCGGTCACCGGATATCCGAGGGCCGCCGGATCGACCTGCGGGCCGAAGCCGCGGATGACTCCGTTCGACTGAAGCCGGTCGAGCCGGGCCTGCACCGTCCCGCGCGCCACGCCGAGCCGGCGCGAGGCCTCCAGCACGCCGATCCGCGGCTCGCGCGCCAGCAGGACGATGAGCCGTCCGTCGAGATCGTCGATGCCCATGGATTCCTCCGGAGTGGTGAGGGTGGCGCTGTGAGTGGTCATAGTGCACAGATCTCTCAGTCATACTCCGGCTGAGCTGGTCATTGTGTACAGCAGATTTGGAAACTATTGCGCAGCTTGTGGATCGGCGGGACTCTGCGCTCATGACTGAGACCCTCGACACCACCCCCCGCACCGCGCGCGAGGCAGACCCCTTCCCGGTCAAGGGAATGGACGCGGTCGTCTTCGCCGTCGGCAACGCCAAGCAGGCCGCGCACTACTACTCGACCGCCTTCGGCATGAAGCTCGTCGCCTACTCCGGACCGGAGAACGGCACGCGCGAGACCGCCAGCTACGTCCTGACCAACGGCGCCGCCCGCTTCGTGCTGACCTCGGTCATCAAGGCGACGACCGACCGCGGCCGCTTCCTCGCCGAGCACGTCGCCGAGCACGGCGACGGCGTGATCGACCTCGCGATCGAGGTCCCGGACGTGCGCGCCGCGTACGCCTACGCCGTCGAGCACGGTGCGCGCGGCCTGGACGAGCCGTACGAGGTCAAGGACGAGCACGGCACGGTGGTGCTGGCCGCGATCGCGACGTACGGCCAGACCCGGCACACGCTGGTGCAGCGCGGCGACTACAGCGGCCCGTACCTGCCCGGCTTCGTCGCCGTGGAGCCGATGGTCGAGCCCCCGGCCAAGCGCACCTTCCAGGCCATCGACCACTGCGTGGGCAACGTCGAGCTCGGCCGGATGAACGAGTGGGTCGCGTTCTACAACAAGGTCATGGGCTTCACGAACATGAAGGAGTTCGTGGGCGACGACATCGCGACCGAGTACTCGGCGCTGATGTCGAAGGTGGTCGCGGACGGCACCCTGAAGGTGAAGTTCCCGATCAACGAGCCGGCGATCGCGAAGAAGAAGTCGCAGATCGACGAGTACCTGGAGTTCTACGGTGGCGCGGGCGTCCAGCACATCGCGCTGGCCACGAACGACATCGTCGCGACCGTGCGGTCCATGAGGGCGGCGGGCGTCACGTTCCTGGACACCCCGGACTCGTACTACGACACGCTCGGCGAGTGGGCGGGCGAGACGCGGGTGCCGGTGGAGACGCTGCGCGAGCTGAAGATCCTCGTCGACCGCGACGAGGACGGCTACCTGCTGCAGATCTTCACGAAGCCGGTGCAGGACCGGCCGACGGTCTTCTTCGAGATGATCGAGCGGCACGGGTCGATGGGCTTCGGCAAGGGCAACTTCAAGGCCCTGTTCGAGGCGATCGAGCGGGAGCAGGAGAAGCGCGGCAACCTCTAGCCGCCGCTGCCAGTGGCCCGGCCCCGCCGTGACCTTCCGGTGGGGGCCGGGCCCTGCCGCGTCGCCGTTGCGGGGGCTCAGGCCCCGGACCCCCGCGCCTCGATCGCCGGCGGGGCCGGATCTGTCGCCGCCCGCCGGAGGGGTGCGGGCTGCGGCGCGGTTTCGGCCTCGCCGGCGTTCGAGGCGCGGGTCCCGGCGAGCCCGGGGGTCCCGTCCGGGGGTCAGCGGGCCGTCGCGGACGGTGTCGGGGCGGACGGTGTCGGCTTCGGCGCGGGCGGGGTCGGCGTCGCCGCGGGCGCGGTCGGCTTCGGGAGTTCCGGTTCCACCCACGGAGTGACCGGCTGGACGTGCTCCGGGCCTCCCGGCGGCGGCTGCCCGATCCCCGCCAGGGCCTCCTTCGCCAGCGGCCCCCGCACCGGCGAGAAGTGCGGGTTCGTCCGCAGGGCCTCCTGGAGGTGGCGCCGGGTCGCCGCCTCGTCGCCCAGCCCGCGTTCGATCATCGCCCGGTGGTACGCGAAATCCGCGCTCCGCAAACCCTGCTCCGTCGCCTTCTTCGCGTACTCCAGCGCCTCCGTGTCGTCGCCCGACCTGTGCAGCGCCCACCCCAGCGCGTCCGCCACCTGCACGCTCTTGTGCCGCGACCACTCCTGCCGCAACCGCCGCACCGCAGCCGCGGGATCGCCGTGGTCCGCCTCGTACAGGCCCAGCAGCACGTGGTCGTCGCCGGCCCGCGCCCCGCTCCCGCCCGCCGCGGCCAGCGCCCCGAGGAGGCCGTACGGAGTACGCGCCTCCTCCTTGCGCCCCAGCGAATCCAGCAGCTCCCCCAGCTCCAGCGCCAGCCTCGGTTCCGGCGTGCGGCCCAACGCCATCCGGTAGTCCCGTACGGCCTCACCGCTGCGGCCCAGCGCCGCCAGCGCCCGGGCCCGACCGCCCAGGGCCTGCGCCTGCGCCGGATCGGCGCGCAACGCCCCCTCGTACTGCCGCAGCGCCTCCCCGGCGTCGCCCCGCTCCCAGGCCAGCTCCCCGAGCCGGTACAGCGCGTACGCCTTCTCCGCCGGGGACTTCGCCGCGGCCGACGCGTGCTCCATCGCCACCACCGCGTCCTCGCGCCAGCCCCGGTCCCGGTAGACCTGCGAGGCCCTGGTGTGCGCCACCAGGCCGGGCCGGAGCTCCAGCAGCCGCTCCATGGCCTTCTGCGCGCCCTTGTAGTCGCCCAGGCCCGTGTACGCGTCCACGAGCACCGGATACGCCGTCCACCGCCGCGGCGCCTGGGCCCGTACGAGCTCCCCCCACCGCTTGCCGGTACCGAAGTCCCGCCGGGCGTTGGCCAGCGCGCCCATGCCCGTCATCGCGTCGAAGTTGCCCTTCTCGGCGGGGCGGACCTCCAGCGACCGCTTCAGCGCCTTCTCGGCCTTCGGGTACCAGGCGGAGTCCGCGGTGCGGCGCGCCTGCTCCAGGTAGGCGGAGCCGAGGACCGCCCACGAGGCGTCGTCGTCCGCGTGCGCGGCCACCCACTTCTCCCGGTCCGCGACCAGCGCCGTCACGTCCGGGGCCGCCGCGGGCGCGCCCATTCCGACCGCCGACGCGGCCCGTTCGCTGGGTCCCGGCGGGCGGGCGTCGTCGCCGGCCCGGACCGGCTGGATCAGCAGGGCCCCCGCGATCAGGACCACCGCCACCGCGGCGGCCACGAGCGTCTTGCGGCCGGTGAAGGTCACGGGCGGCGCCGGCTGCTGCGATTCCTCGTCGAAACGGTCCATGTGCTCACTGTGCGTCAATATGAAGAGTTCGCCGAGGTGTCCGAAGACGAGCGCGGCCGTGTTCACACCGATGGCCCCGGGTGCCAGGGTGAGCCCATGGATGATGACCGCTCCGCCCAGCTCGTCGCCCGCCTGCGCGAAGGGATCCCGGCCGAGGCCGTCCTGACCGACCCCCGGGTCACCTCTTCGTACGCCACCGACATGGCGAGCTTCTGCGCCGCCGGCACCCCGGCCGCCGTCGTCCTGCCGCGCACCGTCGAGCAGGTGCGGCACGTCCTGCGCACCGCCACCGCGCTCCGGGTCCCCGTGGTCCCGCAGGGCGCCCGGACCGGACTGTCGGGCGCCGCCAACGCCTCCGACGGCTGCGTGGTCCTCTCCCTGGTGAAGATGGACCGCATCCTGGAGATCAGTACGGTCGACCGGATCGCCGTCGTCGAACCGGGCGTGGTGAACGCCGTCCTCTCCCGGGCCGTCGCCGAACGGGGCCTGTACTACCCGCCGGACCCCTCCAGCTGGGAGCAGTGCACCATCGGCGGCAACATCGGCACCGCCTCGGGCGGGCTGTGCTGCGTCAAGTACGGGGTCACCGCCGAGTACGTCCTCGGCCTCGACGTGGTCCTGGCCGACGGGCGGCTGCTGCGCACGGGCCGGCGTACCGCCAAGGGCGTCGCCGGGTACGACCTCACCCGGCTCTTCGTGGGCTCCGAGGGCAGCCTCGGCGTCGTGGTGCAGGCCGTTCTGGCCCTGCGGCCCAAGCCGCCCCGGCAGCTCGCCCTGGCGGCCGAGTTCCCCTCGGCCGCGGCCGCCTGCGCGGCCGTCTGCGCCGTCATGGAGGCCGGACTGACGCCCTCGCTGCTGGAACTGATGGACCGTACGACGGTGCGTGCCGTCAACGCGCTGGGGAAGATGGGACTGCCCGAGAGCACCGAGGCCCTGCTGCTCGCGGCCTTCGACACCCCGCACGCCCCCGAGGACCTCGCGGCCGTGGGGGAGCTGTGCACCGCCGCGGGGGCCACCGCCGTGGTGCCCGCCGAGGACGAGGCCGAGTCGGAACTGCTGCTCCAGGCACGCCGGATGTCCCTGACGGCACTGGAGGCGCTGCGGCCCGCCACGATGATCGACGACGTGTGCGTGCCGCGCTCGCGGCTCGCCGAGATGCTGGAGGGGACGGCCGCCGTCGCCCGCGCGTACGACCTGCTCATCGGGGTCTGCGCACACGCCGGCGACGGCAACACCCACCCCGTGGTCTGCTTCGACCCGGCCGACGAGGACGAGACGCGGCGGGCCCGCGAGTCCTTCGACCGGATCATGGAGCTGGGGCTGGAGCTGGGCGGGACGATCACCGGCGAGCACGGGGTGGGCGTACTCAAGAAGGAGTGGCTGGCCCGCGA
This sequence comes from Streptomyces sp. NPDC055254, assembly GCF_053606025.1. Classification (NCBI taxonomy): domain Bacteria; kingdom Bacillati; phylum Actinomycetota; class Actinomycetes; order Kitasatosporales; family Streptomycetaceae; genus Streptomyces; species Streptomyces sp. NPDC055254. Next base: position 145,851 of record NZ_JBSGQV010000007.1, on the reverse strand, counting down.
ACTCGGCCCGGTGGGCCTGGAGATGCAGCGCTCGGTCAAGCACGCCTTCGACCCGCTGGGGCTGCTCAATCCGGGCAAGCTGTTCTGACCGGGGGCGCACCGGGCGGGCGCACCGGGCGGGTCCGGCGTACCCGGCGGGCCGGGGCCCGGGAGCGGGCCTCACTGGTCCCCGTCCGCCGACTCGTCCGAGGGCCACGGGTCGCGCATCCAGAGCTCGTCGGCCGGGGTCGGGGCGAGCAGCTCGGCCAGCGCCGCGTCCAGGCCCAGGCGTTCGGCCTCGGTCCCCGGCGGGACGATCCGCAGGGTGCGCTCCAGCCAGGCCGACACGGGGGCGGCGGGGGCCTCCAGGAGGGCGTCGCCGTCGGGGGAGCTGAGCGCCATGCACAGCACGGCCTTGCCCTCGACCTTCGTGGGCCAGATCCGCACGTCGCCGTGGCCGCAGGGGCGGAACACCCCCTCGACCAGCAGCTCGCGGGCGAAGGTCCAGTCGACCGGGGTGCTGGAGCCGGTGTGGAAGGTGATGTGGACGGCGTACGGCTCGTCCGTGCGGTAGAGCAGCCGGGCGGGGACGGGCACGGTGCGCTCGGGGGACAGGACCAGCTTGAGTTCCAACTCGCGCTCGACGGCGGGGTGGTGCATGACGGCCTCACTTCGGTGCGCTGCGTGCGCTCGGCATCGCTTCGGGGTGCGGGGCCGGATCGCGCCCCGCACCCGGAGAGAGCCCCGATGTGCCCGGGTATGACGCGACTTCGCGCACCGGACCGAAGATTGGCTGAAATCTTTCGGGTGACCGGAAATCGACGGCTGTCGCGGTCGCACGGGAGCCGGACAGAGGTTCGCCGATCGAGTGCGTGACCTTTCGAGCGCCGTGTCGTTGATCGGATGACAGTACTGACGGTGAGGAGGGGGAGCGCCATCCCGCGGCGATGGGAACACATCCTCGAACCGGACGCGGCGTGCGTCCGGCGGGGAAACGGGGGCGGATCGGAGACGCTGGGAGTCTCCCGTTACCGGACCTGTCGCGGTGCGGTTCTTGGCTATGGTCCTCCCCTGCACAAGCCTCAAGCCACGATCGGAGTTGGGGACATTGACGGCCTCCCCTGGTGACGGCGAGCACGCGGCCCGCGAGGGCTACTACCCCGATCCGTCCATCCCCGGCTACGTCCGGTACTGGAACGGCGCGGCCTGGGTCCCCGGTACGAGCCGTCCCGCCGCGAACCCGGGCCCCGCCGCGAGCCCCGTTCCCGCCGCGAGCCCCGCCCCCGTCCCGCCTGCCGAGCCCGTCGTCCCCGCCACGCGTGTCGCTCCCGTGGGGCCCGTGGGGCCCGTGGCGCCGGTCGCGCCCCCCGCGCAGGTCGCGCCCCCCGCGCCCGCCGACGCGACCGGGCCGGTGTTCCTGGACAAGACCTCCATGACCGAGGCGCTGCCCGAGTCGGCCGCCGAGCCCGTGGTGTGGCAGGCCGACCCCCTGCACCAGGCCGGCTTCGGCGGGCCGCGCGACCGCCGGGTCTCGTGGGGCGGCCCGGCGGAGCCGGCGGATGCGCCCGGCGCCGGGATCTCCCTCGCCCGAACGGCGGAGGCCGCGGCGGCCCCCGCCCCCGGTCAGGCGGCCGCCGAGGCCCCCGCCCCCGGTCAGGCGGCCGCCGAGGCCCCCGTCCCCGTACAGCGGTTCCCGGCGCAGCCCGTCGAGGGCATCCTCTCGGCGCGTTCCCCGGCGGCCCGGTACCCGGTGGCGGACGCGCCCGTCGTCCCGGCCGCCGAGTGGCCCGAGGCTCCCGGCGGCAGCGGCTCAGGCTCCGGCTACACCACCTCCTGGCCCGCTCAGGCGCCCGCACCCGCCCCGCCCGCGCCCGCCCCGCTCGCACCCGCCCCGCCCGCACCCGCCCCGGCCGCGCCCCGGCCCGACGAGGACCGCCCGGCCCGGCCCGAGCCCGCCACCCGCCGCCCCGACGAGGTCCGCCCCGGCATCCCGGAGGTCCCGGACCGCTCGGCGGCCCCGCGCCCGGAGGTGTGGCAGCCCAGGCCCGCGGGAGTCCGCCCGTCGGTGCCCCGGCCCGAAGCCGACGGCGCGGCGGCCGACCGGGCCGCGGAACCGGCCGCCGGCGGCACCCGGTCCTGGACGCCCGGCTCCGAAGAGGGGCGGGAGGGCTCCAGGGCCGCCCGCGCCGGTACGCCCCGGGAGGTGTTCGAGCGGATGGCCCGGCGCGCCGTACGGCCCGCCGGGCTGCCGCGCCGGGCCCTGGCGCGCGCCCTGGACTCCCTCGTGCTCGCCGCCGTCGCGGCCGGCGCCGCCCTGCCCCTCGTCCCCGCCGCCGGCGCCCACCTCCAGGCGAAGGTGGACGCCGCCCGCAGCAGCGGCCGCACCACCACCGTCTGGCTGGTCGACGGCACCGTCGCGGGCCAGTTGGGCCTGGTCCTCGCGGCCGTCCTGCTCTTCGGCGTCCTCTACGAGGTGCTGCCCACCGCCCGCTGGGGCCGCACCCCGGGCAAGAAGCTCTGCGGAGTCCGGGTCCTGTCCACCGCCACCCTGCGTCCGCCCACCTTCGGCGCCGCCCTGCTCCGCTGGCTCGTGTACGCGTTCCTCGGCCTCCCCGGCAGCCTGTGGTGCCTCGTGGACCGCCCGCGCCGCCAGGCCTGGCACGACAAGGCGGCGAAGACGTACGTGGCCCGCTGAGCCGCCCGGCGGGCCTCCCTCCCCCGAATGGACCGCTCCCGTTGCGGCGTCGGCGGACCCGGGTTCGACTCGGGCCATGAGTACCGACCAGCCGCCGCCGGGCCAGCCGCCCGAGGACGACCCGTTCCTCAAGAAGCCCCAGGAACCGACGCCTCCGTCGGGCGGTTCGCCGTACGGCTCGCCGCCGCCCGGAGGCGGTTACCCGCCCCCACCCCCCGGTGGCGCGGGCGGCGGAGGGTTCCCGCCCCCGCCGCCGCCCCCGTACGGCGGTGGCGGCGACCCCTACGGCGGTAGCGGCGGCATGCCGGATCCGCTCGCCGGGATGCCCCCGCTCGCCGACATCGGCAAGCGGCTCGCCGCCCGCATCATCGACGTACTGATCATCGCCGTGCCGCTGTTCCTCATCCAACTGGCCGTCGGCACGAACCGGTACTCGGTCGAGACGAACCAGGGCGAGGACGTCACCGAGGTCTTCACCAAGTCCTACAGCGGCAGCGGCCTGGTCATGACCCTGATCTCGATCGTCGCGTACGTCGGGTACGACTGGTGGTTCACGAAGAAGAACGGCCAGACCCTCGGCAAGAAGGCGATGGGCCTGCGGGTCGCGATGCTCAACGACGGCACCGTCCCGCAGTCCGGCCCGTCCCTGAGCCGCGCCGCCCTGCTCTGGCTGCCGACGCTGATCTGCTGCTACTGCCTGTGGCCGATCGCGCTCATCGTCTCGATCCTCGTCGACAAGCCCTACAAGCAGGGCCTGCACGACAAGGTGGCCAAGACCGTGGTGGTCCGCTCGAACTGAACGCCCGCGCAGGGCATGCCGATTCGCGGGCGGTCCCCCTCCGGGGAGGCCGCCCGCGCCGCGTCGTGCCCGGGTCCGCGCCCGTACGGGAGCGGGATCCCGGGAGCGGGCTCAGTGGTGCACGGGGTGCTCGGCCGCAGTCGTCCGGGGCTCGGGCGCCCGGGTGCCGGCGGGAGTTGCGGCAGTGCCCGTGCGGGCCGCGTGGCGGCCCCGGCGCCGGGGGGCCGGGACGGTGACGGCGACGAGCAGACCGAGGGCGAGGGCGGCCGCGGAGACGACCGCGACTCCCCACCCGGTGCTCGTCCGTGAGAGCAGCAGCATGGCGATGGTCGACACGACGACGGTGGCGGACCCGTAGGCGAGCTGTGCGGCAGTCGGACGCGGCATGGCGATATCCGTCCTCAGGGAGGGGAGGGGGAGTCGGCTCAACTAGGTCGCGCGTCAAGTGACTCTACTTCGGGAGATGCCCGAGCGGAACCGCCAGTAAGCGTGACCTAACCCACGGTGCTGGAGCACGGGGGGCGCACGGGTTCATTCCGTGCGCTGCCGCAGGCGTCGAAACATGGCGCAGATGCGACGGATGTACGGCTTGGAAGCGCCCTTCGCCCCATAAGTCAACAGAACGTCCGGATAGCGGAACTGGCTGACCGCATAGTGCAGTTGTAAGGACCAAGTCAAGGTCTGTCTTTTCTTGCTTCTCTCCGGTCAAATGTCGTCACTTGAGACGCGCGCCGCGCGGAACCCCCCGCTCCTATGGAGAAGTTCCGACCTACGTAGCGGCCGCGGGAGGGGAACGACATCAAGTGACCAGCCATTCCGCCCGTAGACGAGCGATGCGCACCGCTGCCGTCGGTGTGACCTTGGCCGCGACCGCGGCCTCGGGAGTGTTCTTCACGGCCACCGCACAGGCCGATCCGAGCCCCCTGGGTGCTCCGGCCGCCGACCGCCAGGACCCGACCGCCCCGGCCAAGGAAAAGGTCAAGCACGACCTGGAGGGTCCGTTCAGCAAGCAGCAGGAGCAGGCCCGCGAGGCCGCCCTGGAACAGGTGCTGAGCGGCAAGAAGGACGTGGAGCAGCGCGGCGCCTCGAAGGTCGTCAAGCTCGACGACAAGAAGTACGTCGAGCTCGGCCGCGAGAAGACCGACAAGATCTTCACGATCCTCGTCGAGTTCGGCGACCAGGTCGACGGCACGACCATGCACGACCCCGACGGCCCCGGCCCCAAGCCGCCCGTCCCGAAGTACGGGGGCACCCCCGGTCCGCAGCGCAACCAGATCGCGCAGCCCGACCGCAACAACGACAACAGCACCGCCTGGCGCAAGGACTTCAGCCGCGAGTACTTCCAGGAGCTGTACTTCGGTACCGGCCAGGGCAAGCACTCGCTGAAGACCTACTACGAGAAGACCTCCTCGGGCCGCTACTCGGTCGAGGGCGAGGTCTCCGACTGGGTCAAGGTCCCGTACAACGAGGCCCGCTACGGCTCGAACTACTGCGGCCAGAGCAACTGCTCCAACGTGTGGGACACCGTCAAGGACGGCGTCCTCGCGTGGACGCAGGCCCAGAAGCAGGCCGGCAAGACCGACGCGCAGATCAAGGCGCAGCTGTCCCAGTACGACCAGTGGGACCGCTACGACTTCGACGCCGACGGCAACTTCAACGAGTCCGACGGCTACATCGACCACTTCCAGATCGTCCACGCGGGCGAGGACGAGTCGGCCGGCGGCGGCGTGCAGGGCCCGGACGCGCTGTGGGCGCACCGCTGGTACGCGTACGGCACCAGCGCGGGCAAGACCGGCCCGGAGAACAACAAGGCCGGCGGCGCGCAGATCGGTGACACCGGCATCTGGGTCGGCGACTACACGATGCAGCCCGAGAACGGCGGCCTCGGTGTCTTCGCGCACGAGTACGGCCACGACCTCGGCCTGCCGGACCTCTACGACACCTCCGGCGGCGGCGAGAACAGCGTCGGCTTCTGGTCCCTGATGTCGGCCGGCTCCTGGCTCGGCACCGGCAAGGAGTCCATAGGCGACATGCCGGGCGACATGACCGCCTGGGACAAGCTCCAGCTGGGCTGGCTCAACTACGACCGGGCCAAGGCCGCCACGAAGTCCACGCACAAGCTGGGCGTCGCGGAGTACAACACCAAGGACAAGCAGGCGCTGGTCGTCGAGCTGCCCAAGAAGCAGGTCAAGACCGATGTCGTCGCTCCCGCCGAGGGCTCCTCGCAGTGGTGGAGCAACATGGGTGACGACCTCAAGAACACCCTGACCCGCTCGGTCGACCTCACCGGCAAGTCCACCGCCGCCCTGTCCCTCAAGGGCTGGTGGGACATCGAGGCCGAGTACGACTTCCTCTACACCGAGGTGTCCACCGACGGCGGCGCCAACTGGACCGCCCTCGCGGGTACGGCCGACGGCGTGGCCCTCCCGGTCGACGCGGGCGGCAACCCGTCGCTGACCGGCGCCTCCGAGGCCTGGAAGACGCTGAGCTTCCCGCTCGACGCCTACGCGGGCAAGAAGGTCGACCTCCGCTTCCGCTACCAGACGGACGGCGGCGCGGGCGGCAAGGGCTTCACGGCCGACGCCATCACCCTCACCGCGAACGGCACCGCGCTGTTCACCGACGGCGCCGAGAACGGCGACAACGGCTGGACCGGCAAGGGCTTCTCGCGCATCGGGGCCGGCTTCACCAAGGAGTACGCGCAGTACTACCTGGCCGAGAACCGCCGCTACGTCTCGTACGACCAGACCCTCAAGGTCGGCCCGTACAACTTCGGCTTCGGCAGCACCCGTCCGGACTGGGTCGAGCACTACCCCTACCAGGACGGTCTGCTGATCTGGCAGTGGGACACCTCCCAGAAGGACAACAACACCAGCCAGCACCCGGGCCAGGGTCTGATCCTCCCGATCGACGCCAACGCCAAGCCCATGAAGTGGGCGGACGGCACGCTGCTGCGCAACAAGATCCAGCCGTACGACGCGACCTTCAGCGCCTACTCCACGGACGCGTTCACGCTGCACAAGAACGGCGAGTCGCTCTTCCTGAAGCCGAAGCCGGCCAACCTGGTCTTCGACGACCGCAAGGGCAAGTACTTCTACGACGAGAACCCGACCGGCTCGGTGAAGGTCACTGACACCAACACCAAGATCAAGATCCTCAAGGAGACCTACGACGGTCTCGTCATGACGGTCGAGGTCGGTCCCTCCTCCAAGTAGTCCGGTAAAACCGCAGGTCAAAGCGTGATCGGCCGTCGCCCTCTAGCGGGCGGCGGCCGTTCGCGTTTAGATGCGTGGTGCCAGATTCTTATTGACGGGGGAGATGACAGTCATGCCAGGTGGAGGTTTCGTCAGGTTGCCGGGCGGCAGTGTGGTGGTCGCGCTCACACTGCCGAGGCCCTCACTCGGCGGGGGCGGCGACATCGGAAACGTCCGCGTGCTGGTGCACGCCGCGAACCGGGCCCGCGCCCTGACCAGGCTGCGGAACCTCGGCATGCGGGCCGTCTACCTGCGGGGCAACGCGCAGCCGCCGACCCCCGACGAGGTCACGGCGGTCCTGCACCACCCGGACGGCCTCCTGTGGCGCTGCGCGCCGGACCGCGCGGAGGAGCTGTGGCACCCGATCCGGGCCCTCCTGAACGGCGCGACCAGCCCCTGACCGGGGTGCCGGGGGCCGGGAGGGGCCCTCCCGGCCCCCGGCGGACGCTAGGCGGCGCTCGGGGCCTGGCCGCCGAGCAGGCGGACTCCGGCGGACCGGAGCTCCTCCAGGGCCCGCGCGGCGGTGTGCGGGGCGACGGCGGCCGTCAGGTCCAGCAGCACCCGGGTCGTGAACCCGGCCCGGACGGCGTCGAGGGCGGTGGCCCGAACGCAGTGGTCGGTGGCGATCCCGACCACGTCGACCTCGCTCACGTGCCGGTCCCGCAGCCAGTCGGCGAGGGCCGCGCCGTTCTCGTCGGCCCCCTCGAAGCCGCTGTACGCGGCCTCGTACGCCCCTTTGTCGAACACGGCGGCGACGGCGCCCGACGCCACGGCGGGCGCGAAGTTCGGGTGGAAGCCGACGCCCTCGGTCCCGGCGACGCAGTGGACGGGCCAGGAGGTCTCGTAGTCCGGCTCGGCCGGCGGGTGCGCGAAGTGGGAGCCCGGGTCGATGTGGTGGTCCCGGGTGGCGACGACGTGCCGGTACCCGGGCGTGGCCTGTCCGATGAGCTCGGTGATGGCGGCGGCGACGTCGGCTCCGCCCGTGACCGCGAGGCTGCCGCCCTCGCAGAAGTCGTTCTGTACGTCGACGACGATCAGTGCGCGGTGCATGTCGCGTGCCCTTCGGCTTGACGGTTCTGTTGGTGTGGTGCGGCGGGGCCCTGCGGGGGCTCTTCCCCCACCCCGCCCCTTCCCGAAACTGGGGCCTCGCCCCGGACCCCGCGCCTCCCACGCCGGCGGGGCCGCACGCGCCGCAGGGTTACGCGTACTCCGTCGGGATCACGGCCTCGCCGCGCGAGAGCTGCGTCGCGGAGAGCGGCAGCCCCGCGCGCGCCGCGCGGTGGCGGTCGCGGGCGGCCTCCAGCGGCTCGCGGGCGACGACCTCGCCCGCCTTGACCAGCTGCGTCAGGAGCTGCCGGTCCGCCAGCGCGGCCGGCACCGGACCGGTGCCGACGACCTCCGCCTCGGCGACGCCCTCCGCGTCGACCCGGCGGGCCGCCCACTTGCGGCCTCCGATCGAGGTCTTGCCGCCCGAGGACTTCTTGGCCACCGGCGCCAGCGCCGCCTTAGGGTCCGCCGAGGTCGCCCGCGCCACCAGCTTGTAGACCATCGAGCAGGTCGGGTGCCCGCTGCCCGTCACCAGCTGCGTGCCCACCCCGTACGCGTCGACCGGGGCGGCCGCCATCGAAGCGATCGCGTACTCGTCCAGGTCCGAGGTGACCACGATCCGCGTCGAGGTCGCGCCCAGCTCGTCCAGCTGCTGCCGCACCCGGTGCGCGACCAGCAGCAGGTCGCCGGAGTCGATGCGGACCGCGCCCAGCTCCGTACCCGCGACCTCCACGGCCGTGCGCACCGCCTCGGCCACGTCGTAGGTGTCCACCAGCAGGGTCGTGCCCCGGCCCAGCGAGGCCACCTGCGCCGTGAACGCGTCCCGCTCGGCGTCGTGCACCAGCGTGAAGGCGTGGGCGCTCGTACCGACCGTCGGGATCCCGTACCGGAAGCCGGCCGCCAGGTCCGAGGTCGAGGTGAAGCCGCCCACGTACGCGGCCCGGGCCGAGGCCACCGCCGCCAGCTCGTGGGTGCGCCGCGCGCCCATCTCGATGAGCGGGCGCCCGCCCGCCGCCGAGGACATCCGCGACGCCGCCGCCGCGATCGCCGAGTCGTGGTTCAGGATCGAGAGGATCACCGTCTCCAGCAGCACGCACTCGGCGAAGCTGCCCTCCACCCGCAGGATCGGCGAGCCGGGGAAGTAGACCTCCCCCTCCGGGTAGCCCCAGATGTCGCCGGAGAAGCGGTAGGAGGCCAGCCAGTCCAGGGTCCGCATGTCGACGACGGCCCGCTCGCGCAGGAACTCCAGTACCGCGCCGTCGAAGCGGAAGTTCTCCACCGCGTCCAGCACCCGGCCCGTTCCGGCGACCACCCCGTAGCGGCGCCCCTCGGGCAACCGCCGGGTGAAGACCTCGAAGACCGAGCGGCGGTCGGCGGTGCCGTTGGCCAGCGCGGCCTGCAGCATCGTGAGCTCGTAATGGTCCGTGAAGAGCGCCGTCGACGGTACGTCGACCGGCAGGCCCAGGTCCGCAGGGTTCATATGACGGATGCTAGCGCACATTTCGTCAGAGTGACGAGATGTAGGCCCCGTTTGTGCGACGGGCCCGTCGCAGTGGCAGCATGGGACGAGTGAGTGTTGCTCCCATTGAGATCGAACGCACCGAATCGGCCGAAGAGACCTTCGTGGTCCCCGAACCCGACGTCCCCTGGGTGACCCTGGTGCACAACGACCCGGTCAACCTCATGAGCTACGTGGCGTACGTGTTCCAGGCGTACTTCGGCTACTCCAAGGACAAGGCGCACAAGCTGATGCTCGACGTCCACCACAAGGGGCGGGCGGTCGTCTCCAGCGGCACCCGCGAGGAAATGGAGCGCGACGTGCAGGCCATGCACGGCTACGGCCTGTGGGCGACCCTCTCCCAGGACCGCTTCTGATGGGGCGGCCCGCCGGCATGTTCGAGAGCCTGGGCGGCGGCGGCGCCGCCATCGCCCTCGACGAGATCGAGATCTCCATCCTGCGCTCCCTCGCCGTCCAACTGCTGGAGCTGATCGGCCCCGGCGCCCCCGAGCCCGCCGAGGACGCCGACCCGCTGGCGGCCCTGTTCGCCGAGGGGCCCTCCGAGCCCCCCGCCGACCCGGCACTGGCCCGGCTCTTCCCCGACGCGTACGGGGCGCCCGACGGCGCCGGCGACGCGGGCGTGGACCCCGAGGAGCTCGCGGCCCGCTCGGCCGAGTTCCGCCGCTTCACCGAGAACGACTTGCGCACCCGCAAGCGGGAGGACGCGCTCGCCGTCGTACGGAGCCTGGACGCGCTCAGTCCGGGCGGCGACGGGGCGGCCGTGCTGGAGCTCACCGGGCAGGAGCCGCTGCACTGGCTCGGCGCGCTCAACGACCTGCGGCTGACCATCGCGGCCCGCCTGGAGATCACCGAGGACGACGAGAGCGCCCTGCTGTTCCGGCTGCCGGACGATGATCCGCGCAAGCCGATGGTGATGGCGTACCTCTGGCTCGGCGGTCTCCAGGAGACCCTCATCGAGACCCTCTGAGCCTTCCCGGGGGCTCCCGCGGGGCGCGGCCGGCGCTCCCGCCGCAGCTGCGCCGTTCGCTCAGCGGACGCTCAAATCCGGATAACGATCAGATCACCGCCGTGCGGTGATCTGATCTGTTCCAGGGTCTTTGTCCCGAAATTTTGGTGCCTCACGTCACCTTTCTTCCCCCCGCACACCCGTAAGCCCGTGATAAATCTTCACGACCGCCGACGGGACGCCACCCATGTCTCCCGGCCTGCTTGAACCGGCTGACCGCCGGCGTGCAACTCCATCCGTATCCGGGGGGATCGAGGACCCGATCCGCGGCCTGTCGAAGGCGCGGGTCGGCGTGGAGAAAGGCGCACCAGACATGACCTCTGTGCAGGTCGAGCAGCACGGCAAGACGCCCGGCGAGGGCACCTCGGGCGACGGCGGCGGGGACGGTTACCACCGCGCGCTCGGAGCCCGCCAGATCCAGATGATCGCGATCGGCGGAGCCATCGGCACCGGCCTGTTCCTGGGCGCCGGCAAGGCGATCTCCAAGGCCGGCCCGAGCCTGATCCTGGCCTACGCCATCGCGGGCCTGGTCATCTTCTTCATCATGCGGGCCCTGGGCGAGCTGCTCATGTACCGCCCCGTCTCCGGTTCCTTCTCGGACTACGCCCGCGAGTTCCTGGGCCCGTTCTGGGGGTACGTGACCGGCTGGACGTACTGGCTCTTCTGGGTGGTCACCGGCATCACCGAGGTCACCGCCGCCGCGCAGTACATGGCGTACTGGACCCACGACAGCTTCCCGCAGTGGGCCTACGCGCTGATCTTCACGGTCATCCTCTACGGCGCCAACCTCATCTCCGTGAAGCTCTTCGGTGAGCTGGAGTTCTGGTTCTCCATGGTCAAGGTCACCGCCATCGTCGGCATGATCCTGATCTGCGCCGGCATCCTGACCATCGGCTTCTCCGACGCGGGTGACACCGCCACCGTCAGCAACCTGTGGAACGACGGCGGCTTCTTCCCCAAGGGCATCGGCGGCACGCTGATGACCCTGCAGATCGTCATGTTCGCCTTCCTCGCGGTCGAGCTGGTCGGCGTCACCGCCGGCGAGTCCAAGGACCCCGAGAAGACCCTGCCCAAGGCCATCAACACCGTGCCGTGGCGCATCGCCGTCTTCTACGTCGGCGCGCTGATCATGATCCTGTCGGTCGTCCCGTGGACGCACTTCCAGCCCGGTGTCTCGCCCTTCGTCGCCGCCTTCGAGCGCATGGGCCTGGGCGTCGGCGCCGCCATCGTGAACTTCGTGGTGCTGACCGCGGCCCTGTCCTCCTGCAACTCGGGCATGTACTCCACCGGCCGCATGCTGCGCGACCTCGCCCTCAACGGCCAGGGCCCCACGTTCTTCACCAAGCTGACGAAGAACGGCACCCCGCTCATCGGCACCACCTTCTCCGCCGCGCTGATGCTGGTGGGCGTCTGGATCAACTACGTCGCCCCGGGCAAGGCCTTCGACTACGTCGTCTCCTTCGCCACCATCTCCGGCATGTGGGCCTGGATCATGATCCTGGTCTGCCAGATCCGCTACCGCGCCAAGGCCGACCGGGGCGAACTGCCGCAGTCGACCTTCCGCGCCCCCGGCGCCCCGTGGACCAGCTGGTTCGCGCTGCTGTTCATCGGCATGGTCATCGTGATGATGGGCGTGGACAAGGACGCCCGCGTCTCGCTGTACTGCGCTCCGCTGTGGGGCCTGCTGCTGGGCGTGGCCTACCTGGTCCTCAAGTCCCGCAACCCGCGCGGCGCCGCCTTCACCAAGGCCTCGTAGCGCCTCCGGCAAGGCCTCTGTCCAGTATTCGGGCCCTCCCGTACCACACCTCGGTACGGGAGGGCCCGTCTGCTTATCCTGTCGCTCATGCTGACCCTCACCCGCGCCCTGTACGACCAGATCGTCGAGCACGCCCGCCGGGACCACCCCGACGAGGCGTGCGGCGTCGTGGCCGGCCCGGCGGGCACCGACCGCCCCGAGCGGTTCGTCCCGATGCTCAACGCGGCCCGCTCGCCCACGTTCTACGAGTTCGACTCGAAGGACCTCCTCAAGCTGTACCGCGAGCTGGACGACCGCGACGAGGAGCCGGTGATCGTCTACCACTCCCACACCGCGACCGAGGCCTACCCCTCGCGCACGGACGTCACCTACGCGAACGAGCCCGGCGCCCACTACGTGCTGGTCTCGACGGCGGACGAGGACGGCCTCGGGGAGTTCCAGTTCCGCTCGTACCGGATCGTCGAGGGCGTCATCACCGAGGAAGAAGTGCGGGTCGTAGCAGGCTACTGACCACTATGTGAGCGGTTGCCGTCCACGATGCGGGATCACACTCCAAACCGGGGACCGGGAATCGTTAACATGACCGCATGGTTCCCCACGACGTGAGCATCGAGACGCCCGGCAGGCTGCTGCTCGTGGCGCGGCTGCACGTCGACCTGTGCCGACTCGCCAGCGCCATCTGTCCTGCCGTCTGAGCACCAGAGCCCCGTAGCGCGGGGGGCCGACGAACCGCGCCCCCGCGCCCGCACCCCCTACTTCTTCACGACTGGAGCCAGACATGGCCATCGAGGTCCGCATCCCCACCATCCTCCGCACCTACACCGACGGCGAGAAGGCCGTGAACGGTGAGGGCGCCACCCTCGCCGACCTCTTCTCGGACCTGGAGACGCGCCACAAGGGCATCCAGGAGCGCATCGTCGACGAGGCCAAGGGCGGCGAGCTGCGCCGCTTCGTGAACGTCTACCTCAACGACGAGGACGTCCGCTTCCTCGACGGCATCTCCACCGCGCTGAAGGACGGCGACAGCGTCACCATCCTCCCGGCCGTGGCCGGCGGATCGAAGTAATGCGCTACGACTCCCCCCTGGCCGCGGTCGGCAACACGCCGCTGGTCCGGCTGCCCCGGCTGTCGCCCTCCGCGGACGTCCGCATCTGGGCCAAGCTGGAGGACCGCAACCCGACCGGCTCGATCAAGGACCGCCCCGCGCTCCACATGGTCGAGCAGGCGGAGAAGGACGGCCGGCTGTACCCGGGCTGCACGATCCTGGAGCCCACCTCGGGCAACACCGGCATCTCGCTGGCGATGGCGGCCAAGCTCAAGGGCTACCGCATCGTCTGCGTCATGCCGGAGAACACCAGCCAGGAGCGGCGCGACCTGCTGGCCATGTGGGGAGCCGAGATCATCCCGTCGCCGGCCGCCGGCGGCTCGAACACCGCGGTCCGGGTGGCCAAGGAACTGGCGGCGGAGCACCCCGACTGGGTGATGCTCTACCAGTACGGCAACCCGGACAACGCGGGCGCGCACTACGCCACGACGGGCCCGGAGATCCTCGCCGACCTCCCGTCCATCACCCACTTCGTGGCGGGCCTGGGCACGACCGGCACCCTGATGGGCGTCGGCCGCTACCTGCGCGAGAACGTCGAGGGCATCAAGATCGTCGCGGCCGAACCGCGGTACGACGACCTGGTCTACGGCCTGCGCAACCTGGACGAGGGCTTCGTCCCGGAGCTGTACGACGCCTCCGTGCTGACCACGCGCTTCTCGGTGGGCTCGGCGGACGCGGTCACCCGCACCCGGGAGCTGCTGCAACTGGAGGGCATCTTCGCGGGCGTCTCCACCGGAGCCGCCCTGCACGCGGCGATCGGCGTGGGACGCAAGGCCGTGGCGGCGGGCGAACCCGCGGACATCGTCTTCGTCGTGGCCGACGGCGGCTGGAAGTACCTCTCGACGGGCGTCTACACGGCGGCCACCACCGAAGAGGCCATCGAGGCCCTCCAGGGCCAACTCTGGGCGTAGCCCTGCGGAGCCGCACCACCGACGGGCCGGGGGATGTCCCCCCGTCGGCGCCCGTGCCGCGGATCGCGCATGCGGCTCCGCGCCCCCGGCCGCCGCGGCGGCGCGCCCGTCGCAGCGGCGCGGCGCCGCCTCCGGCTCGCGGCCGGGCCCGTCCAGCCCCCGCCCGTCGGCGTTCGGCGCGCGGGGTCCGGGCGGCGGACCCCCGGGAAGCACCGGCAAGGGGATCAGTCGCCCAGCAGCTCCGCCAGGATCGCGGCGTGGCCGGTGGACGGGTCCTTGACCGCGGTCAGCAGCGTCAGCGGCCCGGCCCCCGCCAACCCCCGCAGCCGCTCCAGCTCCGCCGCCGCCTCCGGCGCCCCCAGCTCCGCCTCGTACCGAGCCCGGAACTCCCCGGCGGAGCCACCCCCGTGAAACCACTTCCGCAGCTCCGTCGACGGCGTGAGCGCCCGCGGCCACTCGTCCACCGCCGCGTCCGCCTTCGCCAGTCCCCTCGGCCAGAGCCGGTCCACGAGCACCCGTACGCCATCGGCCCCCGGCTCCGGGGCCTCGTACACCCGACGCAGACGGATCACCGCCCACCTCCCAGTCCCTTGGCCTCGTCCCACAGCGCCGGATCCAGCGTCCCCAGCCGCCGGCGGAACTCCCACACGGACACGTCCAGAGGCCGGTCCGCCTCAAGGAAACCGGCACGGCCGTGCGCCCCGACCGTCCCCGGCGGCAGCGGGATCACCCCGGCCCGCCGGTCGTCGTACTTCCCGGTGATCAGCGCGACCCGCGCCCGGTGCCCCCGTACCGGGCCCACCGCCACGACCAGGCACATCCGCCCGTCGCCCAGACACCACAGCTCACCCGGCCGGGGCCGCGGCGGCGGACCGGTGCCGTGCGCCGCCGGGGCCCGGCGGGGACGGCCCGAGCGCCGCCCGGCGACCAGCAGTACGAGCGCCACCGCCACGGCGGCGGCCACCGCCGGCCACCAGGACGTGTCCATACAACGACCGTAGCCGCGCCGCCCGGGGGTGTCCCGCCGATCATGGCGGCCCGCGGCAACGTCCGAGGCCCCTTCGCTCCCCCGGGTGACAGCGCAGGTGATTCCCCCCACAACGGCCCGCCGTGGAGGAGCGACCGGACGTTTCGCGCCTTACGCTCGACCCACGCACGGCCCGCATTCCGTCCACGGACCGTCCTCGGAGGTTCACGCTCCATGAAGCTCACCGTCGTCGGCTGTTCGGGGTCGTTCCCGTCCGCGGAATCGGCCTGTTCGAGCTACCTCGTCGAGGCCGACGGCTTCCGGCTGCTCCTCGACATGGGCAACGGCGCCCTGGGCGAGCTCCAGCGCCACTGCGGCCTCTACGACCTCGACGCGATCTTCCTGAGCCACCTGCACGCCGACCACTGCATCGACATGTGCGCGTACTTCGTCGCCCGCTTCTACCGGCACGACGGCGGCCGCTGCGGCACCATCCCGGTCTACGGCCCCGAGGGCACCGAGAAGCGCCTGGTCACCGCGTACGACGACATCCCCCACGAGCGTTCGATGAGCGAGGTCTTCGACTTCCGCACCCTGAAGTCCGGGACCTTCCGGATCGGCCCGTTCAAGATCCGCACCGAACGGGTCAGCCACCCCGTCGAGGCGTACGGCATCCGCATCGAGCACGGCGGGCGCTCGCTCACGTACTCCGGGGACACCGGCGCCTGCCCCGAGCTGGGCCTGCTCGCCGAGGGCGCCGACCTGTTCCTCTGCGAGGCCTCCTTCACCCACGGCAAGGAGGACATCCCCGGCCTCCACCTCAACGGGCGCGAGGCCGGCGAGTACGCGCGCGGCGGCGGCGTCGGCCGGCTCGTCCTGACGCACGTCCCGCCGTGGACCGACGCCCGGCAGAACCTGGCCGACGCCCGCGCCGTCTACGACGGCCCCGTCGCCCTCGCGCACTCGGGCGCGGTCTACGAGATCTGAGGCTCCCTCCGAACGCACGCCGGAGCCCCCGCCTTCTTGAGGGCGGGGGCTCCGGTCGTGTGCGCCGCGGGCGGCAGGGGCCCTACTTGGCCTCGGCCTTCGCCAGCTCGGCGAGCTCCTCGTCGGACTCGCGGCCCGGCGTCGGGAGGTTCCACTTCGTGATCGCGAAGCGGAAGATGACGTAGTAGACCACCGCGAAGCAGAGGCCGACGCCCGCCAGCATCCACGGCTTCTCCGCGATGCCCAGGTTCAGCAGGAAGTCGACGAGGCCGGCCGAGAAGCCGAAGCCGTCGCGCATGCCCAGGGACCAGGTGAGCGCCATGGAGACACCGGTCAGCACCGCGTGGATCGCGTACAGCACCGGGGCGATGAACATGAAGGTGAACTCGATCGGCTCGGTCACACCGGTGACGAAGGAGGTGAGCGCGAGGGAGAACATCATGCCGCCGACGACCTTGCGGCGCTCGGGGCGGGCGCAGTGGACGATCGCGAGGCAGGCCGCCGGGAGGGCGAACATCATGATCGGGAAGAAGCCGGTCATGAACTGTCCGGCGGTCGGGTCACCTGCGAGGAAGCGGCCGATGTCGCCGTGGACGGCGCCGTTGGCGGTGTCGAACGAACCGGCCTGGAACCACGGGAAGGAGTTCAGCAGGTGGTGCATGCCGATCGGGATGAGCGCGCGGTTGGCGACACCGAAGATGCCCGCGCCGACGGCGCCGGAACCGGTCAGCCACTCACCGAAGTTGTGCAGACCCGTGCCCAGGACCGGCCAGATGAGACCGAAGACGATACCGGTGACCAGGCCCGCCAGGGCGGAGAGGATCGGGACGAGGCGGCGGCCGCCGAAGAAGCCCGCCCAGTCCGGCAGCTTGGTCCGGTAGAACTTCTGGTACAGCAGCGCGGTGATGAGACCCATCACGACACCACCGAGCACACCGGCGTTGACCGGGGCGTCCACGTTGACGATCTTGCCGCCGACGACCTTGGCCACCTGGGGGAGGTTGCTGTCGGTGAACGTGGCGAGCACGTTCTTGAAGACCAGGTAGCCGGTGACGGCGGCCAGGGCGGTGGAACCGTCCGACTTCTTCGCGAAGCCGATCGCGATGCCGACGGCGAACAGCAGCGCCATGTTGTCGAGGATCGCGCCACCACCGGCGGCCATGTAGCCGGCGATCTTCAGGACGAAGGTCGGGAAGACGTCCTTGTCGCCCAGCATGTCGTCCGCGCCCAGGCGGAGCAGGAGCGCGCCGGCGGGCAGCACGGCAACGGGGAGCATGAGGCTCCGGCCGATGCGCTGCATGACGGCCATCACGCCAGCGCCCTTCTTCTTTTCCGCAGCTTCGGTCGCTGTGGACATGTGGTTCCTCCAGTGGGCAAGGCGCCGCCCGGGGGATGAGCACGGGGGATGGCGACGTCTCGGAAATGGGGGTGACGCGAGCGCAGACAGGCCCACGTGGTCTACACCAATATCTGGTGTAGACCAGTTGTAACACGGTGAGCGTTAGATAAGGAACCTTCAATTTCCTGTGGTCTACGCCACATCCCGCCGGGACCCGCCCCGCGTCCGGGCCGTCGGGCCTGCGGCCACGCGGGAAGCCCCCGGATCCGTGGATCCGAGGGCTTGGAGGGAGGGGCCGGAAGGCCCGCTCAGGCCTTCGTGTTCTCCTTCCGCATCTCCTCGATCTCCTCGTCCGACTCCCGTCCCGGGGTCGCGAGATCGAACGCGGTGATCGCGAAGCGGAAGATCGCGTAGTACACGACCGCGAAGGCCAGACCGATCGGCATGATCATCCAGGGCTTGGTCGCCAGGCTCCAGTTGATGACGTAGTCGATCAGCCCCGCGGAGAAACTGAACCCGTCGTGCACCCCCAGCGCCCACGTCACCGCCATGGACACACCCGTCAGCACCGCGTGGACCGCGTACAGCAGCGGCGCCACGAAGAGGAACGAGTACTCCAGCGGCTCCGTGATGCCCGTGACGAACGAGGTCAGGGCGACCGACAGCATCAGCCCGCCGACCTCCTTGCGCCGCTGCGGCTTCGCGCAGTGCGTGATCGCCAGCGCCGCCGCCGGGAGCGCGAACATCATGATGGGGAAGAAACCGGACAGGAACTGCCCGGCATCCGGGTCGCCCGCCAGGAACATCAGGATGTCACCGTGCACCACCGTGCCGTCCGGCTCGGTGAACGTGCCGAACTGGAACCACACCGGCACGTTCAGGAACTGGTGCAGTCCGATCACGAGCAGCGCACGGTTGGCGACACCGAAGATGCCCGCACCCCAGGAGCCGAGGCCCACCAGCCAGTCGGAGAAGCTCTCCAGCGCGCTACCGATCGGCGGCCAGATCCACAGGCACAGCACGGCGAAGGCGATCGCGACGAAGGTCATGATGATCGGGACCAGTCGGCGGCCGTTGAAGAAGCCCAGCCAGTCGACCAGCCTCACCCGGTGGAAGCGCTGCCAGAACCAGGCGGACAGCAAGCCCATGACGATGCCGCCGAACACCCCCGGATTCTGGAAGGTGTACTCCGCGAACGTGTTGTCGGGCCCCAGGCAGCCGCCGCCGACGTCCGTGGTCTGCGCGGGACACGGCTTGGGAAAGGCGCGCAGCACGGCGCGGTAGACGAGGAACCCCACCGTCGCCGCCAGTGCCGTCGAACCGTCCGCCTTCTTGGCCATACCGATCGCGACGCCGATGCAGAAGAGGAGCGGCAGGCCCAGATCGGCGTTCAGCAGGGCCCCGCCCGCGCTCGCCATCACCTTGGCGACGTCCGTCCAGCCGAGACCGTCCTTGCCGAAGACGTCGTCCTGGCCCAGCCGGTTCAGGATGCCCGCCGCCGGCAGCACCGCGATCGGCAGCTGGAGGCTCCGCCCCATCTTCTGGAGTCCCTGGAACAAACCGTTCCGCCACTTCGGCCGTGGCGCTCCCTCGGCGCTGCTCGCGCTCATCGGCTTCCTCCCTGACCGGCCCGTTTTGGCAGTCGCACCACGTGCGGCACACTGGTGTAGACCAGTTGTGGGCGGGTCTGCCGCTGATCGTCATCATTCGACAGACGGTCGTCACGCGCTCGCATAGATGGGCCAACCGTGAGTTACCGTGACAAGCGGACCGCACAGGTGGGATCCACGAACCTGGCCGCCGAGACCCGTTCTTCGTACCACTCAGGGAGAAACACATGGCCACCAAGGCTGAGAAGATCGTCGCCGGGCTCGGCGGTATCGAGAACATCGAAGAAGTCGAAGGCTGCATCACCCGCCTGCGCACCGAGGTCGTCGACCCGTCGCTCGTCGACGAAGCCGCCCTCAAGGCCGCCGGCGCCCACGGCGTCGTCAAGATGGGCACCGCGATCCAGGTCGTCATCGGCACCGACGCCGACCCCATCGCCGCGGACATCGAAGACATGATGTGACCTGAGACCGCACCACAGGACCCCGTACCGGACCCACCCGGACGGGGTCCTCTCGTTCCCCCGCAGGGACTAGGCTCGCAGCCATGTCTCGCATCGACGGCCGTACGCCCGAACAGCTCCGCCCGGTCACCATCGAACGCGGATGGAGCAAGCACGCCGAGGGCTCCGTCCTCATCTCCTTCGGAGACACCAAGGTCTTCTGCACCGCCTCCTTCACCGAAGGCGTCCCGCGCTGGCGCAAGGGCAGCGGCGAAGGCTGGGTCACCTCCGAGTACTCGATGCTGCCCCGCTCCACCAACACCCGCGGCGACCGCGAATCCGTACGCGGCAAGATCGGCGGCCGCACGCACGAGATCTCCCGCCTCATCGGCCGCTCGCTGCGCGCCGTCATCGACTACAAGGCCCTCGGCGAGAACACGATCGTCCTGGACTGCGACGTCCTCCAGGCCGACGGCGGCACCCGCACCGCCGCCATCACCGGCGCCTACGTCGCCCTCGCCGACGCCATCGCCTGGGGCCAGAAGAAGAAGCTCGTCAAGGCCGGCCGCAAGCCCCTCACCGGCACCGTCGCCGCCGTCAGCGTCGGCATCGTCGACGGCGTACCGCTCCTCGACCTCTGCTACGAGGAGGACGTGCGCGCCGAGACCGACATGAACGTCGTCTGCACCGGCGACGGCCGCTTCGTCGAGGTCCAGGGCACCGCCGAAGGCGAACCCTTCGACCGCAAGGAACTCAACGCCCTCCTCGACCTCGCCACCGGCGGCTGCGCGGACCTGGAAGCCCTCCAGCTGAGCGCGCTGGACCTGCAAGCGCCGTAACCGGCAGCACAGCGGCAACAGCGGCAACCGCCGGGCCCCGCCCGGCGTCTCTCACCATACGGGCGCACGGTGTCACAGCCGCGCGCCCGTCCACGTACCCACACGTCCACCCGGGGGACCGAATGAAGATCTCGTCCAAGCCGAAGCACCGCCTGACGGCCTTCGCCGTCGCGGCCGTCCTCGCCGTCCCGGCCCTGACGTCCTGCGACGCGATATCGACGGCGATGGACTGCGCCAACACGGCGGTGGCCATCGCGGACAGCGCCAACGACCTCCAGCAGGCGGTCTCCCAGGCCGGCAACAGCCCGCAGGACGCCCAGAACGCGCTGAACTCCATCGATACCAACCTGAAGAAGATCGGCGACCAGACGGACAACGCCGACCTCGGCAAGGCCATCGACTCGATGACCACGGCCGTGAAGAACGTCCGCACCTCCCTGGAGGGCGGCAACGTCAACCCGGACATCAAGCCGGTCGCCGACGCCGCCTCGGAGATCTCCAAGGTCTGCACCCCGGGCTGACCGAAGCCGCCCGCGGGGCCCGGCCCGGGCCCGGCCCGGGCCCGGGCGGCGTCGGCCGGCCCGCGCGGCCCGGCCGGGGGCGGAGCCTGTGCTCGGCCTGCTCGGCCTGCTCGGCCCGCGCCGCCCGACGTCCCGACCGCGGGCCGGCCGAGGCCGCCCAGGGCGGAGCCCCGAACCCCAGCCGCGGCCCCTGCGCCCGGCGCGGGATAATCGCGCCATGACCTCGACGCCCAGCCGCCTGATCCTGGCCACCCGCAACGCGGGCAAAGTCTCCGAACTCCGCGCGATCCTCGCCGACGCCGGCCTGCCGCACGAGCTGGTCGGCGCGGACGCGTACCCACAGATCCCGGACGTGAAGGAAACCGGCGTCACCTTCGCCGAGAACGCCCTCCTCAAGGCCCACGCCCTGGCCCGCGCCACCGGCCTGCCCGCCGTCGCCGACGACTCCGGCCTCTGCGTGGACGTCCTCAACGGCGCCCCCGGCATCTTCTCCGCCCGCTGGGCCGGCTCCCACGGCGACGACGAGGCCAACCTCCGCCTGCTGCTGGCCCAGCTCACCGACATCGCCCCCGAGCACCGCGGCGCGCACTTCTTCTGCGCCGCCGCCCTCGCCCTGCCGGACGGCACCGAACGCGTCGTCGAGGGCCGCCTCCTGGGCACCCTGCGCCCCGCGCCCACCGGTACGGGCGGCTTCGGCTACGACCCGATCCTCCAGCCGCTGGGCGAGTCCCGCACCTGCGCGGAGCTGACGGCGGCGGAGAAGAACGCGATCTCCCACCGCGGCCAGGCCTTCCGCGCCCTTGTCCCCGCGGTCCGCGACCTCCTGGGCTGACGCGACAAGGCCCGGCCTCCCGGAAAGCGGGAGGCCGGGCCTTGTCGACTTGGTACGCCCGGTCGGATTCGAACCGACACACACGACCACCTAAAGGTCGTCGCTCACCGTTGGCGTACGGGCGCAAGCCAAGGACACTGTACTGCGCCCGCCCGTCGAGCGGAGATCGGTTTCCGCTTCTAGCGAGTCCTGCGCCCGCCCCGGCACCAGGTGCTGGTGATCGCGTGACAGTTGGGGCAGAGCAGCCGCAGGTTCTCCCGCCGGTCGTCACTCCAATCGCCGTTGATGTGGTCGACCTCCAGGGTCAGGGACTGCCCGAGCCACAGGGGAGGCGTCCCGCACAGGGCGCAGCATTCCGGGAGCCCGATCTCCCGCAGTGCGCGGCGCAGCCGGGAGGTACGGGTGCGCCGCGTCCCGTCGTGTTTGACGAGGACCTCGGTGGCCGGTCGCGCGGTGCTGCGACCCTGTTTGCCGCGATGGTGGGCCTGCCCGAGGAAGTGCGCGGTGGACAGGCCGTCCTCACGGATCCACTGCTTGAGTATCTCGTTCATGCTGGTGGAGGGCCCCCTGCCCAGCTGACGGAGCGTCTCCGCCAATGACTGCGACGACGCTACGGCGTCGCGCAGGGTCGCGCGGTCGGGTTTTATGCGCCGTACGTACGGTCGACTCACCGGCGTCGCCCCTTCGCCCGGCCGCGGTACGTGTCCGTGGTGGAGTGGCAGTTCGGACAGAGCAGCCGTAGGTTCTCCCGCCGGTTGTTGCGCCAGTCGCCGTCGATGTGGTCGACCTCCAGCGGCAGCGGAAATCCCCGCCAGGTGGGCGCCGTGCCGCACTTGTCGCACCGGTGGGGAACACCCAGCGCCACGAGGGCCACCTTGAGCCGCTCGCCCGGCACCCGGCGGGCATCCGCCCCGTCCCGCATGACGAGGAGCGTCTCCGGGGTCCGCCGGGGCTTGGGGCGCCCCGCGGGCGAGGGCAGTTTGAAGTGCGAGGTGTCTATGTCGAAGGTTTTCACCCGACGGGTGATGTGGGTGTGGTGCCCGCCCACCACTTCGAGGCCGAGGCGCCTGAGCACCTCGCACATGGTCGTCGAGGCTGCCACGGCCTCCGCCAGGACGTCCTTCGTCCACTTCACTCCCTCCCGCTCGAAGTGCGCGACGTCCACCTGTAGTTTCCGCATGCGGTCGAGCAGGTACCGCCTCGACGGGCTCTTCGGATCCACCCCCAGCTTCTCCAGTGCCTCGGTGAGCGTGCGCGACGTGCGCGCCGCCTCCGCGAGGCGTTGCTTCGTGTACGGGCTGATCGGCATCGTCGTTCCCTCCGTGGTGCGGCCGCGTGTGCGGGCCTCGTACGGAGTAACGGGCAGGCGGGCGGGCGGTTACGGGGGGTTTCGTCCGATAAGCGGAGCGGCCCGCACCGGATGGGTGCGGGCCGCTGCGGTGGGGCGGGGGCGGGGCGGGTCAGACGCCCAGGTCCTTGATGATCTTGGCTACGTGGCCGGTCGCCTTGACGTTGTAGAAGGCGTGCTCGACCTTGCCGTCCTCGTCCACGACCACCGTGGAGCGGATGACGCCGGTCACCGTCTTGCCGTAGAGCTTCTTCTCGCCGTACGCGCCGTAGGCGGCCAGCGTCTCCTTGGCCGGGTCGCCGACCAGGGTGACCCTCAGGTTCTCCTTCTCGCGGAACGCGGCGAGCTTCTCCGGCTTGTCCGGCGAGACGCCGATGACGTCGTAGCCGGCCGTGGCCAGCGCGTCGAGGTTGTCGGTGAAGTCGCAGGCCTGCTTGGTGCAGCCCGGCGTCAGGGCGGCCGGGTAGAAGTACACGATCACCTTGCGGCCCTTGTGGTCGGCCAGCGAGACCTCGTTGCCGTCCGCGTCGGGCAGGGTGAAGGCGGGGGCGGTGTCGCCCGGCGTAAGTCGCTCGCTCATGTCGGCAGTCTCCTCGGGAGGGGATCGGTATGCCATGAGCCTAAGCTGACGTAGCTGACAGACTGTCCCTGACGGATCACGCCACAGACAACACCACATGACACGACACGACGACGACGGAGGCAGCGCGGTGCCGGAAGCCAGGACCCCCGCACAGATCGAGGCGGACATCGTCCGCCGCCGCGAGCAGCTCGCCGAGACGCTCGACGAGATCGGTGTGCGGATGCACCCGAAGACGATCATCGGGGACGCGAAGGCCAGGGTCGCCTCGACCGTCGACCACACCGCGGGGCGGGCCTTCGCGGCCGTGAACCGGACCGTCACGGACCTCCAGGCAGGGTTCCGGTCGGAGGACGGGACGCCGCGGTTCGAGCGGATCGTGCCCGTTGCGCTGCTCGCGGTGGGTGTGGTCGGGCTGCTCGTGGTGACGGCGCGCCGCAAGCGGTGACGACCCTCCGGAGTGCGGTGCGGACACGGGCAGGTAGGTTCGGGGCGTGAGCGAGAACACCACCGACGACAAACTGCCCATCCGCATGCTGCACGACCGCGTGCTCGTGCGTTCCGACTTGCCCGAGGGGGAGCGGCGCTCGGGCGGCGGCATCCTGATTCCGGCGACGGCGGCCGTGGGCAAGCGGTTGGCCTGGGCCGAGGTGGTCGCGGTCGGGCAGAACGTGCGGAGCGTGGAGCCCGGTGACCGGGTGCTGTACGACCCCGAGGACCGGGCCGAGGTCGAGGTGCGGGGGGCGACGTACGTGCTGATGCGCGAGCGGGACCTGCACGCGGTGGCCGCGGAGCGGCTGGAGGGGTCGGAGGACTCCACCGGGCTGTATCTCTGAGTGCACCCGGGTGCACAAGGGCTGGTGGCCGGGGTCACCAGCCCTTTCGGCTGCCCTTTGCTACGGTGGATGGACCCCGACGAGACGCGCCGTACCGGGTACGACAAGACGACGCACCCCGTATCGCTCGTTGTCTCGGAGGTGCCGTCATGGCATGGGTCCTGCTTCTTCTCGCCGGTCTGCTGGAGGTCGGCTGGTCGATCGGCATGAAGTTCACGGAGGGCTTCACCCGGTTGTGGCCCAGTGTGTTCACGGGTGCGGGCATCGTCGCCAGCATGGTGTTGCTGTCGTACGCCGCCAAGACCCTGCCGATCGGTACGGCGTACGGGGTGTGGGTCGGTATCGGGGCCGCCGGTGCGGCGGTGCTCGGTATGGCGGTGCTGGGTGAGCCCGTCACCGCCGCCCGGATCTTCTTCATCTGCCTGCTGCTGGTCGCCGTTGTCGGTTTGAAGGCGACCTCCGGTCACTGACGGGTCCTCGGCCCGGGTTACTCCAGGAACGCGGAGGGCGGTCGCACGACCTCGCCGGCGCCGCCGTCCGCGCCGCCCTGGGTGCCCTGGCCGCCGGTGCCGGTGCCGCCCGGGTCGCCCTGGCCGCCCTGGGTGGCACCGCCGTTGTCCTGGCCGCCGTTGCCCTGGCCTCCGTTGTCCTGGCCTCCGTTGTTCTGGCCTCCTTGGGTCTGTCCGCCCTGGGATTGGCCCCCCTGCGTCTGTCCGCCGTTGTTCTGACCGCCGTTGTTCTGACCGCCCTGGTTCTGGCCGCCCTGCGTCTGCCCGCCCGTGGGCGGGGTCGGCCGGAGCGGGGGTGCGGGGGTGCGGCTGCCCGGGGTCTGGGGCGGCAGTTCGGACTCCTCGTCCGGTGGGGGCGGGGGCTGGGCCGCGCCGGGCTGCAGTTCCAGTTCGAAGTCGACGGGGTCGGTGCCCTCCAGGGCCGTCTTGGTGTAGGCGGCCCAGATCCGGGCGGGGTAGCCGCCTCCGCCGATCCGGGGCTCCCCGAGGGCGTTGTACAGGGATTGCTGGGTTCCGGTGTCCGGGTCCTGGCCCATCATCGAGACCACGGTGACCAGGTCGGGGGTGTACGCCGCGAACCAGGCCGAGCGGTCGAGTTCGGCGGTGCCGGTCTTGCCGGCGGCCGGGTGGCCGGCGGCGAGGGCGGCCGTTCCGGTTCCGTTGTCGACGACGCTCATCAGCATGGAGGTGGTGGTGTCGGCGGCTTCGCGGCTGATGGCCTGGACGGGGGTGCGGTCGGGCAGGGCGATGGCGCCGCCGCCCTTGGTGATCTTGTCCAGGAAGGTGTACGGGGTGCGGCGGCCGTGGTCGGCGAGGGTCGCGTAGGCCTGGGTCATGTCGAGGACGCTGGCCTGCAGGGTGCCGAGCGCCATGGCCGGGCCGGGGTCGAAGTTGGGGGTGTTCTCGGGGATGCCGAGGTCGATGGCGGTCTGCTTGACCTCGGCGGTGCCGACGTCGACGACCATCTGGGCGAAGACGGCGTTGACGGAGAGGTCGGTGGCGGTGTTGACGGTGATGTCGCCGTAGGAGACCTGGCCCTCGTTCTCGGGGGCGTAGGAGAGCCGGGTGCCGACGACGCGCCGTTTGTTGTCGCCGTTGTAGACGGTGTTCGGGGTGATGCGGCGGCCGTCCTGGGTGCGGGAGTCGTTCTCGACGGCGGCGGCGAAGACGAACGGTTTGAAGGTGGAGGCGACCTGGTAGTCGTGCCGGGTCGCGTTGTTCACGTACTGCTTGGTGTAGTCGATGCCGCCGTACAGGGCGACGACCTTGCCGGTCGCGGGGTCGATGGAGACGCCGCCGGCGCGGACCAGCCGGTCGGCCTTGCGGGCCTGCGGGTCGAGTCGGCTGACGAGCTGGGCGTCGACGGCGTCGACGATGGCGTTCTGGCGGCGCCTGTCGATGGTGGTGGTGATGCGGTAGCCGCCTTCGGCGAGGGTCTTGTCGTCGAGGATGCCGCGTTCGAGGACGAAGTCCTTGACGGCCTCGACGAGGTAGCCGCGCTGGCCGGAGAGGCCGGCGGCGGCGCGGACCTTGCCCGGTTCGGGGAAGGGGGTGGTGGCGCGTTCGGTGGCGGGGAGCCAGTCCTTCTTGACCATGCCGTCGAGTACGTAGTTCCAGCGGGCGAGGGCGCGGGGGCGGCTGCGGGGGTGGGAGACGACGTCGAAGGCGCTGGGCGAGTTGAGGAGGGTGGCGAGGTAGGCGCCTTCGGCGGTGGTGAGTGTGCCGACGTCCTTGCCGTAGTAGGCCTGGGCGGCGGCCTGGATGCCGTAGGCGTTGCGGCCGAAGTAGCTGGTGTTCAGGTACCCCTCCAGGATGTAGTTCTTGGACTTTTCGCGACCGAGTTTGATCGCGATGAAGAACTCCTTGACCTTGCGTTTGATGGTCTGTTCCTGGCCCAGGTAGTAGTTCTTGACGTACTGCTGGGTGATGGTCGAGCCGGACTGGGTGCCCTTGCCCGTCGCGGTGTTCCAGGCGGCGCGCAGTATCGCCTTCGGGTCGACCGCCCGTTCGGAGTGGAAGTCCCGGTCCTCGGCGGCGAGTACGGCTTCCTGGACGGTGCGGGGGACCTGCGAGAGCGGGACGTTGACGCGGTTGACCTCGCCGTCCCGGGCGATCTGGGAGCCGTCGGAGTAGAGGTAGACGTTCGACTGGGCGGTGGCCGCGGCGTTGGCGGGCGGGATGTCGACGAGCAGGTATCCGGCGACGAGGGCGCCGCCGAGCAGCAGGGCGAGGAGGAGTACGCCGCCGGCGAGCAGGCGCCAGGTGGGGAGGGCGCGGCGCCAGCCGGTCCGTTTGCGGCCGCGTCCCGGCTTCGGCCGCTGCTGCCGGTCCTGCCGTCCCTGCCGCTGTTCGAACCGCTGTTGTGGGTCGGGGGTGTCCGGATCGCGAGGGGTCCAGCCCGGTGGTGGTGACTGGTCGCTCATCTCCAGGACTCCTCAGCGCCGTGCGAAATATCCACTTCTGTACCTCATGGTGTCTACCCGATGGCCGCTGATTCCGTCCCGGACGGGCGTAAATCGGTCGCGTGGCTCGCCCCTCCGTACTAAGCTCGCGCGCTTTGGCCGACGTAGGAACGACGTGGGAAACGGAGGGATACGGTGCATCGGGAAGCAGGGGGGACGGTGCGTCTCTACCTCGCGGTCGCGGCGGGCGGGTTCCGCCGGTACGCGACCTACGGGACGGCCACGGCGGCCGGGGTGTTCACCAACACCGTGTTCGGTTTCATCGTGGCGTACACCTACATCGCGCTGTGGGACGAGCGTCCCGGGCTGGGGGGCTACGACCAGGCGCAGGCGCTCACCTTCGTGTTCGTGAGCCAGTCGCTCCTCGCGGCGGGGGCGATCATCGGGGGCGGTTTCCAGGAGGAGCTGCAGGAGCGCGTGCGCACGGGCGACATCGCCGTCGACCTGTACCGGCCGGCGGACCTCCAACTGTGGTGGCTGGCGGCGGATCTGGGCCGGGCCGGCTTCCAGTTGCTGGGGCGCGGGGTGGTGCCGATCGTGGCGGGGGCGCTGGCGTTCCAGCTGGCGCTGCCGGCGGATCCGGTGCGCTGGGCGCTGTTCCTGGTCTCGGTGGGGCTCGGGCTGGTGGTGAGTTTCGCCGTGCGCTACCTGCTGGGGCTGGCCGCGTTCTGGCTGATGGACGGGTCCGGAGTCAATCTGATGGCCACGGTGGTCTCGATCTTCTTCTCCGGGATGCTGCTGCCGCTGACCGTGTTCCCGGGCGGTTTCGGCGAGTGGGTCCGGGCGCTGCCGTGGGCGGCGATGCTCCAGGTGCCGTTGGACGTGCTGCTGGGCAAGCACGCGGGAGTCGCGGGCACGGCCGAGGCGCTGGGGTTCCAGGTCGGTTGGGCCGCGGTCCTGCTGGGCGCGGGGCGGCTGCTGCAGTCGGCCGCGACGCGGAAGGTGGTGGTCCAGGGTGGCTGAGGCGCTGCTGGAGCGGGAGTTCGCGCCACCGGAGGTGGCTCCGCCGGGCCGGGTGCGGGTGGTCCGGGAGGGGCTGCGGGGCTACGGGCTGATCGCGGGGATGTGGATCCGCTCGACGCTGACGTACCGGGCGTCCTTCGTCCTCTCGGTGGTCGGGCAGGCGGCGATCACCCTGCTCGACTTCGTCGCGATCTTCATCATGTTCTCCCACGTGGACGTCCTCGGCGGTTTCACGCTGCCCGAGGTCGCCCTGCTGTACGGGTCCTGCTCGGCCTCGCTGGGCCTGGCGGACCTGCTGCTCGGCAACACCGACCGGATCGGTGCCCGGATCCGTGACGGGTCGCTCGACACGATGCTGGTGCGTCCGGTCCCGGTGCTCGCGCAGGTCGCGGCGGACCGCTTCGCGCTGCGCCGGCTGGGGCGGATCGGGCAGGGGCTGGCGGTGCTGGGCTGGGCGGTGTGGACGGTGGACGTGGACTGGACGGCCGCCGAAGTGCTGCTGGTGCCCTTGATGCTCGTGGCCGGCGCGGCGATCTTCGCGGCGGTGATGGTGGGCGGGGCGGCGTTCCAGTTCCTGGCCGGGGACGCGGCGGAGGTGCAGAACTCCTTCACGTACGGGGGCTGCACGATGCTCCAGTACCCGCCGACGGTGTTCGCGCAGGACCTGCTGCGCGGGGTGACGTTCGTGATCCCGCTGGCCTTCGTCAACTGGCTGCCCGCGCTGTACGTGCTGGGGCGGCCCCAACCGCTGGGACTGCCGGGGTGGGTGGCGTTCCTGAGCCCGCTGGTGGCCTTCGCGGTGTTCCTGCCCGCGTCGCTGGCGTGGCGCGCGGGAGTCCGTTCCTACCGCAGTACGGGGAGTTGAGCCAGTGGTGTCGCATGCGGAGTCGGATGTGCTGATCTCGGTGGACGGGGTCGAGAAGGTCTTCGAGGTACGGCGCCGGGTGGGCTCGGTGCGCCGGGAGAAGCGCCTGGTCAGGGCGGTGGACGGGATCAGTTTCGAGGTGGCGCGCGGGGAGGTGGTCGGTTACATCGGGCCCAACGGGGCCGGGAAGTCGACCACGATCAAGATGCTGACGGGCATCCTGACGCCGAGCGGTGGCCGGCTGCGGGTGGCGGGCATCGACCCGGCGCGGGAGCGGATGCGCCTGGCGCACCGGATCGGGG
Source organism: Streptomyces sp. NPDC055254 (assembly GCF_053606025.1). Classification (NCBI taxonomy): domain Bacteria; kingdom Bacillati; phylum Actinomycetota; class Actinomycetes; order Kitasatosporales; family Streptomycetaceae; genus Streptomyces; species Streptomyces sp. NPDC055254. Next base: position 116,380 of record NZ_JBSGQV010000007.1, on the reverse strand, counting down.
TGGTCTTCGGGCAGCGCACGACCCTGTGGTGGGACCTGCCGCTGAGGGACTCGTACGGGCTGATGCGGCGGATGTACCGGATTCCGGCGGCGCGGTACGCGCACAACCTGGAGCGCTGCGTGGACCGGCTGGACCTGGCCGAGCTGCTCGACGTACCGGTGCGGCAGCTTTCGCTGGGGCAGCGGATGCGCGGGGACATCGCCGCGGCGCTGCTGCACGATCCGGACGTGCTGTACCTGGACGAGCCGACGATCGGGCTCGACGTGGTGAGCAAGGCGAAGGTACGGGGCTTCCTGCGGCAGTTGAACGAGGAGCTGGGCACCACGGTGCTGCTGACCACGCACGATCTCCAGGACATCGAGCAGTTGTGCGAGCGGGTGATGGTGATCGACCACGGGCGCCTGATGTACGACGGGGCGCTGGCCGGGCTGCACGCGGCGGGGGCGGCGGGGGAGAGCGAGCGGACGCTGGTGGTCGACCTGGACCGGGAGCACGCGCCGATCGACGTGGCGGGGGCGCGGGTGGTGAAGGTGGAGGGGCCGCGGCAGTGGCTGGCGTTCCCGGCGGGGGCCTCGGCGGCGCCGCTGGTGGCGGCCGTGGCGGCGGAGTACCCGCTGGTGGACCTTTCGGTGCGGGAACCGGACATCGAGGACGTGATCGCGCGGATGTACGCGGGGCGGGGCTGAGCCGAAATCAGGGGGAAGCCGGGGTCGGTCGGGCGGTACGGGTCATACGACTGCCGCCGATCCCTGCATAGGCTGGACGGCATGAGTGAAGAGCGGCCCGAGAGGCCGTTGCCTGAGCTGAGGGCGTCGGACGCCGACCGGGACCGGGTGGTGGAGCGTCTGCGGGACGCCGTCGCCGAGGGCCGGCTCGACATGGAGGAGTTCGAGGAGCGGCTGGAGGCGGCGTACACGTCCCGTACCTACGCGGAGTTGGAGCCCCTGACGCGGGACCTGCCGGGGGGCGCGGTGCACTACCCGGAGGCGGCGCCGACCCGGGTCGCGCCGGCGCCGTACGCCGCGGGCGCCGGCGGGCAGCAGCCGTCCTGGCCGGCCCGGATCGGCGGGTCGGCGGTGTCGAGGACGGGCGTGGCGGTGATGTCGGGGTTCCAGCGCCGGGGGCCGTGGACGGTGCCGGCGCGGTTCGACGCGGTGGCGTTCTGGGGCGGCGGGGAGATCGACCTGCGGGAGGCCCGCTTCGCGGAGCGCGAGGTCGTGATCAACTGCGTCGCGATCATGGGCGGCATCGAGATCACGGTGCCGCCGGGCGTGGAGGTCGACGTCCGGGGCATCGGCGTGATGGGCGCCTTCGACCAGCGCGACCACCCGGGCCCGCCCCAGCCGGGCGCGCCGCGCGTGGTGGTGACGGGTCTCGCGTTCTGGGGCGGCGTGGAGATCAAGGTCAAGCCCCCCGCATCCCTGCGCGGCGACAACCCCCCGCGCAAGTCCCTGTAGCCGGGAGCATCGCCCGCCGGCCCGGCCCGGGCCGGGGCCGCGAGGCACGTGCCACCGACACGCAGGCCGCCCTCGTCGGCCCGGCGGCACCACCGGCTCGGCGAGGGCGCGTGCCGAGGCGCAGGGCCCCGGGCCGGGCGGCGCACCGGGCGGCCCGGGCCGTCCCCGGGCCGGCGTTCCCGGGGGTGGCGGCGCAGCCGCGCTGACCGGGCGGCCCGAGGTGGGCGGCCGGTTGCGGCGGAGCCGTCGGCCTCCGGGGCCGGCGGGGCGGGCGGGCTCGCCGCGTTCGAAGGGGCCTGCCCCGGGGTAGCCGCGCACCCGGGCCACCTGACAGGCGGCGCTGGGCCGCAGGCCGCAGCGGTGCGGGTCCCGCGGGGCCCGCACCGCGCGGGCGGCCCGGGTGGGTCGGGGCCCGGTGTACCGCCACCCCTCGCGGGAGCGGAAGGGCGTGGCGGGAACTACTGCGGCCTCCCAGTAGTCGGATGCTGTGCAGACAAAACCGGCGCCCCCGGGGGAAGGCAGGAGCACGTGGACAACCGCACCACAGTCGGAGGGACCGCCCCGCCGGCCCCACCGCACGGCGGGCCGCGCCCAACCCGCGGGGCGTTCGTCTTCAGTCCGGCGGACGAGGAACGCCAGCGCGGCGTCCGCCGGATGAAGACCACCGCGACCGGGCTCCTGGCCCTGGTCGCGCTGGTCTACGTACTGGCCAAGGTCGCCCAGAACGCCTGGGGCGCCGGAGCCTGGGCCGGCTACGTGGCGGCCGCCGCCGAAGCCGGCATGGTCGGCGCGCTCGCGGACTGGTTCGCGGTCACCGCCCTGTTCCGGCGCCCCCTCGGCCTCCCCATCCCGCACACCGCGATCATCCCGACCAAGAAGGACCAGCTCGGCATCTCCCTCGGGGAGTTCGTCGGCGAGAACTTCCTCTCCTCCGACGTGGTCCGCGCCCGCCTGCACGCCCTCGGGATCGGCCGCCGCCTCGGCACCTGGCTGGCCGACCCCGCCCACGCCGACCGGGTCACGGCCGAGCTCGCCACCGCGCTGCGCGGGGCCCTGACCGTCCTGCGCGACTCCGACGTGCAGGCCGTCGTCGGCGAGGCCATCACCCGGCGCGCCGAGACCGCCGAGATCGCGCCGGGCATCGGCAAGACGCTGGAGCGGGTCGTCAGCGACGGCGGACACCACCGGGCCGTGGACCTCGTGTGCGCCAAGGCCCACGACTGGCTGGTCACGCACGGCGCGTCGATCTCGGACGCGGTCCAGGGCGGCGCCCCCGGCTGGACCCCGCGCTTCGTGGACCGCAAGGTGGGCGAGCGCGTGTACAAGGAGCTGCTGCGCTTCGTCACCGAGATGCGGGACATGCCCGAGCACCCGGCGCGCGGGGCGGTGGACCGGTTCCTGACGGACTTCGCGGCCGACCTCCAGTCGGACACCGAGACGCGGGCCCGCGTCGAACGGCTCAAGTCCGAGCTCCTCGCGCGGGCCGAAATCCAGGACGTGATCGCCTCCACCTGGACCGCCGTCCGTTCGATGATCTTGTCCGCGGCGGAGGACGAGCAGAGTGAGCTGCGCCTGCGGGTGCGGGCGTCGCTGATGTCCCTGGGGGCGCGCCTGGCCACCGACGGTCGCCTCCAGACGAAGGTGGAGGGCTGGACCGAGGGCGCCGTGGTGTACGTCGTCACCACCTACCGCACCGAGATCACCTCGCTGATCACGGACACGGTGGCGAGCTGGGACGCCGAGCACACGTCCCGCAAGATCGAGGCGCACATCGGCCGCGACCTGCAGTTCATCCGGATCAACGGCACGGTGGTCGGCGCCTTGGCGGGCCTGGTGATCTACACGGTGTCCCGCGCCCTGGGCGGCTGAGGGGCTTCTGCTCGGGCGCCCCGCTACGCCTTCCCCGCGGATGTCCAGCCCTGGCGGCGGAGGCTTTCGAAACCGTCCAGGAGGAGGTCCAGGGCGAATTCGAACTCGAACTGGTCGTCGCAGCCGCCACCGACCGTGGAACCCCCGTCGTGTGCGGCCGTCGCGGCCAGTTCCGCGATGTGCGGGTAACGCGCCGCCAGAGCGGGGTCCGGTGGGCCGGAGGGACCCGAGGTGTCGAACAGTTCCTGACTGAAGCCGAGCAGGCGGCTGCCCATCGCGTGCATGACGTGGTGCGTGAGGTCGGCGGAGAGGCCGCCGTCCCGGAAGGTCCCGGCCATCGAGTCCAGGTACGCCAGCACGGCCGGGGTGGGGCCGCTCCGCGACTCGATGACCCGGGCCGCCCAGGGGTGGCGCAGCAGGACCCGCCGGGCCGAGAGGATCCGCCCGCGGACCACGCGCCGCCAGTCGGGGCCCGCAGCCGGCGGGTCGATCTCGCCGACGACGGCGTCGGCCATGCCGTCGAGGAGCTCCTCCTTGTTGGCCACGTGCTTGTAGAGGGCCATCGGTACGACGTCCAGCTCTTGGGCGAGCCTGCGCATGCTGAGCGCGTCGATGCCGGTGGCGTCGGCGAGCGCGACGGCGGCGCGCAGGACGCGGTTCCTGTTCAGGGGGATCCGTTGGGTGTGCGTGGTTTCCTGCCGGGTCATTCCGTCGGCCCCTTCCCTCCTCGACAGCGTCCTCTCCTTGACGAGTGTACGTCGTACACCTATGGTTGCTGCAAGGTGTACGGCGTACACCATCATTGAACGAGAGGTGCCGAGAAGATGAGTCCCGACCGGAGAACCGCGGTGGCCGCCGGGTCGCTGTTCCTGCTGACCGAGGCCAGCGCGATAGCCGCGGCGGTTCTGTACCGCCCCCTGCTGGGCGCGGCGGACGGCCGGCTCGCACAGGGCGCCGACACGCGGGCACTGCTCGGGGTGCTCTGCGAGGTGGTGCTGGTGGTGGCGGTGGCCGGTACCGGGGCGGCGCTGTTCCCCGTCCTGCGGCGCCACGGCGAGGGGCTCGCGCTCGGGTACGCCTTCGGGCGGCTGCTGGAGGCGGCCGTCATCACCCTCGGGATCGTCGCCGTCCTGGCGCTCGTCACCCTGCGGCGGGACGCGGGGGAGGCGGCCGGCGCCGACGTCGCGCTGGCGGCCGTGCACGACTGGGCGTTCCTGCTCGGGCCCAACATCGCCCTCGGTCTGAACACCGTCCTGCTCGCGTACCTGGCGTACCGCGCACGGCTCGTGCCCCGCTTCATCGCCGTGCTCGGGCTGGTCGGCGGGCCGCTGATCTGCGCCTCGGCCGTCGCCGTGATGTTCGGGGCCTACGCACAGCTCTCCGTGGCGGGGGCGGCCGCCGCGCTCCCGGTGTTCGCCTGGGAGCTGGGGTTGGCCGGGTGGCTGATCGTCAGGGGGTTCGAGCCCGGCTCGGGCGCCGCGTCCCGGGCCGACGGAGAAGTGGCCGATCCGGCAGGTGTCCGACGGTGAGGCCGACCCGCGCTTGACGGCGCTGCCGTCCGGGGCGACGCGCCGGCGCTGCCCGGCCGGCACCGGGTCCGCGACCGGCTGGGGCGCGAGAGGGCCGGGCCCCCTCGCGGGGGCTTCGGCGGGCGGGGTCAGCGGCGGTCGGCGACGGCCCAGGACGCGGCGGCGACGACTCCCGCGGCGCCGAGGACGGCCGGCCACGCGCCGACCTTCTTCGCCAGCGGGTGCGCCCCCGCGAACCCGGCGAGGTACAGCGCCCCCAGCCCGGCCGCCGCGGGCACCCCGCCCCGGCGGTGCCATGCGCGTCCGGCCGCGAGCCCGGCGGCGCCCAGGACGACACCGCCCAGGGGCCGCTTCCCGCTCCACCGGGCGACGGCGTACCCGCCGACCAGTCCGGCCGCCGCCACCGCGGAACTCGGTACCCGTGCCATGTCGAACTCCCTCGGTCGTCCCGTCCTATGAGGCTAACGCGCCCGTCCGGCCCTCCGGCGGGCACCCAGCGCCGCCGCCAGCGCGAGCACGGCCCCGCCGATCACCGCGTCGGGCACGGAATCCCGTACCCCGCGCGGCAGCGACGCCACCAGCCCCAGGACGAGGAGGAAGGCGAGCGCGCACCGGCCGGTGGCCCGAAACAGTCTGTCCACGGCTGCTCAACGCGTCCACGGGGTGGGCCGACACGGAGGCGGGGGAGGGGATTTGTCGCACACTCGCCGGATCCGTGCGATGTCCGCTCCTGGGAACCCGAAGCGCATAATTTCACTCTCCCCACCCAAAGGGGAGATTCCCCACCCACCATCAGGAGCCAGGACATCGTGATCTGCTACGGACAGGCCGTCCTCGACCTCGCGGACGAACTGGTCGACGCCTACGCGGACGTCTTCTCCGCCCCGCCGTGGAACGAAAGCGAAGAAACCATTCGCCAGTTCGCTACCCGCCTCCCGGTCGATGCCCGGCGCCGCGGATTCCGGACCGCCCTCGCCCAGTCCAGCACCGGCATCGACGGCTTCGCCACGGGCTGGGTCACCCCGGCCGCCTTCCCCAAGAACCGCGCGTACGCGCAGGTCGCGGCGCAGCTCGGCCCCGGGCGCGTGAAGGAGCTCCTCACCGGGGCCCTGGAGATAGGCGAACTCGCCGTACGCCCCTACGCGCGCGGCCGCGGCACCGGGAGGGACCTGCTGACCGAGATCACCGCCGACGCCCCGGACCGCCGGGCCTGGCTGCTGACCTCGCGCCTCGCGGTCGACACGGTGGCGACGTACCGGCGCCTGGGCTGGCACGAGGTACCGGCGAGGCCCGGCACGGAGACCGGTGTGCTCGTCTTCCTCTCGCCGGAGCACCCGAACCGGTAGCGGACCCCGGCGGGTGTCGCACCGGCCGGTCCGGGCATATCCCGCGACATGATCACGAATCCCCGCACGACACCCGCGCCCGTATCCGCATCCGCCCCCGGAGCGGCGCCCGTACCTGTGCCCGGAGCGGCGCCCGCATCCGCGCCCGGACCGGCGCCCGTACCGGCCCCCGAGCCTGCGCCCGTACCGGCCCCCGAGGCCGAGCCCCCGCCCGCATCCGCGCCCGCACCGGCGAAGGCCGTCCCCGGGCCGGCGGAGGCGGCCCCCGTGGCCGGTTCCGTCCAGCGGGCAGGGGTCGTGGCGCGGCGGCAGCTGAATCTGGCCACCCGCCACCAGCTCATCGCCGCCGGCGTCCCCGACGGCACAGTCACCTCCCGCAGCCGCCCGGGCGGCCCCTGGCAGCGCCTGCTGCCCCGGGTGCACCTCCTCCAGACCGGGCCACCCGACCGGCGCCAACGCGCCCTCGCCGCCGTGCTGTACGCCGCCGAGCCGGCCGCCGACCCCCTGTCCGGGAGCACGGCCGCCCTCACCGGCGGTGCCGCCCTCTCCCTCCTCGGCATCCTGGAGGCCCCGTACACCCCGGCCGACGTACTGATCCGCGCGCCCCGCCGGCTCACCGGCACCCCGGAGGTCCGCCCGCTCCCGACCTCCCGCTGGCCGCACACCATCACCGTCCGCGGCGTGCCCAGCACCCGCCCGGTCCGCGCGGCCGCCGACTTCGCGTCCCGCGGCGGCCACCCCGACCGGATCCGCTCGGTCCTCGCGCACGTCGTCCAGGCCGGCTGGTGCCACCCGCACGACCTGCACGCCGAGTTACGGGCCGCCCGCCTGCTGAACCGCCCCGCGGTCCGCGCCGCCGCCGCGGAACTCCTCGCGGGGGTCCGCTCGATCGCCGAGGCCCGGGCCCGCGACGCCCTCACGGCGACGGACCTCCCGACGCCGCTGTGGAACGCCCGCCTCCACACCCCGGACGGCACCTTCCTGGCCAGCCCCGACGCCTACTGGCCCGACGAGGGCGTGGCCCTGGAGATCGACTCGGCGGAGTACCACTACACCCGCGACTCCTGGCACGCCACCCTCCGTCGCCGCCTGCGCCTGGAGTCCCACGGCATCCTGGTGGTCAGCGCCACTCCGTCGATGGTCCGCGACACCCCCGCGGACGTCGTCGCGGCCCTGCGCACCCTCCTCGCCCTCGCCGCCGCCCGCCCCGCCCCGCCCAGGGCCCTGGTCCGCGGCCACCAGCAGCTCCCCCTGTTCCAGGGCCTGGGCTGAGGCCGGCCGGATGGGACAGGGGCCGTGCCGCGCCGACAGGGGTCCTGCCGGGCCCGGAGCGTCAGGGGCGCGGTGGCCTCCACCCACGGGGATTTCGCAGGGCGTCGCGCACCGTATCGGCGATGTCGGCGGCGTCCTCGTGCTCCCAGAAGCGCAGGACCGTCCACCCGGCCGCTTCCAGATGGGCACTGGTTGCGCGGTCGCGGGCCATGTTCTTGTCCAACTTGGCCTGCCACCACTGCGCGTTCGACTTGGGGCGCGTCGCGTGCAGCGGGCAGCCGTGCCAGAAGCAGCCGTCGAGGAACACGGCGACCCGGGCGCCGCTCCAGGCGATGTCGATCGTGCGCCGCGGCATTCCGGGGACGGGGACGTTCACGCGGTAGCGCAGGCCCGACGCGTGCAGGAGGCGGCGTACGGCCATCTCCTGCGAGGTGTCGCGCGAGACCTGCCGACTCATGCGCGCGGAGACCCCGGCGGAGGACGGTACGGGGGACGAGGAGGCGGAGGGCGGGACGGCACCGGGCATGGACGCATGATGCCGGCCCCGCCCGGCCGCGGCCCGCCGGCCCCGCCCCCGCCCCCCGGCCAGGGGTCAGGCCTTCGCGATGCCGTGGCACTCCGCGTACGGCTTGCCCGATGTGCACCAGCAGGAGGTGGCGGGGGCGGGGGGCCAGGGCGCGGCCTTGCCGCGGGCCGCCAGGGTGGTGGCGTACTCCGCCAGGAGGCTGGGGGAGGCCGGGGAGGTCTTCTCCGACGCGGCGAAGGCCTCGTACGACGGGACGCTCGCCGTGACGATGCCCAGGTTCGTGGTGCCCGAGGCGGCCAGGGCGCGGAGGGAGGACTCCACGGCCAGCAGGTGCGCCTCGTGCGAGGGGTACTCGCCCGCGAGCGTCGGGTAACTGGTCAGGAGCTCCGCCAGTTCGCCCTGGGGCCAGTGGAGGATGGCCACCGGGAAGGGGCGGGAGAGGGCGGCGCGACGGTCGCCCAGTTCCGCGCGCAGGCGGGCGATCTCGGCGCGGAGCTCGGACGGGTCGTCGGAGCCCAGGGCCCAGATGCGCTTGGGGTCGTGGAGTTCGTCGAGCGGGATCGACCCGGTGTGGCGGGTGTCGGCGACCATGTCCCATTCGTCGTGGGGGAGTCCGAGCAGTCGGCGGACCCGGTGACGGCCGGTCAGCAGGGCCGTGGTGGCCGGGGTGAGGGGGGCGTCCTCCGTGATGAGGAGGGACGCCGCCTCGGTGAAGCACTCGTGCGAGGCCTCCAACTCGTCGTGCGCCTCCAGGGTTTCGGCGATGACCTCCCACGGCGCCGGGTCCTTCGGCGACAGGGCCCGGATGCCCGAGATCAGGGCGCGGGCCTCGGCCTCGTGGCCGTACTCCCAGAGGTTCGACGCCTGGAGGGCCTTGATCAGGTGCGGATCGGCCGGCGAGGAGGACAGGAGTCGGTCGTACAGGGCGCTCGCCCGGTCGCGTGCGTCGGCCAGTTCGAGGTGGGCCGCGGCCTGGAGGAGCAACGGCTCCTGGTCCTCGGGGTAGCGGGTCGCCGTGCGGATGAGGCGCTCGGCTTCGGCGATGTGCTCGGCAGGCGTGTCGGGGCGCATGGTTCACACCGTACTGCCGCTGGTCAGTCGACGGGTAAGGACTTAGGGTGCCGCCGTGAGAGATCACGTACCGGTGGTGGTGCAGGGGAGCGGCCGGCGGGCGCGTTGGCGCGCCCTCGCGGGGCTGCTGTGGGTGTGCGCCGAGGTGATCACCACGGTGGGCGTGGTCGTGGCGCTCCTGGTGGTGCACCAGGTGTGGTGGACCAATCGGGAGGCCATCGCCGCCGCGCAGGAGCAGGTCAGAGCCCTGGAGCAGGCCTGGGGCGGTGAGCAGGAGCCCGATCCGGGGGCCGGGGAGCCTTCGCCGGCCCCGCCTCCGGTGGAGCCCGTACCCGTACCGGACGTCTCCTCCGCGCCGTCCGACGGAGGTCCGGCCGCCGCCGGGCCGACCCGGTCCGCCGCCCCGGCCCCGGCCCCGGGCGCCGCGTCCGGCCGAGAGGGGGCGTACGCGGTGCTGCGCATCCCGCGCCTCGGCCTGGCCGTGCCCGTCGCGCAGGGCGTCGACAAGCGGTCCGTCCTCGACAAGGGGTACGCCGGCCAGTACCCCGGCACCGCGCAGCCGGGGGCCCGGGGCAATTTCGCGCTCGCCGGGCACCGGAACACGCACGGCGAGCCCTTCCGCCACATCAACCGGCTGCGTGCGGGGGACGAGCTCGTCGTGGACGTCCGCGGCCGCCGGTACACGTACGTCGTAGGGAAGATCCTCGCCGAGACGACCGAGCGCGACACCGGGGTCATCGCGCCCGTGCCGCGCAGCATCGTGAAACCGGGCGAGGGCTACGGCGAGCCGGGCGCGTACATCACCCTCACCACGTGCACGCCCGAGTACAGCTCCAGGTACCGCCTGGTGGTCTGGGGCACGCTCAAGGCTTGAGGGCCGGCCGGCCGGCCGTCGGGCGGGAGGCGGCAGGACAGGCCGCCGGTCGGGACCGGCAGCCGGGCGGGCCGGACGCGGAGGCGCCGGTCCGAACCGCTGCCGCGGGAGCGGGAGCGGGACCGGGACGGGGCGGGGCGGGTGGGGGTTTCGCCCCGGTTGTCGGTGGGCGGGGTTAGGATCGGTCGCGAGGAGCGGATTGCGTACGGGAGTTCGTGCGCGGGAGCGGGAGGAGGCGGTTCGGATGGCTCGGCAGCGACGCGGCGGATCCGCCCCGTTCTCCCCCTCCTTCCTGTCCGCCCGGACCTCGAAGGCGCTCGCTCTCTTGGTCCCCCTCGCACTGCTGCTCGGCGGGATCCTCGGCCTGTTCGCCGGGGAGGGCGGTCTGGGCGCCGTGGTGGTCGCGCTGGCGGCCACCGTCGCGCTGGGCACCGCGGCCCTGGCCGCCGCCGCGCGGCTGGTGCGGCCGGTGCCGCCGCACCGGATACGCACCGCGATCCGTGATCGCGAACAGCGCACGGCGTTCCTGCCGCAGCGCGATCCCGACGCCTCCGGCCGATCGCGGCCCAGGGCACCCGGCCGTCTCGTCCCGACGGCCGCGTAGGGGCGCGCAGTACTTCTCGCCTTCCGCTGATTCCACCGACGGTTCCGCTTCCGGCCGCTGCCGGACCCGGTCCTGATCGGTTGTCACTGTCGTCGCCCCTCGCGGGTCGTCACGCCGAAACGCATCTCTTTCGACGTTCGACGAGACCCCTCGGAGGGCCCGCGTGTCCGTTTTCACTCATCTTGTTGCCCAGCTGGGCCGGCTCCTGGAGCCGGTACTGGCCGAGTCCGCGACCGCTGCCGCGATCGTCCTGTTCACCGTGCTCGTCCGGCTCGCGCTGTACCCGATGAGCCGCGCCGCCTTTCGGGCCCCGACCCCGATGGCGGGGTGCCTGCCGCTGCTGCTGCAGCTTCCGGTGTTCTTCGTGATGTACCAGGCGTTCTCCTCGGCGCAGGTGGGCGGAGAGGCGAACCGACTGCTCGGGCACCGGCTGTTCGCCGCGCCGCTCGGGGGCCACTGGACCGGGGCCCTGGAGCAGGGCGGCCTGTTCGGGGCGCAGGGTCTGGTCTTCCTCGGGCTGTTCGCGGCGATCGCGGTCGTGGCCGCGTGGAGCGCCGTACGGGCCCGGCGGACGGCGGCGAAGGCCGGCACCGCAACCGCGACCGGTGCCGGTACCGGCGGCGGTGCCGGCGGCGCGGTTGGCGCGGGCGCTGCCGGGGGTCTGCCCGAGCTGAGCGCCGAGCAGCAGGAGCTCATGCGCAAGGTGGGCGGCGTCCTTCCGCTGCTGTCGTTCGGGACGCTGATCACGGCCGCCCTCGTACCGCTGGCCGCCGGGCTGTACCTGCTCACCACCACCGCGTGGACGGTGGCCGAAAGGGCCTGGCTCCAGTCCCGCAAGGACCGGGCGGAGCGGGCGCAGCGGTCGGAGGAGGGAGCTGCGGCGGCGTCGGCCGAGCGCGGCGCGCGTTCCGGTCCGTGAACAGGGTCTTGCGGATTGGTCGGACTTCTTGGAGGATCAACCAATCCTCCGATGGCCGCAACCCATCGTCCGGCCCGGGGCATGCCCATGGGCCGACCATCCTCGACCACGGGAGAATGCCCATGAAGCTGCTGCGTGTCGGACCGGTCGGGTCGGAGCGCCCCGCGCTGCTCGACCGGGACGGGACCCTGCGGGACCTGTCCGGCCTGATCACGGATGTGGACGGCGCGCTGCTCGCCGACCACTGCGTGCTGTCCCGGGTACGGGACGCGGCGGCATCGGGAGAACTCCCGGTCCTGGACGCCGAAGGCCTGCGCACCGGCGCCCCGATCGGCCGCATAGGCAAGATCGTGGGCATCGGGCTGAACTACTTCGGGCACGCGGCGGAGGTCGGCGCGGAGCCGCCGGCCGAGCCCATCCTGTTCCTCAAGGCGGCGGACACCGCGGTCGGCCCGGACGACACCGTGCTGATCCCGCGCGGCAGCGTGAAGACCGACTGGGAGGCCGAGCTCGGCGTCGTCATCGGCGCCACCGCCCGCTACCTGGCCTCCGCCGAGGAGGGCCTCGCGCACGTCGCCGGGTACGTCCTGGTCAACGACGTGTCGGAGCGCGAGTTCCAGATCGAGCGCGGCGGCACCTGGGACAAGGGCAAGAACTGCGAGACCTTCACCCCCATCGGCCCCTGGCTGCTGACGGCGGACGAGGTGGCGGATCCGCAGGCCCTGGACGTGAAACTGTGGGTCAACGGCGAGCTCAAGCAGTCGGGCAGCACCGCCGACCAGATCTTCCCGGTCGGTGAGGTCGTGCGGTACCTGAGCCGGTTCATGACCCTCTACCCGGGTGACGTCATCGTCACCGGCACTCCGGCGGGCGTGGCCATGGGGCAGCCGGAGCCGAAGCCGTACCTGCGTGCGGGCGATGTCGTGGAGCTGGAGATCGACGGCCTGGGCCGTCAGCGCCAGGAGTTCAAGAACGCGTAGCGGGCGCGGCGCGCGCAGGGTGCGTCGTACGGAGAGGGGCGGGGCGGCGGCGGCCCCGCCCCTCTGCCGTGGCCGCAGTTGAGGCCGTAGCCGTAGCCGCCGCTGCCGTCCCGGCCGGGGTCAGAGATCCGTGCTCGGGGCGGCGATCTTCACGACCACCCCTTCGCGGGACGAGGTCCGTGCCGCCTCCAGGACGTCGAGGCAGTGCGCGGCCTCGTACGCCGTGACCGGCGCCGGTCCGCCGTCGCGCAGGGCGGCCACGACGGCCGCGTAGTACGCCGGGTAGTCGCCCGCAGCGGTCCGCACGGGCGTGCCGCCCCCGGTCAGCGGGGACTCGCCCGACCCCACGCGCCCCCACATGTGCTCGGGCTCCTCGCCCCACGGCTGGTCGGCCGTCCCCGGCCGCAGCCCTTCGCGCAGGGCCCCCTCCTGCGGGTCGAGCCCGTACTTCACCCAGCCGGCGCGCGAGCCCAGGACGCGGAAGCGGGGGCCGAGCTGGGCGGTGGTCGCGCTGACGTAGAGGTGGGAGCGGACCCCGCTCGCATGCGTGACGGCGATGAACGTGTCGTCGTCGGTCTCGGCGCCCGGGCGGCGCGCGTCGGTCTCCGCGTAGACGCGTACGGCCGGACCGAACAGCGTCAGCGCCTGGTCCACGACATGGCTGCCGAGGTCGTACAGGAGGCCGCCCACCTCCTCCGGTGCGCCCGACTCGCGCCAGCCGCCCTTGAGCTGGGGCCGCCACCGCTCGAAGCGGGACTCGAAGCGCTGGATCGTGCCGAGTTCGCCGTCCGCGAGGAGGCGCCGCAGGGTGAGGAAGTCGTTGTCCCAGCGGCGGTTCTGGAAGACGGACAGGAAGGTGCCGGTCCGCTCGGCCAGGGAGGCCAGGTCGCGCGCCTCGGCGGCGGTCGCGGCCAGCGGTTTGTCCACGACGACGGCGAGACCCGCCCGGAGGGCGGCGGTGGCGAGCGGGACGTGGGTCTTGTTGGGGGAGGCGATGACGACGAGGTCGAGGGGCGGTGCGTCCCCGCGGCCCTCTCCCCACAGCTCGTCGGCGGAGCGGCCGAAGCGGACGTCGGGGAACTCGGCCCGCGCCTGGTCCTGCCGAGCCGGGTCCGCGGTGACGACGGTGTCGAGGACGAGTCCCTCGGTGGCGGCCACGAGGGGGGCGTGGAAGACGGAACCGGCGAGTCCGTAGCCGATGAGGCCGACGCGGAGGGGGTGAGTGGGGGCGGTGGCGTTCATGCTGCCACTTTGGCAACAGTGTTGCCGAAGTGCAAGGAAGGTGGACAATGGCCGGGTGAACAGGGGTAGCGGCGAGGGCGCCGGACATACCGGCGGCAGTGGTAGTGGCCTGGGCGGCGGCGGTGGCGCGGGCGGCAGCGGCGGTGGCGTGGGCGGCAGCGGCAGCGGCAGCGGCGGTGGCAGTGGCAGCGGCCTGGGCGGGGTGAACCTGCCGGCGCTGCGCGGCCACAACGAGGCGCTGCTGCTCGACCTGCTGCGCGCGGCCGGACCGACCGGCCTGGGCCGCGCGGATCTCGCTGCCCGTACGGGCCTCACCCCGCAGGCGGTCAGCAAGATCACGGCCCGGCTCGGCGCGGAGGGGCTGGTCGCGGAGGCGGGCCGCGCCGCATCCACCGGCGGCAAGCCGCGCACCCTGCTCCGGCTGGTGCCGCAGGCACGCCACGCGGTCGGGGTGCACCTGGACCGGGACGAACTCCGGGCGGTACGGGTGGACCTGGCGGGCGGGGTCGTCGCGGAGGCCGGCGGGCCGCTGGACTTCGGGGCGGACCCGGACGTGGTGGTGGAGGCGGTGGTCCGCGCGGTGGCGCGGGTCCGCGAGGTGGCCGGGACCGAGGTGCCGGTCCTGGGCGCGGGCGTGGCGGCGCCGGGCCCGCTGGATCACCGGACCGGTGTGATGGGGCGGGTCACCGGGTTTCCGCAGTGGGACGGGTTCCCGCTGCGGGAGGTGCTGGAGCGTCGGCTGGGGCTGCCGGTGCTGCTGGACAAGGACACGAACGCGGCCGCCGCAGCCCACCACCCCCCACCGGCCCCGGTGGCTCCGCCGGTCCCGCCGGCCCCGGTGGCCCCGGCTGGTTCGACCGGCCCGGTGGTCCCGGTGGCCCCGGCCGGTACGGCGGCCCCGGTGGTCCCGGTGGCCCAGGCCGGCACGACCGTCCCAGTGGTCCCGGCGGCGGCCGCGGTGGCACCGGCCGGTAAGACTGCGCTGCGTGCCCCGGCTGCCTCGGCAGCCCTCGCCGGTACGGCCAGTACGACCACCGCCCCGGCCGTCTCAACCGACACCACCGGTCCGGCCGGTCCGGCCGGTCCGCAGGGTGGTGGTGCGGGGGCCGGGGCCCTCACCTCGGTGTACCTGCACGTCAGTACCGGGTTGGGTGCCGGACTGCGGTTGGGCGGCGAGGTGTACCGGGGGGCGCGTTCGGCGGCGGGTGAGTTCGGGCACCAGGTGCTCAGCCTGGACGGTCCGCCGTGCCGGTGCGGGGCGCGCGGCTGCGCCGAGGTGCTCTGCCTGGCGGCGGTGGCCCGCGGCGACCTTCCCGAAGCGGCCCGGATCCTCGGGGAGGGCGCGGCGAACCTGGTGGCGCTGCTGGACGTGGACCACGTCGTACTGGGCGGCCGCGTGGTGACCTCCGCCCCGGACGTCTTCGTTGCCGGGGTCCGCGCCGTGCTCGCGGCCCGCGCCCTCACCTCGCCCCCGCCCACCGTGGCCCTCGCGACGGCGGGCGTGGCGGAGGGCGCGGCGGAACTGGCCCTGTCCCCGTTCTTCGGCCGCGCCTGACCTCCGGCCGGGGCGTAGGGCGGTTCCCGCTTCCGGCGGCGGGCTGCGTCTGGCCTCCGGGCGGGCAGCGCCGGTTTCCGCTTCCGGTGGCGGGCGCCGGGTCTGCCCTCCAGGCCGGCGTGGGCCGGTTTCCGCTTCCGGTGGCGGGTCGGGTCTGGCCTGGGGGCGGGCGTGGGGCGGTTGCCGCTCCCGGCGCCGGGCCTGGCTTCCGGGCGGGTGGGCGAGAAGTGCGGCACGGTGTGCGAGGGCCGCGCGGCGGGGTCTCCAGGCGGTGCTCGGGGCGCACCCCATGGTGAGCTCGGCTCGCCTTGGTGGTGGGCCGGGTCTGACCTGCGGGCGGGCGAGTGGAGGTAGCCGCTCCCGGTGGCGGTGGGCGCGTCTTGACGGCGTCCGCCGATCGGGCGTAAACCGGGGTGACTCAGGCGCGGCGCCCTCAAAGGGGTCGCGCGTGCGTGGCAGGGTGCGAGCAGGGCCGAGGTGATTGTCACCTGGTCCGATCATCGTCCCGTCCGGCGAGCAGCGAAGGTCTTCCATGCGACTGCGCAAAGCCCTTGCCCTCACCGCCGTCCTCTCCGCCGCCCTGGCCGCGGGCTCCGTGCCCACCGCCACCGCGGACATCGGCACCGGCGGCGGGGCCCGCCCCGCGCCCGCCCTGCCGTCCCGCGTGAAGGCCACCTGCGGCGACGGGAAGAGTTCCGCCTTCCCCATCGGAGCCCGCATCCGCGGCGGTCCGGCCGTGTACCGAACCGGCGGGGACCCGCAGACCTGGTACCTCGACCTCACCAACACCACGAACTCCGAGTGCACCGACATCCACCCCGTCGTCGTCCTCGCCGACACGGCCCGCGCCCTGCGCCCCGCCCACCTGCGCATGGAGTTCGACGCCCCCGGCGGCACCTTCCCCGCCAGCCTGGAGCACACCGACCGCGACGAGATCATCGCCGTCTTCGACGGCGGCGACGCCTTCCCGGGCTTCACCGTCGGCGCCGGCGGCACCCTGACCGTCAAGGTCGGCCTCGCGTTCGCCTCCGACGCCCCGACCGGCGAGGTCGTCGCCGACGCCGCCCTCGTCCAGCGCCGGGCGGACGACGGGGACTGGGTCGGCGAGGCCGGGGGCTACCGGTTCACCGTCGAGGGCCCGCAGGACCCCGTCGAGGCCGGCTCCCTCGCGCGCACCGGGCCGCGCACGTGGACGTACGGCGCCGCCGGGGCGGCGGTCGCCCTCGCCGCCGGCGGCGGCCTGCTCCTCGGCGCCCGCCGACTGCGCGCCCCCGACCGCCGGCAGCGTCCCGCCCGCTGATCCCCGCTGGCCTGGCTGCGCAAGCGGGTCGAGAGCCTGGTCCAGTCCGTCCGGCCTCGGCCCTGTTCTCGTATAGCTTCCGCCAGGTGACGTGTAGCGCTGTGTAACTGCTGTGGCCCTCATTCCCGTGTACCGGACCGCCGGTTCAGTACGGGCGGAATGGGCGATAAAGATGGCCGTGTGGGTCCATTTTTATCTTGTTGATCCTTTCTGTGATGAAAGGTCGGTCAGGGGCTCTAGCATCGGCTGGCTGGGGCTTTCCGGCTCCGGGCAGGCTGGGTGCGCGGGAGGTTCTGTTGTGGCGGACAGGGTGAAGTCGACGGAGCAGGAGCGGCTGGAGCGGTTGCGGGTCCAGCTGACGGGAGCGGGGGAGCCGGACCGGCTGGTGCAGGCGCTGGAGTCGGGACCGTACGGCAACGTGCTGATCGGCGCGCTGCTGCACGGTGCGGACCGGTTGCGCCAGGGCCGCACCCCCACGGATCTGGAGCGGCTGCTGCTGGACGCGGTCGCTCCGGCGATCCCGGAGGCCGAGATCCGCGAGTGGGGCCGGGTGTACCGGGAGGTGGTGACCGCCCAGGGGCGGTCGGCGCTGGTGCCCAAGGTGATCACGGGGCGGAGCGTGGCTGAGGGATACGCGGTGGCGGACCTGCGCCGGGATTTCTCCCAGGTCGTCGACGAGGCGCTGGCGGCTCCCAACGTCCGTGTGGTGGATGCGTTCGAGGCCGCGGAAGAGGGTTCGGACAGCGAGGCGTTCATCGCGGTGTGCAAGGAGCGCAAGCTCGGGATCACCGCGTTCGCCCCGCCCGCCGAACCCATGGCCGATGTCCCGGGAGCCCAGGAGAACACGCCGGATGGGGCCGGTGGGGGCCCGGGCGTGGCCGCGTCGTTCCGGGTGAAGCTGGTGCTGGACAGTTTCAAGGTGGAGCGGGCGGTCGGGGACCAGGGCGGCGGCAAGGATGAGATCTACTGGACCGCAGCCGCCGCCGGCCAGGGCGCCTTCCGCTCAGAAGAGTTCGGTTCGATGAAGAAGGGCGAGACCCGCCACTTCTACAAAACCACCCTCTACGACGCCCCCATGGGCCAGTTCGTCGGCGTGGCGATCCAGTGCTGGGAGGCGGACCAGAGCAGCAGCGAATGGGACACGGCCCTGATCAAGGCGCTGAGGGAGGCAGCAGCCTCCCTGGAAACGCTCCTGCTCATCGACAGCTTCCTCGGTGTGCTGCCCGTCTGGGTCGGGGTGAGCTTCGAGATCGGCAAGATGTTCCTGCTCATCTCGGAGAAGCTGCGCAACTACGACGACCTCTCGGCCGAACGCAGCATCCTGATGGACTTCAACCAGGTGGCCAGGATGCACCTCAGCGACTCCCCCAGACACAGGTTTACCTTCGACGGGGACGGCCGGCATGTCCTGAAGATCAGGAGCGAGGGGGACCGTCCCACCTGGCCCGTCGGCACGATCGAGATGACCCGCTTTCCCCTGGGAGAACACGAGAACGGGCCCATGGACGCGGTCCCGGTGCCACTGGGATGGCGCAGCGAGAGTGCTCCGTGCCTGGTGGGCCACGACGGCACGCTGTACGCCTTCTTCTCTCGCCCCGGCGACCAGCACCTGATGTTCAGCCACCTGCAGGGCCCCACCTGGACCCAGCCCGTTCCGGTCGGTGACTTCCACACCGCCTGCCAGCCCTCCGCCGCCGTCCGCAACGGCACACTGCGGTGCGCCTTCTCGGACCTTGAGGACGACGGTGCCGTCGTCATCAGCGACTACGACGGCACCACCTGGGGTCCCCGCCAGAAGGCCCGCGGTAACTCGTGGCTGTACGGCCCGGGCCTTTCCCCCGACGGTTCCGTGGTGGTCTTCCGCGACGACGCCACCGGCAAGATGCGTGTGGAGGGTGACGGCTTCCCCTCCACCGTCGCCACCACCGGGCACGAAACTCCAAGCGGGCCGGCCGTCTTCTTCCACCAAGGCAAACTCAAGGTCGCCTACCGCACCTCCACGCACCCCACGATCATTACGGACACCGTCGAACCTGGAGATCGGAATTTTCCGGATTATCCCGTCTGGGAGAACGACATGTACGGCCCCGACCCTTGGAACGACGACACCGAGCACGGGCCGGCGGCCGCCGAAGGCGGCGGGCGGGTCTACGTCGCCAGTCGCAGCATCAAGGGCAAACTGGAGGTGAACAGCGCACCCGCCAACGAGCGTAACTGGATGATGTTCCTCTGGCTGGGCTGGGACACCATCCGCATGATGGACCAGCCCTCCCTCGCCGCCCTTGGCGACCACATGTACGTCATGTACCGCCGCGCCGAACCCGCTTGAGCCCTCAAGGTCACCGGAGCCGCCCTGCTCGGGCCGCCATCACCCCATGGCTCTCCGGCCCAGAACGGGTCGGCTCCTCCTTGAACCGAAGCCGCCCTCTTGCGCGGGCCCGGACGATCCAGGGAGGGCCCCGGGGTGGGCGGCTCGATGAGGTTGGTACGGCACCGGCCGGCGGTTGTGGCCTCGACCTCACCCCGGCTGGACCCCTCACCCGCCACGCCATACGGATGCTCCGCAAACACAACGAGCAGGCCGCCGCGGCGTCGAGCACGTGATCGTCTCGCTACTTTGCGGCTGGGGGTCTCTGAACCAAGACTCGATGCCTCTCATAAATGTTCATCTGTGAGAGTTCTGCGAGAGCCCCCGGAGTGAACACGTTTCCTCAGGTCGCTGTTCGCAGAAGTCCTCTCGAAACCCGCACGTTGTGCGAGGCACTTCTTAGAGGCTTTCCCGGATGGAACTCACGCCCGATCGGGCCGCATTGGCGCGGTGGAACGTCACGGCTGCCCGAACTGTGACGCGCCCGCCGGCTCCGCCTGCCGCACCCGCGACGGGAAGACCGCCGCGCAGTACCACACCCCCCGCTTCGTCCTCGTCCCCGCGCTCCGCGAGGAACTCGAAGCCCTCGTCCCCGCCGACCGCCACCCCGGCCGCGCGTGAAAGCAGGGCCCGGCACTCGCCATCGTCCCCGCGCCCCGCACCGAGCGCCCGGTCCGCATCGGGTACGCCAGGACGCCGACCGCGCGGCAGGAGCTGGCGAGTCAGCTTGAAGCCCTCCACCGTGCGGAGTGACACGGTCCTCAAGGAGCAGATCAGCACCCCCGTCAAGGTCCGGCCGAGCAGGAGAAGGCGCCCGCCCCGGCCCACCAGTTCAAGGAGGCCGCCCCCGAGACCCCCGTCATCCTCACGGTGCACGAGCTCAAGCGCCTCGCGCGCAACGCGGCCGAGCTGATGACGCTGTCCGCCGAGCTCCAGGCCGGCGGCATCCAGCTCGAACTCCTCACCGGCTCGCTCACCGGCATCTACGACCCCAACGGCATGGGCGCCATGTTCTTCGCCGTTCTCGCCGTGGCCGGGCGGATCGAGCGCAACTACATCCGGGAGAAGACCCTCGAAGGGCAGTTCATCGCCGCGTCCAAGGGACAAGGGCATCCCCGTCCCCGAGATCGCGAAGAAGCTGACCATCAAGGTCGGGAAGAACGCGGGCAGGTCCCCGTCGGTCGCCTCGCTCTGCCGCGCCCTCGCGGAAGCCGAGGCCACCGCGGCCGACGACGGCCTGTCCCTGCGGCCCACGCCCGCGCGCATCCGCCGGACCGAGGAGATCGACATCCGCGAACGGCTCCAGTCCCAACCCCACCCGAACGCCGAGATGCGGTAGACCCACCCACGACCCGGGGGTGCCGCAACCCTGTCACCGGTCCCCGCATCCCCGTCCCGGTGCGCGACCGGCCCCCGCGGGCCGCGCTGTGGGGCCGGGCCCCGGCCCCCGCATCCCCGCCCCGGTGCGCGCGGTCGGGCCGCGCGGGGTCGGGCCGCGTGGGGCGGCCGGGGTCGGGGGCTGCCGCGCGGCGCGGTCCGTTCACGTGTCCCGCATAGAGTCCCCGCGTGGAAGAACAGATCCCGCCCCACCGCCCCGGCTCGCCCGTCCGATCCGGCATCCCGGAACACGGCCGCATCCCCAAGTACTACGCGGTCAAGGCCCGGATCGCCGAACTCCTCGACGAGCTCGGCGAAGGCGGCGCGCTGCCCACCGAACGCGACCTCGCCGAGCGGTACGCGGTGTCCCGCGAGACCGTCCGCCAAGCCCTGCGCGAGCTGCTGCTCGAAGGCCGGCTGCGCCGCTCCGGCCGCGGCACCGTCGCCGCCGGCCCGAAGCTGGAGCAGCCGCTGTCCCTCGCCAGCTACACCGAGGGCGTCCGCCGCCAGGGCCGCCGCCCCGGCCGGCACCTCATCGGGCTGGAGCGGTTCCCCTGCCCGCCCGAACTCGCCCCCGACATCGGCGCCGAGCCCGGCGAGGCCGTCTGGCACCTGGAGCGGGTGCTGCTGGCCGACGACGAGCGGGTCGGGCTGGAGAGCACGTACGTCCGCGTGGCCCGCGCACCCCGCCTGGACAGCGACTTCCGGCCGGACTCCTCCTTCTACGGGTACCTCCGGGACCGCCTCGGCATCTCCTTCGGCGACGCCGACGAGAAGCTGGAGACGGTCCTCGCCACGCCCCGCGAGGCCCTGCTGATCGGTACCCCGCCGGCCCTTCCCATGCTGCTCATCCACCGGTTCTCGCGGGACCGGGAGGGCCGGCCGCTGGAGCGGGTGCGTTCGCTCTACCGGGGCGACCGGTTCAGTTTCACGACCCACCTGCGGCCCGAATAGTCCCGGACCGAGCACCGAGCACCGAGCACCGAGCACCGAGCACCGAGCGAGCCGCCGAGCCGCCGAGCCCCGGACCCCCCCAGCCCCCGACCCCCCAGTCCACCCATATCGGCACGAACAGGCATCCGTACATCACGAGAAGATAACGGGTCTAGTCCAAACGTCGTGGGCTGTTCACGGCCCCGTCGCCACCGAGCCCCTCCCGGGTCACGGCCCGGACCCACCGTGAACGGCGTGAGAGTCATAGTCGTAGGAGGCGGCGTGGTCGGCACCATGCACGCCTGGCAAGCAGTCGAACGCGGCCACGAGGTCGTCCAGATCGAGCGGGAGGCCGAGGCCCGAGGAGCGTCACTGCGCAATTTCGGCCAGATCTGGGTCAGCGGACGGGCCGGTGGCGAGGAGCTCGACACCGCCCTGCGGGCCCGCGAGCTGTGGGAGCGCCTCGGCGCGCAGGTGCCCGGACTGGGCTTCCGCGCCATCGGCTCCCTCACCCCCGTCCGGGGCCCCCGCGAGTACGCGGTCGCCGAGGCGGCCGCGGCCCGCCCCGACGCCGCCGCCCGCGGCTACGAGCTGATCACCGCGGACGAGGCGCGGAAGGTCAACCCGGCCCTGCGCGGCGCCTTCGAGGCCGCCCTGTGGTGCGAGCGCGACGCCGCCGTCGAGCCGCGCACCGCCCAGCTCCACCTCCGCGAGGCGCTCCGGGCGACGGGCCGCTACACCTTCCTCCCCGGCCGCGAGGTCCGCGAGGTCGTCGGGCCCGCCGCGGTCCGCGACGACCGCGGCGACATCCACCGGGGCGACGCCGTCGTCCTGGCCACCGGCGCCTGGCTGTCCGGCCTGGTCCGCGAACTGGCCCCCGACCTGCCCGTGCGCCGCGTCCGGCTCCAGATGATGCAGACCGCCCCGCTCGGGGAAGATCTCACCACCTCGGTCGCGGACGCCGACAGCTTCCGCTACTACCCCGCCTACGCCTGCGCCGCCCTCGACGACCTGAACGCCGAGCAGCCCCAGGCGCCGACCGCCGCCGCCCACCGGATGCAACTGCTGATGGTCCAGCGGCGCGACGGCGGGCTGACCATCGGCGACACCCACGAGTACGAGCACCCCTTCGCGTTCGACACCCTCGAAGACCCCTACGACCACCTCACCGAGGTCGTCGAATCCTTCCTGGGCCGCCCGCTGCCGAAGATCCGCCGCCGCTGGGCGGGCGTGTACGCGCAGTGCACCGACACCACCCGCGTCGTGCACCGCCAGCGGGTGGCGGACGGCGTCTGGTTGGTGACGGGACCCGGCGGACGCGGCATGACCTGTTCCCCCGCCATAGCCGAGACCACCGCGAACGAACTGGGCTGGTAAGTCAGATGAGCGATCCCACCGATCCCCGCAAACTGATCGTCCTCGACATGGCCGGCACCACCGTCGCCGACGGCGGCCTCGTCGAGCGCGCCTTCGAACGCGCCGCCGAGCGCCTCGGTGTCGAGGCCGGCACCCCCGGCCACGCCGAGAAGCTGCGATACGTACGCGACACCATGGGCGAGTCGAAGATCTCCGTCTTCCGCCACCTCTTCGGTACGGAGGAACTCGCGCGGCGCGCCAACTCCGCCTTCGAGGAGGCGTACGCGGACCTCGTCGACGGCGGTCTCGTCGCCCCCCTCCCCGGCGCCCGCGAGACCATCGAGCAGCTCCGCGCCGAGGGCCGCACCGTCGTCCTGACCACCGGATTCGCCCGGGTCACCCAGGACGCCGTCCTCGACGCCCTCGGCTGGCGCGACCTCGCCGACCTCACCCTCTGCCCGGCCGACGCGGGCGGTCGCGGCCGGCCCTACCCCGACATGGTGCTGGCCGCGTTCCTGCGCACCGGCGCGGTGGCCGACGTACGCGACGTCGTCGTCGCCGGCGACACCGCGTACGACATCCTCAGCGGCGTCCGCGCCGGAGCCGCGACCGTTGCGGGCGTCCTCACCGGGGCCCACGACCGGGCGGCGCTCGCCGGACACGGAGCCACCCATGTCCTCGGCTCCGTCGCCGAACTGCCGCACGTCCTAGCGGAGTCGGCGTGAGCGGCATCCGCTTCGAGGGGGTGTCCGTCGCATACGGCGGCACCACCGTCCTGGACTCCCTCGACCTGACCGTCGAGCCCGGTGAGGTCATGGCCCTGCTCGGCCCCTCCGGCTCCGGCAAGACGACGGCCCTGCGCGCGGTCGCCGGTTTCGTCCGGCCCGTGGCGGGCCGGGTGCTGATCGGCGGCCGGGACGTCACCGCGCTGCCGCCGCACAAGCGCGGCATCGGCATGGTCGTCCAGCAGTACGCGCTCTTCCCGCACATGCGGGTCGAGGACAACGTCGCCTTCGGCCTCAAGGCGCGGAAGGCGCCCCGGGCCGAGATCCCCGGCCGGGTCGCCGAGGTCCTGGAGCTGACGGGCATGTCGTCCTACGCCGAGCGCTACCCCCGCGAGCTGTCGGGCGGCCAGCAGCAGCGGGTGGCCATCGCCCGGGCCCTCGCGATCCGCCCCGGCGTGCTGCTGCTCGACGAGCCGCTGTCCGCGCTCGACGCGCAGCTGCGCTCCGGGATGCTCGCCGAACTGGCCCGGCTGCACCGCGAACTCCCCGACGTCTCCCTCCTGTACGTCACCCATGACCAGGTCGAGGCCCTCACCCTCGCGGACCGGATCGCCGTCATGGACTCCTCCCGGCTCCAGGACTGCGGTACCCCGCAGGATCTGTACCGGGCCCCGCGCACCGAGTTCACCGCCTCGTTCGTCGGCAACGCGAACCTGCTGCCGGTCACCGTGGCCGAGGCCGGCGCGCTGTTCGCCGGGCACGCGCTGGCACTGGACCGGGGGCGCGCTGCCCCGGGCGCGAGCGCCACCTTGTGCGTACGGCCGCACCTGCTCGGCCTCGGGGACGGCCCGAACGCGCTGAGCGGCACGGTCGCCGAGGTCCAGTGGCGCGGCGCCACGCACCGGCTGTACGTCGACGTCGACGGCCACCGGGTGAAGGCGGACGTGCCGGAGCTGCGGGAGACGCCCGCGCCGGGGGACCGGGTGACGCTGCACTTCGAGCCGCGGGACGCCGTGCTGCTGGCCGCGGGGGTGTCCGATGCCTGAGGCCCCGGGCCCCGCACCGGCGGCGATCCCCGCCCGGCAGGCCCGCGGCGCCGTTGCCGGTGGCGCTCCCCCCGGGCCCCCGCGCCTCGAACGCCGGCGGGGCCGGATCGGGCGCAGCGCATGGGCGGTGCCGCCCGTGGTCGTGCTCGGGCTGGTGTTCCTCTACCCCCTCGCGCTGGTCGTCCAGCAGTCGCTCACCCCCGTGGGCGGTGACGGCCCCTTCGCCGCCTACGGCTCCGTCTTCGCCTCCGCCGCCTTCCGCGAGGCCCTCGCCACCACCGTCTGGCTGGCCGTCGGCGCCACTGCCGGCTGCCTCGTCCTCGGTTTCATGCTCGCGCTCGTCATCGCCTTCGTACCCTTCCCCGGCGCCCGCGCCGTCGCGAAGTTCATCGACGTCTTCCTCTCCTTCCCCTCCTTCCTCATCACCCTCGCCCTCCTCTTCATCTACGGCACCGTCGGCATGGCCAACGGCGTCTGGACGGACCTCACCGGCGCCGACGGACCCTTCCGCTTCCTCACCACCCCCTGGGGCGTACTCCTCGCGGAGATCACCTACTTCACGCCCTTCGTGATGCGCCCCCTGCTCGCCGCCTTCTCCCAACTGGACACCGCCCAGTTGGACGTCGCGGCCGGCCTCGGCGCCCGCCCCGCCCGGATCGTCCGCCGGGTCATCCTCCCCGAGGCCCTCCCGGCCCTCGCCGCCGGCGGCAGCCTCGTCCTCGTCATGTGCCTCAACGAGTTCGGCATCGTCCTGTTCACCGGAGCCAAGGACGTCACCACGCTCCCGATGCTCATCTACGGCAAGGCGATCCTCGAATCCGACTACCCGGCCGCCTGCGTGGTCGCCGTGGTTAACATCGCGATCTCCGTCGGCCTGTTCGGCCTCTACCGGGTGGTGAGCAACCGTGCTGGTGCATAGCCGGGCCGGCCGCTGGGCCGCCTGGAGCCTCTTCGGCCTCCTCTTCCTGCCCCTCTTCGCCCTCCCCCTGCTCGTCGTGGTCGCCGCCTCCTTCGCCGGGCACTGGTCCGGGGCCTTCCCCTCCGCCCCGACCACCGGGAACTACGCCGCCGCCGTACGCGGCGAGTCCCTCCGGGCGCTGGCCACCAGCCTGGCCACCGCCGCTGCCGCCAGCCTGCTCGCGCTCACCGTCGGCACCTGGGCGGCGCTGGCCGGCGCGAGCCTGGGCCGGCGCGGGAAGCGCGCCCTGGACGCCCTGTTCATGCTGCCCGTCGCGGTGCCCTCCGTGGTCGTCGGCCTGGCCGTGCTCGTCGCCTTCAGCCGGCCGCCGCTGCTGCTCAACGGCACCGGCTCCATCGTCGTCCTGGCGCACACGGTCCTCGTGACGGCCTTCGCCCACCAGTCCGTCGCGGCGGCGATCGTACGGCTCGACCCTGCGTACGAGCAGGCCGCCGCCTCCCTCGGCGCCCGGCCCGCTTACGTGCTGTGGCGGGTCAGGCTGCCGCTGCTGCTGCCGTCCCTGACGGCCGCCGCGGGGCTCTGCTTCGCCCTGTCCATGGGCGAACTCAGCGCCACGATGATGCTCTACCCGCCGGACTGGATGCCCCTCCCGGTCCGCGTCTTCACCGCCACCGACCGGGGGGCGCTCTTCAGCGGCTCCGCCGTCGCCGTGGTCCTGATGGCCACCACCCTGCTGGTCCTGCTCGCCGTCTCCCGCGTCCGCACCAGGGCCTCGTACCGCTGACGCCCGCCGCGGCTCCCCTCCTTCCGCCGAACTCCCCGCCCCCGTAAGGAAGCGCCATGTCCCGCACCTCCCTCCACCGCCACCGGGCCCGCCGCCCGCTCCGCACCGCCGTCGCCGTCTCCGGCGGCCTCGTCCTCACCGCCGTCCTCACCGCCTGCTCGGGGGCCACCTCCGCCGACTCCGAGGGCGGCGGCGAGAAGGTCGTCACCGTCTACAGCGCCGACGGCCTCAAGAGCGACAAGGGCGACGGCTGGTACGACAAGGTCTTCGCCGACTTCACGAAGAAGACCGGCATCGAGGTCAAATACGTCGAGGGCGGCTCCGGCGAGATGGTCCAGCGCGCCCTGCGCGAGAAGACCAACACCCAGGCCGACGTCCTGATCACCCTCCCGCCGTTCATCCAGCAGGCCGACGGCAAGGGCCTGCTCCAGGCCTACGCGCCGCAGGGCTCCGAGAAGGTCGGCGGCGCGGACAAGGGCGCCGGCGGCACATGGACCTCGGTCGTCAACAACTACTTCGGCTTCGTCTACAACAAGAAGGAGCTCGCCGAGGCCCCGAAGACCTGGGAGGAGCTGCTGGACGCCAAGTACAAGGGCAAGCTCCAGTACTCCACCCCCGGTGTCGCGGGCGACGGCACCGCCGTCCTCATCAAGTCGATGCACGACTTCGGAGGCAAGGAGCCGGCGATGGAGTACCTGAAGAAGCTCCAGGCCAACAACGTCGGCCCGTCCTCCTCGACCAGCAAGCTCGCGCCGAAGACCGACAAGGGCGAGCTGCTCGTCGCCAACGGCGACGTCCAGATGAACTTCGCCCAGTCCAAGTCCATGCCCAACCTGGGCATCTGGTTCCCGGCGAAGGCGGGCGGCAAGCCCACCAGCTTCGCCCTGCCCTACGCGGCCGGCCTGGTCGACAAGGCCCCGCACACCGAGAACGGCAAGAAGCTCCTCGACCACCTGCTCAGCGAGGACGCCCAGAAGCTGGTCAGCGAGGTGGGCGGCGGCTTCCCGGCGCGCACCGACGTCAAGCCGACCGACGCCAACGCGGTGGAACTCACGCGGATCATGTCCGGCGTCGAGATCTTCGAGCCCGACTGGGCGGACATCGACGAGAACCTCACCGCCTACGTGGACGCATGGAAGTCGGCAACAGGAAGCTGACCGGTTACTTCCTGGCCACCCGCACCCGGCACCTTGACCCTTGCGTAACGGGTCTGGACCGAGGATCCCGCCGCACCCCGCACCCCGCACCCCGCACCCCGCACCCCGCACAGCACCCGCACCGACCTGCCTCTCTTTCCCCGCGAATACTCCCGGAGGAGTACGTGCCCACTGCTGTCCCGCCCGGACGCACCCTCGCCGTCGCGGCCACCGCCGCCGCCCTGCTCGCCACCGCCCTCGGCGCGCACACCGCCACCGCCGTGGAGGCCGCCGCCAACACCGACAAGGTCCTCGTCATCGGCATCGACGGCGCGGTCCTCGACCGCGTCAAGGCCGCCAACGCCCCGCATCTGAAAGGCCTGATGACACAGGGCCTGACCGCCCGCAGCACCCTCTACGCGAACCCGATGGCCGCGACCTCGTCCGGCCCCGGCTGGTCGACCATCGCCACCGGCGTCTGGCCCGACAAGCACGGGGTGAAGGACAACTCCTTCAACGGCAAGAACTACACCGCGCACCCCGACTTCCTGACCCGGGTCGAGAACGCCAGGCCGGCGCTCAACACGTACGCGGCCGCCGACTGGGAGCCCATCACCTCCACCGACCAGAACGGACCGATCTTTTCGGCCAAGGTCGACAAGCGCCTCTCCCTCAAGGGCGACCGCGACGGCTACGGCAAGGAGGACCCGAAGATCGCCGCCGCGGCCGCCACCGAACTGCGCGACCAGAACCCGGACGCCGCGTTCGTCTACCTCGGCGAGATCGACGCCGCCGGCCACTCCTACGGCGCCGCCAGCCAGCAGTACCTCGACGCGATCGCCCGCGTGGACGTGCTGATCGGCCGGCTGCTGACCGCCGTCCAGACCCGCCCGACGTACGCCCAGGAGAACTGGAAGATCCTGGTCTCCACCGACCACGGCCACACCGCCGGCGGCGGCCACGGCGGCTCCGGCATCGCGGAGCGCGGCACCTTCGTCCTCGCCAAGGGCGCCGGGATCGCCGCCGGTTCGGTCCGCGGCGACGTACGGCTGGTCGACGTGGCCGCGACCGCGCTCGCGCACGTCGGCGTCGGCGTCGCCGGCCTCGACGGCGTCCCGCTGGACGCCCCGGACTCGGACCCCTTCGACACCCTGCGCCCGAACCTCCAGGCCCGCGTGGACGAGACGGGCATCCCGGCGGGCGTGAAGGGCTTCACCCGCACCCCGCCGGCGGGCTGGTCCGTCGACAACTCCGCGATGGGCACGGGCGGCGTCACCGAGTGGGCCGGCTGGGCCTTCGCCACCGACGAGTTCTGGAGCCAGTCGCAGCGCGACCAGTGGCGCGAGCTGAACGTCCGCTCGCGTGACGTCTTCGCGGTCGCCGACTCCGACGAGTGGGACGACAAGAGCCACACGGGCACCTTCGACTCCACCCTGATCACGCCCAAGTGGGCGGTCGCGGGCGGCACGACGCGGAGCCTGACCTTCCAGACGCACTATCGGCAGGAGGCCGGGCAGACCGCCCAGGTCCTCGTCTCCTACAACGGAGGCACGCCGGCCGTGGTGAAGAACTACACCGCGGACGCCGTCGCCAGGACCGAGACGATCGCGCTCCAGGTCCCGGCCGGAGCCACCGACGTACAGGTCCGGTTCCGCTACAGCGGCAACAACAACTGGTACTGGACCGTCGACGACGTCCGGCTGGTCTGAGCCCCACCCCAGGGAGTCACGAACGAGGAAGGCCCTCCCGCGGTACCGGGAGGGCCTTCTCCGTATCCAGCGGGATGATCAAACGAGGTCGACCACGTCCGCGATGGAGTCGAGGACGTGGGTCGGCCGGTACGGGTAGCGCTCGATGTCTTCTCGGCTGGTCAGTCCGGTGAGGACGAGGAAGGTCTCCATCCCGGCTTCGAGGCCGGCGAGAACGTCGGTGTCCATCCGGTCGCCGATCATGGCGGAGGTCTCCGAGTGCGCGCCGATGGCGTTCAGGCCGGTGCGCATCATCAGGGGGTTCGGCTTGCCCACGAAGTACGGCGCCTTGCCGGTGGCCTTGGTGATGAGCGCCGCGACGGCTCCCGTCGCCGGCAGAGCACCTTCGGCCGAGGGCCCCGTCTCGTCGGGGTTCGTCGCGATGAAGCGAGCGCCCCCGTTGATCAGGCGGACGGCCTTGGTCATGGCCTCGAAGGAGTAGGTTCGCGTTTCGCCCAGGATCACGAAGTCGGGCTCGTGGTCCGTCAGGATGTACCCGATGTCGTGCAGGGCGGTGGTCAGGCCCGCCTCGCCGATCACGTACGCCGTGCCGCCGGGGTGCTGCCTGTCGAGGAACTGCGCAGTCGCCAGGGCCGAGGTCCAGATGTTCTCGACCGGCACTTCCAGGCCCATTCGGACGAGGCGCGCGTGCAGGTCCCGCGCGGTGTAGATCGAGTTGTTCGTGAGGACGAGGAACGGCTTACCGGAGTCGCGCAGCTTCTTCAGGAAGGCGTCTGCGCCGGGGATCGGCACGCCCTCGTGAATGAGCACGCCGTCCATGTCCGTCAGCCATGATTCGATCGGCCTGTGCTCTGCCATCGGTGCGCGCTCCCGCCGCTTGAGGTACTCCAGCGAGCCGATCATGTCACATTGACAACAAGCCGACGGGGGTCCGCTTGTGGGTGAAGAAAGCTACTCGCCGGTTTATCAACAGAGCATCCAAGGAGGTCGAGCCGAACACCATCGGACGGCGGGCCGTCGCGCAGAAGGGGATGAGCCGCTCCGGTTCGCGCGGCTGCTGACCCGTACGGAGCCGCTCCGGATGCGCGGCGCCGCGCCGCGCGTGAATCTCCTTGTGAGGAGGTTCACCATGCGCAGTGTCCTGATCGCTGTCCGTGCCACCGGGGTGGCCGTCGTCCTGACGGCCCTGACCGCCGTGTCCGCGCCCACCGCCCTCGCGGGCGAGGAGGGCCGCGGCGGCAGAGTCACGGTCGACCCGAATCCGGCCCACCCCGGCGCGCAGGTCAAGCTTCGCGTCCACGGCTGTGAGGGCAACCGGGGTACCGCGAAGTCCTCCGTCTTCGTGGCGGACGCCGACCTGTACGGCCGCGACGGCGGCCGCGGCCCGCTCTACGGCGACGCGATGATCCGCTCGCACGCCTCGCCCGGCCGGCACTCCATCCGGGTGACCTGCGGCGGCCACGACACGGTCACCGGCTCGATCGAGATCGCCCACTACCGGCCGTCCCACCACCCCTCGCCCGTGTGGCCGGTGCACGCCGGTGGCGGAGGCATGTCCGCGGAGATCGCCGAGAAGTCCCAACTGGCCGCCGCGGCGAAGAAGGACCGGGACGGTGGCGGGCCGAGCCTCCCGCACACGGTGATCGGCGCCGTCCTGGCCGCCGCCGCCACGCTGGCCGTCGCGGGCCGGGCACTGACCCTGCGCCGTCGCCGCAGCGGCGGATGAGCGAGGCGGGGGCATCCGCGGGCGGCCGGATGCTGACCTTCGCCGCCTGGGCGGTGCTGGTGCTGGGCCTGTGGCTGTGGGGCCGCCAGATCACCTGGGCCCCGCTGGCGGTCACGGGTCAGGCGGGCGGTCCGGTGGGTCCGGGCCTGCCCGCCGCGCACGCCCCGCTGCCGGGGGCCTCGCCGCAACGGGTCGACGTGCCTTCCATAGGCGTCCAGGCCCCGGTGATCTCCCGGGGCCTGGACAAGGACGGCGCGATCGACCCGCCCCCGTACGACAGTCCGGGCACGGTGGGCTGGTGGGGCGCGGGTACCCAGCCGGGCGCCGCCGGGACGGCGCTGATGGTGGGGCACGTGGACACCCGCTCCAAGCCGGCCGTGTTCTTCGGCCTGAGCTCGGCGCAGCCGGGGGACAAGGTGCGGGTGGTGCGGGCGGACGGTTCGGTCGCCGAGTTCACGATCGAGGACGTACGGGTCTACGAGCGCGCGGGCTTCGACCCCCACGAGGCGTACGGCCAGCGGGTGAGGGGCCGGGCGGAGCTACGGCTCGTGACCTGCGGGGGTTCGTACGACAAGCGGGCCAAGGAGTACTCGGCGAACGTGGTGGTCTCCGCCTACCTGACGGGCGCGGGACTGCGCCCCGGGACGGCCGCTTAGCGCGTCCACGCAACGGAGAAGCCCCTCGCAGCTTTCGCTGCGAGGGGCTTCTTTCGTCTGTGCGCCGCCAGGGACTCGAACCCCGGACCCGCTGATTAAGAGTCAGCTGCTCTAACCAACTGAGCTAGCGGCGCTTGGTGACAGGCAAAACTCTACCCCACCTCCACCGGTGCTCGTGACCAGCCACGCCCACCTTGTCCGATTAACCCATGTTTGAGGTGTTTATCGTGCACGATATGTCTGGCCGTGCCGGATCTGACGCCCCAGCAGATACGGCTCCGGCCGACCAGTGGACGAGCAGGGGAGTGGACGGAACCGCATGACGACGCAGCCGCCGACGCACGCGCAGATGCCGATGCCGATGCCCGTTTTCGAGGAGTACGAGCCCGCGGGCGACTGCGCGTGCCAGGGCTGCTCCCGCCGTCGCCGCTCCCTGGCCCGCGCGCGGGCCATACCGCTCCGGGACGGGGGCCACCCGGCGGCGCGAGGAGCCCGCCGGGCACTGGTCCTGGCCACCACCGCCGGAGTGGTGCTGGGCGGGGGCGGCGGAGCGGCGGTCGCGGTGACCACCGTGCCGGCCGGGACGGTCGCGCTGGACGACCCGGGCACCCCCCAGGGCGGCCGGGCCCCGCTGCACGGTCCGAAGGGCGGCCCGGTCGGGAAGCCGGGAGCACCGGCGGCGACGAAGCGGATCGATCGGACGACGATCATCAACCGGGCGAAGCTGTGGCTGGACGCACAGGTTCCGTACAGCATGTCCGACTACTGGACCGACGGCTACCGGCAGGACTGCTCGGGCTACGTCTCCATGGCCTGGAACCTCGGCACGAACGAGTGGACCGGCAGCCTCGACAAGTTCGCCACCCGCATCACGAAGGAGGCGCTGCTGCCGGGGGACATGCTGCTCTTCCACAACCCGGCCGACCCGAACAAGGGCTCGCACGTCGTCCTCTTCGGCGGCTGGGTGGACGACACGCGGACGCACTACATCGTGTACGAGCAGACGCGCCCGACCACCCGGAAGCTGGCCACGCCCTACGCGTACTGGGCGAATTCGGCGAAGTACCTGCCGTACCGCTTCAACGGGGTCACGGGCGCGGTCGTGCCCGAGGCCCCCGGCGCGCAGCCCCCGGCGGGCTCCCAGCCGGGGGATACCAAGGCGTACCCGGGCGCGGCGAAGTTCGGCCCGGGTGCCTCGAACGAGTACGTGGCCCAGCTGGGCCGGATGCTGATCGACCGGGGCGGGCTCCGCTTCTACCCGAAGGGGGCCAGCCGCACCTGGTCGGACGCCGACCGGCTGGCGACGCAGGCCTTCCAGCGAGCCCAGGGCTGGACGGGCGCCGACGCGGACGGCCTGCCCGGCGCGCACACCTGGCGCCTGCTGGTCGAGCGGCAGGGCAAGGACATCGCGCCGACGGTGGGCGCGGCGCCGGGGCCCGGTGGCGCGCCGGCGGTGGGCCCCAGGCCGGGGCCCGGTGGCGTACGGGCCTACCCGGGCGCGGGGGTGTTCCGGCCGGGGACGTCGCACGACGCGGTCACCGCCCTCGGCCTCCGGCTGATCAAGAAGGGCTTCGGCAAGCACTACACATCCGGCCCGGGACCCCGCTGGGGCGAGGCCGACCGCCGCAACGTCGAGGCCTTCCAGCGCGCGCAGGGCTGGCGCGGCGCCTTGGCCAACGGCTACCCGGGCCCGGAAACCTGGCGCCGGCTGTTCGCATGACGGAGGCAACGATGTACCCCACCCGCACCACCACGACCACGGGCACCCTCCACCTCCCCCTCGCCCCCGCGCCGGCCACGGCGGCACCCCCTGCCCCCGCGGCGCCGCCCGCCCGGGTGACCGCTGGGCCCGCGGCCCCGCCCGCCCCGGCGACCCCCGCCCCGGCGGCCCCGCTCGCCCCGGCGACCCCCGCCCTCGTGGCGCCGGCGTCCCCCGACCTCGCGGCCCCGGCGGCCGTTGGGCCCGCGGCCCCGACTGCGGCCACGCTTCCGTCCCCGGCCGGCGGGGCTGCGCCGAGCCACGTGGTCGGCGCGGTTGCGCACGCTACGGCGCCGGTCGCCGCTGCCGCGGAGCTCTCCGGCGGCCACCCTGCCCCGACCGGCGGGGCTATGCCGGTCGTCCCGGACCACCCGGCTCGCGTCGCGGCGCCGCCCGCCCCAGCGACCGCTGGGCCCGTGGCGCCGGCCGCACCTACGGCGACCACGTTGGCCACGCTGACCGGTCTGGTGAGCCCGGCGGCATCGGCAGCCCCGGCGGCCCCGGCGGCCCCGGGCTCGTCGGCTGAGCCGGTCGGCCCGAGCGCCGAGTCGGCGGGGCCCCAGGCCGTGGCGCGGGCGGTCGTTCCTTCCGCCGCCCGGTCGGAAGAGGACGTCGCCGCGCTCTCGGCGCCCGCGCCCCGGACCGGGGAGAGCGGGCGGGCGTCCGTGGCCACGGGGGGCGGGTCGGTGTACGCCTCCGGCCCGGTACGGGCTATGCCCGAGCCGAAGGCCTCTGGCACGCCGGAGATTCCGGCGGGCCGGGTCGCCACGCAGGCGACCCCGGGCGGCTACCCCGCCCCGGCCGCCGAGCCGCAGGCCGCGCAGGTCGCCGGACCCCGCGAGCCGGAACGGCCCGTCCACCGCGCCCCCGGGACGGCGGCAGCGGCAGGTGTTCCGCCCTACGGACCCGATTTCCCCGCCGCTTCCGCGGGTGTGGCCCCGGTGACGCCCGCGCCGGCGGCCCCGCCCACCCGGCCAGGGTCGGACCCGGGGGCCCACGAAACCCCGCCCACCCGGCCCGGGGCCGACCCGAGGGCTGACGAAGCGGCTCCCGCGCACGTGCGCACCGGAACCGACCGGGGGGCCGATGCGGCTCCCGGACCGGCGGTCACGGAGCCCGCGCCCGCTCGGCCAGGGGCCCATGAAGCCGCGCCTGCCCGGCCCGGGGCCGATCACGTCCTGCCCGCGCACACACACGCGCACAGCGGAACCGACCGGAGGGGCACGGCGGCTTCCGGGCCCGTGGTCGCGGTGCCGGCGCACCCGCTGGTCGGGGGCGAGGGGGGCGACCTCGTAGGTGCGGCGATCCCGCACCCGCAGGACGAGGCCGGACACGCCGACACCGCCGCCCTTCGCCTGAGCACCGCCGCCGCACCGAACTCCGGGGTACCCGGCCCGGGGATGGCCGAGATCGTCGCCCGGGCGGTGTCCCGGGGGATGGAGCACCGGGAGGACCCGGACCAGCAGGGGCGCGGGCAGCAACCATGGAACGAACCGCCGCTGCGGGAACCGCGGGTGGAACGGGAGGAGGAGGACACCCAGGACATCCCCCGGGTCCTGCCGCACCACCTCGCGGAGGACCGCCCGTACCGCGACGAGCCAAGCCTCAGGCAGCATCTCCCTCAGAGCCGCGAGCACAACCTCCCGCACGGCCCCGCACCGAGCCACCCGCAGGACCGCCCGCAGGGCCCCGCACAGGGCTTCGCGCCGAGCCACCCGCAGGACCCCACCCAGGGCCGCCCGCAGGGCCAGGCGCCGAGCCACCCGCAGGACCGGCCGCCGGGCCACGCGCCGAGCCCCGCGCAAGACTCCGTGCAGGACCCCGCGCAGGGTCACGTGCCGAGCCACCCGCAGGACTCCGCGCCGGGCCACGTGCCGAGCCCCGCGCAAGCGCAAGACTCCGTGCAGGACTCCGCGCCGGGCCACGTGCCGAGCCCCGCGCAGGGTCACGTGCCGAGCCCCGCGCAGGGCCCCGCGCCCAGCCACCCGCCGAGCCCCGCGCAGGGCCCCGCGCCCAGCCACCCGCAGGGCCCCGCGCAGGGGCAGCCGTACCGCACCGGGGCGGGCTCCCCGGAGGGGGGCGGGGCTGCCGATGTGCCGGTGCACCTGCCGTTCCGCGCGGCGGCCGCGCGAGCGGTCCACCCCGGGCCCGCCCCGGCAAAGGCGCCCGCCCCGGCGCCGGCGGTCCGCCGCGCCCCCGGTCGCCGGGTCCCCCGCGGGGACGACCGGCTCCGCGAGCACCGCGGCCCGGTGCTCCCCGGCTGGGTCGGCGTCGGCATCGGAGGGCTCGCCATCGCCGGCTGCGCCGCCGTGCTCTGGCGTGCCGGGGTCGTCCCCGCGACCCTCGTCGCGGCCTTCGGCGCGACCCCCCGCGCCTACGCGGGACTGCGCGCCACCCACTGGCCCCCGCTCGCCTTCCTCGGTGTCGTCGCCCTCCTCGCCCTCGGCGGACTCGGCCGCTCCCGTACCGGCCACGCCTGGGTGCTGACCCTCTTCGGCCGCTACCGCGGCACGGTCCGGCGTACCGGCCTGACCTGGATCAGCCCCCTCCTCCTGCGCCGCCGGGTCGACGTCCGGCTGCGGCACTGGCGCAGCGATCCGATGCCCGCCGTGGACTCCGACGGCCTCGCCCTCCAGGTCGTCGTCCAGGTGGTCTGGCAGGTCAAGGACACCGCCCGGGCCACCCTGGCCGTCGAGGACCACACGGAGTACCTCGCCGAGCAGGTCGAGTCGGCCATGGCGCGGGTCCTGTCCCAGCTCCCCGCCGACGCCTTCCACGAGGACGCCCCGACCCTGCGCGACGCCGAGGCCGTCGGCGACGCGCTGACCCAAATGCTGGCGGCGGAGACCGAGGCCGTCGGGATCGAGGTGTTCTCGGCTCAGCCGATCCGGATCGAGTACGCCGCCGAGGTGGCCGAGGCGATGCGCCGCCGCCGGGTCGCGGCGATCGACGCCAAGCACCGCGACACCGTGCTGAGTTCGGTCGTGGACGCGGTCGACGACACCGTCCACCGGCTGACCTCGCGCGGGCTCGTCGAGCTCGACGACTACGAGCGCAAGGCCCTGGTCAAGGACCTCACGGTGGCCTTCTACACGGGGCGCTCCGAGTAGCGCGGCCGGGCCGCGCGCGGACGTCGGGGTGAGGGCCCGACGGCCGCCGGGCGCCGGCGCGGGAGCGTGAGAGGGGAACGGGTGGCCGGAACGGACCGGACCACCCGTTCTTCCGTTGGTATGGACACGGCCAACTCTCGTCAATAATCTGGTACTTGGTCTAGACCTACGCCGGTGCCCCGCGTCGGCGTTCCATCCCCGCGTGCACGCCTCCCGCCGGAGTCCCCCCACATCCAAGGAGCATCATGCGTCACTTCAGCATGCCCAGCATCCGCCTGCCCGGACGGTCCGAAGGGCGGACCGGGCGGCCCGGACGCGCCGGAGCCGTCACGCTCGGCCTCGGTCTCGTCGCCGGAATGACGCTGCTCGGCGCCCCCAGCGCCAGCAGCCACGGCTACACCGACACCCCCATCAGCCGTGCGAAGCTCTGTGCCAACAAGACCGTCTCCAACTGCGGCGCGATCCAGTGGGAGCCGCAGAGCGTCGAGGGCTTCAAGGGCTTCCCGGCCTCCGGCCCCTCCGACGGCACGATATGCGCGGGCGGCCTCCCCCAGTTCGCCGAGCTCGACAACCAGCGCGGCGGCACCTGGCCGGCCACGTCGGTGAACAGCGGCCAGAGCTACAACTTCCGCTGGCAGTTCACCGCCAACCACGCCACCACCGACTTCAAGTACTACGTCACCAAGAACGGCTGGGACCCCACCCGCCCCCTGACCCGTTCCGCGCTCGAATCCCAGCCGTTCCTCACCGTCGCCTACAACGGCGCCCGCCCCGCCATGACCACCACCCATCAGGGCGCCATGCCGAGCGGCAAGTCGGGCCGCCACATGATCCTCGCGGTGTGGACCGTCCACGACACCCCGATGGCGTTCTACTCCTGCTCCGACGTTCAATTCTGACGATACGTCAGCTAGTCTCCGGCGGCATGCGGACGACGACTGGACCCGTGACCGTCGCGGAGCTCGTGGCGCGCCGGTGGGGCGACCACCGGCCGGGGCTGATGTACCGGGACACCGAGCGGGCGGAGGGCTCGGCGGGGCGCGGCGGGCGCGGCACGGACGGCGCCGCACCCGCCGTCCGCACCCTCAGCCACCACCGGACCGCCCGGGAAGCGGCCGCGCGCGCCGCGCTGCTCGTCGACCTCATGCCGCCGGGGGCCGAGCCGCACCTGGGGGTGCTGCTCGACAACACCCCCGAGTTCCCGTTCTGGCTCGGCGCGGCGGCCCTCTCCGGGGCCGCCGTCGCCGGCATCAACCCCACCCGGCGCGGCCCCGAGCTCGCCCGCGACATCCTGCACACCGACTGCCGGATCCTGGTCACCGAGCGCTGCCACCTGCCGCTGCTCGACGGCCTCGACCTGCCCGGCGTGCGCGTCCTCGTGACCGACACCGAGGAGTACGCGGCCCTCCTCGCGCCCTACGCGGCCGCCGAGCCCGGCGAAGCGGTCCTGCGTCCGCCCGGGCCCGCCGACCGGCTGCTCCTCTACTTCACCTCCGGATCCACCGGCGCCCCGAAGGCCGCCATCTGCACCCAGGGCCGGCTCGCCGCCGCCGGACGCTCCCTGGCCCGGCACTTCTCGGTCACCCCGGGCGACGTCCACTACATCTGCATGCCCCTCTTCCACGGCAACGCCGTCATCGCCGACTGGCTCCCGGCGCTCGCCGGTGCAGCCCCCGTGGCCCTGCGCCGGCGGTTCTCCGCCTCCGCGTTCCTGGACGACGTACGGGATTACGGCGCCACGTACTTCACCTACGTCGGCCGGGCGGTCCAGTACCTGCTGGCCACCCCGCCGCGCCCGGACGACCGGGAGCACACCCTGCGGCTCGGCTTCGGCACCGAGGCCGGGGCGGTGGACGCGGCCCGCTTCGCCGAACGGTTCGGAGTCCGGCTGGTCGAGGGGTACGGGGCCACCGAGGGCGGCGCCTCCGTCCAGCGCACCTCCGACACCCCGCCGGGCGCCCTCGGCCGGGCGGGAGCCGGGGACGACCTCGCCGTCATCGACCCGGAGACGGGCCACGAGTGCCCGCCGGCCGCCTTCGACGGGCGCGGGCGGCTGCTGAACGGCGCCGAGGCGATCGGCGAACTCGTCAACCGGGGCCGCAGCCGCTTCGAGGGCTACTGGCGCAACCCCGACGCGGAGGCCGCCCGCACCCGGGACGGCTGGTACTGGACCGGGGACCTCTTCTTCCGGGACCCGGCGGGCTTCCTCTACTTCGCGGGGCGCACGGACGACCGGCTCCGGGTGGACAGCGAGAACCTGGCCGCCGCCGTGATCGAGAACATCCTGGCCCGCTGGACGCGGGCGGCGGCGGTCGCGGTGTACGCGGTGCCGGACGAGGTGGCGGGGGACCAGGTGATGGCGGCGGTCGCCTTGCGGGAGGGCGCGGAATTCGACGCGGAGGCGTTCGCGGCGTTCCTCGCCGCGCAGCCGGACCTGGGCACGAAGATGGCTCCGCGCTACGTGCGGGTGGTGCCGTCGATGCCGGTCACGGCGACCGGCAAGATCCACCGGGTCGCCCTGCGCCGGGCCGGCTTCCGGTGCCCGGACCCGGTGTGGTGGCGCCCGCCGGGCCGCTCCGCGTACGAGCCCCTGACCCCCGCCGCCCGCAGCGCCCTCCTCGCCGCCTACGCCGCCCAGTCCCGCACCCACCTCCTGACCCAGTAGCCACGGTCCGCGCCCGGATGCCCCGCGCAGGGCCGCCGCCGGAGGGCGCGGGGTCATGGTTTTGAGCACCCCGGAGGAGCAGGTAGTATTTTCTCTGTCAGCAGGCGCCGCTAGCTCAGTTGGTTAGAGCAGCTGACTCTTAATCAGCGGGTCCGGGGTTCGAGTCCCTGGCGGCGCACCTGTCCTTCGGGCGGTTTCCGGTTCACACCGGGAACCGCCCGAAGTGTTTTCCGGGCCCGTTGTCCCCCACC
This sequence comes from Streptomyces sp. NPDC055254, assembly GCF_053606025.1. Classification (NCBI taxonomy): domain Bacteria; kingdom Bacillati; phylum Actinomycetota; class Actinomycetes; order Kitasatosporales; family Streptomycetaceae; genus Streptomyces; species Streptomyces sp. NPDC055254. Next base: position 77,316 of record NZ_JBSGQV010000007.1, on the reverse strand, counting down.
ACTCCCGTCGTCGCCGCTCAGAGCGTGAGCGACAGCAGCAGCGGTGCGGCCTTCCGGTTCAGCGTGTCGGCCGCGGCCCGCAGCCGGTGCGCGTGCTCGACCGGCATCGACAGCGCCAGGCAGCCGACCGAGGCACCGGCCGTGATCGGGACCGCCGCGCAGACGGTGCCCACGGCGTACTCCTGGAGGTCCAGGACCGGCACGGTGGCCGGCTGGGAGTCCAGCTTGGAGAACAGGATCCGCTCGTTCACGATCGTCTTCGAGGTGAGACGGGCGATCTTGTGACGGGCGAGGTGGTCGCGCCGCCCGTTCAGGTCGAGCTGGGTCAGCAGGCACTTGCCGACCGCGCTGGCGTGCGCGGCCGAGCGGAAGTCGACCCACTCGTGCACCTTCGGGGTGCGCGGGCTGTCGGCGAACTGCGTGATCCTGACCTCGCCGTCCACGTACCGGCTGATGTAGACCGCCGCGCCGACCGAGTCCCGCAGCCGGTCCAGGGTGTCCTGGAGCTTGTCCGTCAGGGCCTGCTGCCGGTTGATGCCGGAACCGAGCAGGACCAGGGAGTCCCCTATGGCATAGGCGCCGTCCGACACCTGCAGTACGTATCCCTCCCGGCGCAGCATGAGCAGCATCGGAGCGAGATGGACCGCGGGCAGGCCGGTCTCACGGGCGATCTGGACGTCGGTCACACCTCCCGTGTGCCGTGCGATCGTTTCGAGTACGCGTAGTGCGTACTGCACCGAGTGGAACGGCGCGGTCGGCTCGGGCTTCAGCGCCACGGTCTCCCCCTAGCAGGTTGTTACCGCTTGCCCTACCACGATAGCCACCAAGCGGCCCTTGTGGAGCGCCTGTTGAGGAGATTGATGGCTCAATAATATCGTTCTGCTTGGATCTACCCGTCTGGCATATGCCACGGTCATGCTCCTGCGCCGTCTCCCGGCGCCGGGAATGCCCCGCCGCCCCCGGAGGTTCGAGACCTTCGTACCGACGCCGTGCGGATGTCGTGCGGCGCGGATCGAGACGGGAGCGACGATGAGTGACAGCGGGGACGCGAATCGGCACCACGACGGCCCGGACGGCGGCCCGGACGGCCGCCCGACAGCAGGGCCCTCCGGCGCTCCGGACGGCGGCCCCGGCGGCTCCCGCGGCGGAAACGGGATCCGCGGCGCCGTCCTGGGCCGGGCGCCCGCGGCGCTCTCGGTCCTGGACCTCGTCACCGTGGGCTCCGGCAGCACCTCCCGGGAGGCCCTGGAGACCAGCGTGGCCATAGCGCGGCTCGCCGAGTCCCGCGGCTTCCACCGGCACTGGGTCGCCGAGCACCACTCCATGCCCGCCGTCGCCAGCTCCTCGCCGGCCGTGATCCTCGCCTACCTCGCCGCGCACACCTCGCGCATCCGGCTCGGCTCCGGCGGGGTCATGCTGCCCAACCACGCCCCGCTCGCCGTCGCCGAGCAGTTCGGCGTCCTGGAGGCGGTCGCCCCGGGACGGGTCGACCTCGGGCTCGGCCGGGCGCCGGGCACCGACGGGCGCACGGCCGCCGCGCTGCGCGGGCCCGGCCGGCTCGACGAGGGCGCGGACGACTTCCCCCGGCGGCTCGCGGAGCTCACCGCCTTCCTCGACAACAGCTACCCCGACGGGCACCCGTACGCACGCGTGCACGCCGTACCCGGCCCGGTGCAGGGCCCGACCGCGCGCCCGTCGATCTGGCTGCTCGGCTCCTCCGGCTACAGCGCCCAGCTGGCGGGCGAGCTCGGTCTGCCCTTCGCGTACGCCCACCACTTCTCCGCCGCCGGCACCCTGCCCGCGCTCGACCTCTACCGCCGCAGCTTCCGTGCCTCGGCCGTCCTGGACGCCCCGTACAGCGTGATCGGCGTCCAGGCCGTCGCCGCCGACACGCACGAGGAGGCCCGCGCCCAGGTCCTCACGGGCTCGCTGTCGATGATGCTGATGCGCACCGGCCGGGGCGGGCTGATCCCGACCCCCGAGGAGGCGCTGGCGTATCCGTTCGCCGGGCCGGGGGAGCGGGAGTTCATCGACGGCCGGCTCGCCGACACCGTCTACGGCACCGCCGACGAGGTGACCGCCGGTCTGGACAAGCTGGCCGCGCTGACGGGCGCGGACGAGCTGATGCTGACCGCCAACATCCACGGCAACACCGCCCGGTTGCGCTCGTACGAGCTCGTCGCAGATGCGTACGGCCTGCCCGGACCGGCTCCGGCGGCCGGCTGACCGCACGAGAACGCAGTTCGGCTGGTTTGTTGCCGAAACCTTGCGAGAAGGTGGCTCAAGGCAGCCTTAAGCCGCTCGTCACCGGGGGTGGCGAGCGGTTTCTGATGTGCATTCAAGTCTCTGACTAGGGGATTTACCCGGCTGGTGGTCTAGTCCTTCTTTGGTCCAAACCATTGACTCGGACGTGTGGTGATCGCTATTTCTTTCACCACCTGATCGGTTGTTCTCCCCTCCCACCCCCACGGAGACGGTTCATGCACATCCGTAAACCCCTTATCGCGGCAGCCGCCACGGCCGCGCTGGCAGCCGGAGCGCTGGCGTCCGTCGCGGGATTCGGCACCGCCCAGGCCGCGGACGCCACGGCGACCGCGGCCGCCGGCGGCATCCGGATCGCCTACTACGACCAGTGGAGCGTGTACGGGAACGCCTTCTATCCCAAGCACCTCGACACCCGCGGCATAGCGGGCAAGCTGGACGTCATCAACTACTCGTTCGGCAACATCCACCCCACCGACCTCACCTGCTTCGAGGCGAACAAGGCGGCGGGCGACGACAACAACCCCAACGCCGGTGACGGCGCGGGCGACTCGTACGCCGACTACCAGAAGTCGTTCAGCGCGGCGGACAGCGTGGACGGCGTCGCCGACAAGTGGGACCAGCCGATCGTGGGCGTCTTCAACCAGTTCAAGGAACTGAAGGTGAAGTACCCGCACCTGAAGATCAACATCTCGCTGGGCGGCTGGACGTACTCGAAGTTCTTCCACGACGCGGCCAAGACCGACGCCTCCCGCAAGAAGCTCGTCGCCTCCTGCATCAAGCAGTACATCAAGGGCGACCTCCCGGTGGAGGGCGGCTTCGGCGGCCCCGGCACCGCGGCCGGCATCTTCGACGGCATCGACATCGACTGGGAGTACCCCGGCTCCTCCGGCGGCCACCTGGGCAACCACTACGGCCCCGAGGACAAGCAGAACTTCACCCTGCTGCTGGCGGAGTTCCGCAAGCAGCTCGACGCCGAGGGCGCGGCCAACGGCGGCAAGAAGTACCTTCTGACCGCGGCGCTGCCGGCCGGCCAGGACAAGATCAAGTACATCGAGACGGACAAGATCGGCGCGTACCTCGACTACGCGAACATCATGACGTACGACATGCACGGCGCCTGGGACGGCGACGGGCCGACGTACCACCAGTCCCCGCTGTACCCCTCGCCGGCCGACCCGACCGACCCGATCGCGCCGGGCACCGAGAAGTACAGCATCGACAACGCGATCGACTCCTGGATCGACGGCAACCCCACCTACGGGATCACGGGCGGCTTCCCCGCCAACAAGCTGACCCTGGGCTACGAGTTCTACTACCGCGGCTGGAAGGGCGTGCCGGCCGGCACCACCAACGGCCTCGCGCAGAGCGCGACCGGCGGCTCCGGCGCCCGTCCCCTCAGCCAGCAGGCGGGCATCGCGCACTACAAGGAGCTCGGCGGGATCGTCGACAACCCCTCGACCACCTTCTGGGACGACCGGTCGAAGTCCTCGTACTTCTACAAGGACGGCGAGTTCTTCACCGGCCTGAACCAGAAGTCCATCCAGGCCCGGGTCGACTACGGCAAGCAGCGCGGCCTGGCCGGCGCGATGATGTACTCCCTGCTCGGCCTGGACAACAACACCACCCTGCTGAACCAGATCTCGGACGCCCTCGGCAGCACCACGCAGCCGCCGGTCACCACGCCTCCGACGACCACCCCGCCGACCACGACGCCGCCCACCACGACCCCGCCGACCACGCAGCCCCCGACCGGCTGCGGCTCGCTCCCGGCGTATGTCGCGGGCACCGTCTACACCGGCGGCAGCGAGGTCTCCCACAACGGCCGCAAGTACAAGGCCCAGTGGTGGACGCAGAACGAGACGCCGGGCACCACCGGTGAATGGGGTGTCTGGAAGGACCTCGGCGCCTGCTGATCCCCCCACCCCGCGCCGAGCGGTACCCCCGCCCCGCACCCCGCATCCCGGGTGCGGGGCGGGGGTGTGTGACATGGTTGCCGGATTCGCCCCATCGGAGCGTGGCGGGCTCGTTACGCTCGGCCACAGGCTGCATCCGACCCGCGTCTCCCTGGGGGTGACCCTCGCATGGTCCTGTCCCGCGACCTCGACCCCAGCGCCTCGCCGCTGGACTACTACGGCTTCGAACTCCGCCGCCTGAGGGAGGCCGCAGGGCTGAAACAGGCGCAGTTGGGCGACGTCATCTACTGCACCGGCTCCCTGATCGGCCAGGTCGAGACGACCAAGCGGGTACCGACCCGCGACTTCTCGGAACGGCTGGACGCGGCGCTCGGCACGGACGGGACCTTCTCGCGTCTGGTGGGGCTGGTCCTGCGGAGCGTGCTGCCCACGTGGTTCCAGGCATACGCGGAGATGGAGGCCCGGGCGGCGTTCATCTCCACCTTCCAGGCGCAGGTGGTCTACGGCCTGCTCCAGACGGAGGCCTACGCACGGGCCTTGCTGAGCGTGGAGTATCAGGACGGGATCGACGGAATCGTGGCTGCACGGATGGACCGGCAGCGCATACTGACACGTGAAATTCCGCCGGTGCTGCTGGTGGTGTTGGACGAGGCTCTGCTGCACCGCAACGTCGGCGGACAAAAGGTCATGCGGGAGCAACTGGCCCACCTGTTGTCCTTCGTTGACCGGCCGTGGGTGCAGCTCCAGGTAATGCCCTTCTCGGCAGGTGAGCACGCCGGGATGACCGGATCGTTCACCCTTCTCCGCTTCGACGACGACCCCGATCTCTTCTACACGGAGAGCTATGACTCGGGCCATATGACGGCGAATTCGAAAGTGATCAGGGAACGGTCCGTCGGCTACGCTCGGCTGCAAGCCGCAGCCCTCTCGCCGAGGGAATCGGCCCATCTGATCGCACGCGTATTGGAGGAGCGCTATGGGGACCGGTGTGGACCTGACAGGCGTGCAGTGGCGTAAGTCGTCCTACAGCAGCACCAACGGTGGCGAGTGCGTGGAGTGCGCCCCCCTCGGCGGAGCCGCATGGCAGAAGTCCTCGTACAGCAGCACCACCGGCGGCGACTGCGTAGAGGTGGCCGCTCAGCCCTGCGCAGTAGCGATCCGGGACTCCAAGCGGCCCGAAGGCCCGGCCTTCACGGTGGCCCCGGCGGCATTCGGGGCGTTCGTCCGGAGCCTCTGACCGTACGCCGGAGCCGGCGGCCCCGCCCGGGGCTGCCGGCTCCGGGGTCAGACCCGGGGGTGGGCGGCGGGCGTCTCAGCGACAGCGACCCGGCGGCCGATCATGCCCGCGATCACGTCCGGGGCCACCGCGCGGGAGTACAGCCAGCCCTGCCCCGTGTCGCAGCCGACGCGCCGCAGCCGGGCCGCCTGGCCGGCGGTCTCCACGCATTCGGCCGTCACCGTGAGGCCCAGCCGGTGCGCGAGCTGGACCAAGGCCTCCACGATGGTCTCGTCGGCCGGGTTCGGGTGGGTGCCCTCCTCGTAGCGGAAGCCGCGCACGAAGGAGCCGTCCAGCTTGAGGACCGAGACCGGCAGGCGGCTCAGGTAGGCGAGGTTCGAGTACCCGGTGCCGAAATCGTCGATCGCGATCCGCACCCCCATGTCGCTCAGTGCCTGGAGCGCCTGGAGCGGGCGGCCCGCCGAGCCCATGACCGCCGACTCCGTCAGCTCCAGCTGGAGCAGCTGGGGCGCGAGGCCCGTCTCGGCGAGGATCTCCGCGACGTCGCCGACCAGGTCCGAGTCCCAGACCTGGCGCACCGCGACGTTGACGGAGACGAAGACCGGGGAATCGCTCGGCTGCTCGATCTGCCAGCGCCGGGCCTGGCGGCACGCGGTCCGCAGGACCCACCGGCCCAACTGGACGATGGAGCCGTCCTCTTCCGCAATTCCGATGAACCGATTCGGCGCCAGCGTGCCGAACTGCGGGTGGTTCCAGCGCACCAGGGCCTCGACGCCGCGCAGTGTGCCGCTCCCCAGGTCCACCAGCGGCTGGTACTCCAGCTCGAACTCCCCGCGCTCCACGGCGGGGCGCAGGGTGGAGGAGAGGGCCTGCCGGGTCATGCGGTGCGCGTTGCGCTCCGGGTCGAAGAGCGTCCAGCGGGCCTTGCCGTCGGCCTTCGCCCAGTACAGGGTCGTGTCGGCGGCCTGCATCAGCCCGGTCGCCGAGGTGCCGTCCGTCGCCCGTTCCACGACGCCGATCGACGCGGAGACCGAGAGCCGCTGCCCGGCCAGGTCGAACGGCTCCTGCACGGCGGCCAGTACGCTCCGCGCCAGGTCCGCGAGCTGCTCCGTACCGGTGGAGTCCTCCACGAGCAGGGCGAACTCGTCCCCGCCGAGCCGCGCCACGAGGTGGCCGCCGGTGCGTCCGTAGCCCGACTGGTCGGCGCACTGGGTCAGCCGCGCCGCGACGGCGGCCAGCAGCCGGTCGCCGACCCGGTGGCCGAGGGTGTCGTTGACCGCCTTGAAGCCGTCGAGGTCCAGGTAGCAGAGCCCGATCCGGCCGGTGCCGCCGCCGTGGTCGTACGAGGAGGCTTCCAGCGCGGTGGAGAGCCGCTCGAAGAACAGGGCGCGGTTGGGGAGCCGGGTCACCGGGTCGTGCATCTGCAGGTGCCGCAACCGGGCCTGCAGGTCGCGCCGGTCGCTGATGTCGGCCACGGACAGCAGGACGTCCCCGGTCCCGGGCACGGGTCCCAGCGTGACCTCGGTCCACAGCGAGTGCCCGTCGGGGTGCTTGAGGCGGCGGGTGCAGCGCAGTCGGGCCTGGCGGCCGCGCAGCACCTCCTGGTACGCGGCCCAGGTGCGGGCCTCGGCCGCCAGGTCCACCAGGTCGGCCGCGCACCGGTGGGTGAGCGCGTGCGGCTCGGTGCCCAGGAGTCCGGCGAAGGCCTGGTTGGCGGTGACGACGTAGCCGTCGCGGTCGACGACGGCCATGGCGAGGTGGGCCGCGTTGAAGGCGGCCCGGTAGTCGCGCGCTTCGGACGCGGACGCGGAGCGGGGCACGGGCCCCGGAGTGGCCGGCGCCGACGGCGCTGCCGGCATCGCACTGTGACGCTCCGTGACGGCCGATCGGATGCTGTCGGCCGCCGAACCGGTTCCTTCTGGGGTTCCGCTCACCGTTGGCTCCCGCAGTGTTCGTGAGTGTCCGTGCAGGAAAGTGTGCCGATCATAGAGGCTGCCGGGAGGCCCCATCCAGCGGCGTCGCCGTGCGGGGCCGGGGAGTTCGGCGTGATGACGTTTCGTCGGCCGACGATCGATTGATCGTTTCTGCGCAGCTGTGAGCATGCGGCGTCGTCTGCTGATCTCGGGTGATCGGACGTGACGTTGTGTAGGCGGGGGCGTGAAGTTCGGGGGTCACCGGCTTGCCCTGGTGCTCACTCGTGTGGGGCAGCGGAACAGGGCATTAGTAAGACAATCGCCTCAAGGTGGACGAGAAGGTACGAATCCACCACCGGAGGTCCATGTGCCGCGACAGCAGACACCCGGGGGAGTGGACCGCTCCCGCGTCCGAAGTACAGCGGCGGCGGCCACTTCCCTGACGGCGCTCGCCGCCATGTCGCTCGTCGCGGGGCCGGCGGTGGCCGATTCCGGGGCCGGACCCTGCGCGCTGACCCGGACGGCGGCGCACCACTCCCTGGGGCTGGACACCTGGAACCGCGCCTACCCCAAGCCCGAGCGCACCCTGAACGCGGTCATGGTCTTCCTCTCCTTCCCCGACCACCGGCCGGCCTTCGGGACGGAGGAGATCGCCGCCGACTACTTCCCCGCCACCAGCGAGTTCTTCGAACGGGCCTCCTACGGGCGGTTCCGCCTGGTGCCGCACCCGCAGGAGCGGTGGGCGCGGATGCCCCGGCCGTCCACCGCGTACGGGATACAGCGCGACTGGGCGCCGGAGGACCGCGCGGCGTACCTGCGGGACGCGGTCGCCACCGCCGACGCCGAGGTGGACTTCGGCGCGTACGACGTCGTCTACTTCGTCGCCGACCCGGACGCGCCCGGGGTGGACTCCGACGCCACGAAGGTCGTCAACTTCGACCGCCCGATCCGCGCGGACGGCGCGCGGTTGCGGCGGATCGTCACGGTCTTCGAGCGGCACCCGCCGGACCGGAACGTCTTGGCCCACGAGACCGGCCACGTCTTCGACCTGCCCGACCTCTACCACCGGCCGACGGACGGCAAGGGGGACTGGGACACGCACGTCGGGGACTGGGACGTCATGGGCAGCCAGTTCGGGATGGCCCCGGACCTCTTCGCCTGGCACAAGTGGAAGCTGGGCTGGCTGGACGCCTCGCAGGTGGACTGCGTCCAGTCGGGCTCCTCGCTGCACACCCTCCAGCCCCTCGCCGAGGCTCCGCCGCAGGGCGGTACGGGCGGCACCCGGCTCGCGGTGGTCCGTACCGGGCCGGGCAGCGCGATCGCCGTCGAGGCGCGGGGGTCGGCGGGCAATGACGGGGACACCTGCACGGAAGGGGTGCTGATCTACCGGGTGCGCAACGAGGCGGCGTCGGGCGGCGGCCCGATCGAGGTGCTGGACGCGCATCCGCAGACGGAGGCGTGCTGGGACCGCTCGGTGTACCCGCCGCTGGCGGACGCGCCGCTGGAGGTGGGCGAGACGTTCACCGTGCCGGGAGAGCGGATCACGATCGAGGTGGCGGACCGGACGCGGTCCGGCGCGTACACGGTGAAGATCACCACGTAGTCGCGTCCGTGCCCGGAACCGGAACGGGAACACGAAGAAGGCCCCCACTCGCGTGGGGGCCTTCCTCCGTCTGTGCGCCGCCAGGGACTCGAACCCCGGACCCGCTGATTAAGAGTCAGCTGCTCTAACCAACTGAGCTAGCGGCGCCTGCTGACGTCGTAGACATTAGCATCCGGGTCGGCGGAACGAAAAATCGATATCCCCAGGTCCGTGCTGGGCGGCGGTGTCGGTGGTGGTGCCGGTGGTGGTGTCGGCGGTGGTGCCCGTGCGGGCGGCGCGGACGAAGGCCCAGAGCAGTGCCTCGGGGCCGGGGAGCCAGGGCGAACGGGTGTCGGGGGCCACGAGCCAGCGGGAGCCGCCGGGTGCGGCGGCCAGGGGCGGCACGGTGACGGCGTCGCCGCGGCCGTGGCACAGGGGCGCCGGGGCGACGCCGGAACCGCCCCACTCCTCCCACGCCAGCAGCACGGGGAGCCGGTGGGCGGTGCCGGGGGCGGCGAAGAGGAGCATGCGGCCGCGGTGGACGGCAACCGGGCCGCAGCCGGGGCCCTCGGCCCGGAGCAGGTCCATGACGCGGCGGCCGAGGACGAGCGGGACGTTGACGACGTCGAAGGCGGTTCCGCAGGGCAGCGCGGCGGGCGCGCCGGGCCGGGCCTCCCACAGCGCGAGGGTGGCCCCCGGCCGCGCGGAGGCGGAGGCGAGCCAGGCGGCGCCCTGCGGGGTGACGTGGGTGGCGGGTGCGGTACGCAGATCGGGAGCGATGCAGCCGGGAGCCGTCGTCAGGGTCGTCATGCCCCAGGTCTACCGGCCGTGACGGAGCGGGTTCCCGGAGTTACGGGAAACGGGGACAGGGCGCGAGGGCCTGGGGTATGTTGCGCCCCGCATATGCCACTCCGCTGCGCCGGGCCCCACGGCCTCGGACCCCCGACCCCGGACCTCACCGTGAAACGACCCGTAAGAGGCTCCACCAGTGGGTAGGCACGGGAGTCAGTCGCACTACCCAGGGGCGTTCGGTTACCTGACGTAGTCAGGCCGTGCGGGCGCGGAGGCGGCGCAGCATGCGCGGGTCCTCGAAACCGACTGTCCGGGCCGCGGCGTCGATCGTCGCGCCGTGGCTGATGAGGTGTCGGGCGCGTTCGAGGCGGAGGGTCTGCTGGTAGCGCAGTGGGGTGAGCCCGGTGGCGCTGCTGAAGAGGCGGGTGAGGGTGCGCTCGCTCACACCGACGGCCGAGGCCAGGGTGGGCAGCGGGAGTGGTTGGTCGAAGCGGGCGTCTATGAGGTCTTGGGCGCGGTGCACGGTGTCGTTGAGGTGCGACCGGTGCCGGAGCATCGCGCTGGACTGCGGCTCGTGGCCGTTGCGGCGGGCGTAGACGACCATGTCGCGGGCCACCTGGGCGGCGACGGCCGGGCCGTGCCGGGTCGCGACCAGGTGCAGCGCCAGATCGATGCCGCTGGCGATGCCGGCCGAGGTGATCACCCGGTCGTCGGCGGTGAACAGGACATCGCGGACGACCACCGCCCTGGGGTGGCGCAGGGCCAGCTCTTCCTGCACGTCGTGGTGGGTGGTGCAGTGGCGGCCGTCGAGCAGGCCGGCCCGACCGAGCGCCTCGGCTCCGGCGCAGACGCTGGCCACCGTCCCGCCCCTGGCGTGGTGGTCCCGGAGGACCTGTAGGGAGGCGGCGCCGATGGCGGGGTCATCGGCCAGGGCGGCTGTCCGCCAGCCGGGCACCACGATCAGATCCTCGGGCCCGAGCTCGGGCCAGTCGAGCCCGGCCGCCAGCGGCAGCCCCTGGGCGGTGGAGACCAGTGGCTGCTCGGCGACGTAGGCGAGCGTGTAGGGGTGCCCGAAGTCGGCGGCCGTGGAGAAGACCTGCGCGGGGCCGGCCAGGTCCAGCAAGTGGACTCCGGGCACCAGGAAGAAGACGATGCGGCTCACGATTCGGACATCATGCCTGAAGTCCTGCCGCGGCCTCCAGCTGGTCGACCGTCGCGATGGTGGCGAAGCGTCCGGCGAGGGCGTACTCGGTGCGCCTGATGACCTCTTCGGCAGACAGCGTGCGGGGGTCGGCCAGCAGCTCGGCGACGCTCTGGTCGGCGGGAGCGTCGCGGTGGGGGATGGGATTGGTCGCGGTCGCGTCGATGACCAAGGTGACCTGGTAGCCGAGGTCGCTGGCGAGGCGGGTGGTCGTCTCCACGCACTGCTCGGTGCGGATGCCGCAGACGGTGAGCTCGCGGATGCCGCGCTCAGTGAGGAGTTGCTCCAGGTTGGTGGTGGTGAAGGCGTTGTGCGAGGTCTTGTGGATCAGCGGCTCCCCATCCGCTCGCTGCAGCTCCTCCATGAGCCGGACATGGCCGAGGGCCGGGTCGAAGACACCGCCGGTGCCGGGCTCGGAGTGCAGTACCCACACCACCAGGTCCCCGGCCTGGCGGGAGAGCCGGACCAGGCGGTTCACCCGGTCGGCGATCTTCAGGTCGGAGGTGGTCTCCCACAGCGGACGGGTGCGGAAGGATTCCTGGACATCGATGACGATCAGTGCTCGGGTCATGTCCCCAAGCATGCGCCCCGCGGGCGGGGCGGCGACAGGCCGCATCGGGTCCGGCAGCGGACCGATCCGGTCATCAGCAGGTCAGCCGGTTCAGCACCACGGCAGGGGCGCGAGGAACGGCGCGAGACCGGTGTTCTTCCAGGTCCCGGGGTGTAGGGCCCGCCGGGGCGGAGCCCGGGGGGTTCCGCCCCGGTGGGTCGGGGGTCTCAGCCTCACGGCGTTCGAGGCGCGGGCCGGGGCGGCGCATGGGGCCTCGGCGGCGGGTGGGCCACCCGCTAGGGGGTGTCGTGGTGGAGGGACTCGCCGAACTCGATCATTTTGACGGCGTAGTCCTCCGTCCAGTCCGCCTCGGCGGCGATCGCGGCCGGCGAGAGGCGGTCGAAGCGGCGCCGGTCCGCCAGTTGGGCCGCCGCCAGGGCCTGGAACTCCACCGCCCGTTCCTGCGCCGCCCGGAACGCCAGCGTCAGTTCCGTCGCCCGCGCCAGCAACTCGCGAGGGTCTTCGATCGACTCCAGATCGAAGAAGTGCTCAGGGTCCGTGGCGGCCTCCGAGGGCTCGAAGAGCAGCGGCGCCGGCCGCAGCCTCCGCTCGGTCCGCTCGGGGTCTGCCATCCGTGTCCTCCTGCTGCGCGCGTGCGAAATCCTTCCCGGCCACCGTCCATTGTCCAACCTCGCGCAAGCCCGCACCGGCCCAGGGGGAACACCTGTGCGGGCGGCGTGGCCCCGGAGGAGGACGGGGAGCGCGTGCCGGGCGAGTCGGACAGGTGAGCGGACGCGTGCCATCACGCGCGCCTCCCGTCACACCGCGACCGGCTCCCCGGCGCGCCGCGCCGCGGCCGGCTCCGCCACCTCGTCCAGCACCCCGGCCGGCCCGTCGGCCGGCCCCTCCGGGGCCCCGGAAGCACTCGAACCCACGGGACCGCGCCGGACCGCCCGGCCGGCACCGGGCCGACCCGGGTCAGCACGGGAAGCAGCATCTCGGCGGCCGGAGCGCCGCCGGAGGGCAAAGGCTCCCAGCCCGGGGATCACGGCCTCGGGCTGACGGGCGCCCTCACGGGCGCCAGGACACGCGGTGCTCCGCCAGGTGGGCCAGTACCGAGTGGTTGGCCTCCCAGCCGTCCGGGAACTTCACCGTCACGCCCAGCTGCACCGGCTCCGTCGAGGGGTGTTCGTCCAGCAGTTCCGCGATGCCCGCCCGGGCCACCACCACGCACGCGTGCCGGTGGCGGGAGGCCAGCACGCACAGCCGGCCCGTCTCCAGGTGGAAGGCCGTCGCGTCCGGACGCCCCGACAGCGGATGGAGGACCACGGTGAGGTCGTACTCGCGGCCCTGGAGGCGGTTCGCCGTGTCCACCGTGACCCCCGTGACGCCGAGCGCGGCCAGCGCGGCCCGCACCGCCGCCGCCTGGTCGCGGTGCGCGGTGCCGACGGCGATCCGGTCCGCGGTGAGCGGGGCCGGCGCCTCGGACCGCTCGTCGGAGGTCACCGCACCCCGGTCCAGGGCGCGCCGCACCACCAGGGCCACCGCCCGGACCGCCTCCGGATCGGTGCGCGGGGTGTGCCGCGCGGGCAGCTCCAGCAGGCCCCAGCCCGAGGCCGCGGCCTCGTCCAGCACTCGGTCCGGGCCCGACCCGTCCGAGGCGACCCCGTACGACAGCCGCCGCTCGCCGGGGCCCGTGCCGCTGCGGAACTGCGTGTACGGGTAGAAGGCCCGCGACACCAGCGGCGCTGCCGTCGCCGGGAGCCGCCAGGACACGGGCAGTCGGTGCTGCGGCAGCTGCGGGTTGTGCGCGAGCAGGGTGCTGACCGCCGAGGCGGAGGGGTCGTAGGACAGGCCCGCCCACTGCTCCGCGCCGACCACGCTGAACGGGTCCAGCTGTCCCGGGTCGCCGACGAACAGCGCCCGGTCGAACAGCCCGGCCACGGCCAGCAGCGCGTCCGAGCGCATCTGGTACGCCTCGTCGACGATGGCGTGCTCCCAGGGCTCCGCGTCCTTGACGAAGGCCCACTTGGCGGCCGTCGAGATGGTGATCGGCAGCTCGGCCAGGTCCCCGGGCTTGGCCGAGAGCGTGACCGAGGGCAGCTCGCGCAGCGCCGGGTCGTACGCCTCCCCGTCGCTGCTGTGCAGCCGGCCCACGCGGAGCTGCGGATCTTTGTCGGCCAGCCGCAGCACCAGGTCGTCGACCTGCGCGTTCGTCTGCGCCACCACCATCAGCCGGCGCCCGGCCGCGGCGAGCTCCCGGGCCGCGCGGACCACGAGCGTGGACTTGCCGGCCCCGGGCGGGGAGTCGACGACCACGCCCCGCTCGGTCCCGTGCAGGGTGTCGTGCAGGATGGCGGCGGTCGCCCGGGCGGCCGCCGCGCCCGGATCGAAGGGGGCGGTCGCGGTCACAGCAGGTCCTCGTCGGTCACGGCGTCGGGTCGCACGGCGGCGGCAGCCGGCGAGCCGGGCGGGCCGCCGTGCGTCCAGGGGGTCTGCTCCGGATCGGGCAGCTTGGGGCCGCCGCGCGCATCGTGCTCGAAGAGCGTCCAGCACACCCGGTCGCCCTTCTCCGGCACCGAGCCCGGCTCCGGTTCCCGGCCGCGGCCCATCTTGTCCAGCAGTCGCAGCACGAGCCGCCCGTCCTCGTCCCACCGTACGAACTGCGCCGACTGCGGGCGCCCCTCCAGCGAGCGGTACACCTTCCCGCCGCCGTCCGCGAGCTGCGGCCGGTCCTCCGTCGCCACCGTCACCAGCGGGCGCGGACTCGGCCGCTTGGACTGCGTCCACTCCATCACCACCTCGGTGACCTCACCCGCGAAGGCCTCGCCCGCGAGTCGCCGGCCCGCCATGACGAGCGGGTCGTCCAGGGCCTCCTGCGCGTCGAGGCGCACCTGCTCCGTCTCCCGCGTGGCCAGCTTCTGCGCCGCCGTCACCGCGTCGTCACGGCGCGGCTGCGGCGGCTCGCCCGCCCGTACGCGGTCCCGGTGGCCCGTGTAGGACCAGCGGTCGCGGGTCCAGCGCTCCTCGGCCCGCTCGCCCGGCGGCAGGGCGCGCAGCAGGTCGATCGCCTCCCACGTCTGCCACCAGGCGGTCTCCATCTGCCCCACGACCAGCCGGCGCACGGCGCGTTCCGCCTGCCGGGCCGGGAGGTCGTCCGACCCGGGCCGGGCCGCCAGGGCCGAACGGGCCGCGTCGTAGCGGGCGATCGCGGGGGCCAGCAGCTTGTTGTCGAACGCCGGATCGGTGGCCGGGCCGGCCGGCGGGCAGAGCAACTGCCCGGCCCCGTCCCGGCCGAGCTCCACCCGGTGCGCCGCCTGCGCGCCGGAGGCGCCTTCGGGCGGATCGATCCAGGCCAGCAGGGCGCCGAGGTGCTGGTCCTCCAGAGTGCTCTGGCCGGTGGCCCAGTGCCGCGACAACAGGTCGGTGGCCGACACCAGCATCGAGGAGCCGGGGACCCGGGAACGCTCCGCGAGGTGGGTGAACCAGCGGCCCAGCATCGGCACCCGGGCGGGCGCCGGGTACGGGTTCTCCGGCTCCTCCTCGGCGGTGCGTCGGAACCGCATGGAACGGCCGAGCAGCCGTACGTACTCGATGCCCGCCCGGCTGGGCACGATCAGCTGCGGGGCGTCCGTGCACAGCTCCGTCTCGACCTTGACCCGCTTGCCGGTCTCCGGGTCGGTCTCGCTCCGCTCGGCCGGCTCCACGCGGTCCGCGTACCCCTCGACGTACGCCAGGACGTGCACGGCCAGGTCGGCCAGGAACGCCCAGCGCAGGTCCCGGTCGCGCGGCTGCGGGATCACGAAGACCCGCGGCTCGTGCCGGTCGGTGCCGACCAGCGCGCCGAGCGGGGCGCCGGCCTCGCCCGCCGTGGTGAGCGGGACGAAGACCATCGGGGTCTCGCTGAGGTGGCGGTGCCGCACGGTCGCGAGGGGCTGCGCGCGACCCGCGCGGACGGCCTCCAGCCGGGCCAGGGTGTTCAGCAGGGGCATTCTGGGGTCTCCGGGGCGCGGTACGGCGGGCGGGCGGCGGCGAGCTCCAGGGCCTCGGCCCGCAGCCGGGCCGCGCGGTGCAGCGCGGCCGCGGTGGGATCGCCGTCGGGATCGCCCGCGGGTACGGGCCCGGCGGCCGCCGCCAGGGCCCGCTCGACGGTGGTCAGCGCGCCCAGCTCGCCCCGTACGGAACGGCCCAGGGCGCTCACCTCGCCGGCCTCGCGGGCCCCGTCGCGGCAGTGGAAGGCCAGCTCGCAGGCGGCCAGGCACTCGGGGGCGTACGCGGCGTCCACCGCGGCCACGGCCCGGGCCAGCTCGCCGGCGGGGCGCTCGGGGTCGAAGTTGAGCCCCTCGGGCAGGGCCGAGGCCAGGTCCTCGACCCGGGTGAGCCGCTCCA
The DNA here is from genome assembly GCF_053606025.1 of Streptomyces sp. NPDC055254. Lineage (NCBI taxonomy): Bacteria > Bacillati > Actinomycetota > Actinomycetes > Kitasatosporales > Streptomycetaceae > Streptomyces > Streptomyces sp. NPDC055254. The sequence goes on along the minus strand of NZ_JBSGQV010000007.1, from coordinate 61,474 downwards.
GTTGCCGCCGGGTCACGGCCCGTTCGCGGCGGACGTCGACGGGCGAGGCGGCGGGCACGTTGGAGAAGTCCTTGGGGCAGACCAGCAGCACGGTGTGCCCGACCTGGACGCCGGACAGCTTCTCGGCGGTGTGCTCCAGGGCCAGGACGTAGACGGCGGCCTGGCGGGCGGCAGCGCCCACCTTCGCGGCGTCGGCGGTCCCGTCGATCATCGGGAACGACTTGATCTCCACGACGGTCCACCGGCCGTCGGGGTGCACCACGACGGCGTCCGGCTCCAGGTACGCGGGGGAACCCGCCACCTCCAGCGCCAGCATCGGGTGGTCCAGCAGGGTCCAGGCGCCCGCCTCGCGCCCCGCCGCGGTGGCCTCGCGCAGGGCCAGCGCGGTCCGCGCGGCGCGGCCTTCGGGCCCGGCGGCGGTGAGGTCGGGGACGCGGGCGTCGGCGCCCGGCGCCCCGGACCCGGCGCCGAGGTGCTCGTGGACCAGCCGCAGCAGCTCGGCGCCGCCGTCGCCCTTGACCTTCGCCTCGAAGGAGTTGCCGCGGACGATGGCGAATTGGGACTGCCCGAAGGAGGCGGGCGAGCCGAGGGCCGAGGCGAGCACGGTCTTGTTCACGCCGGCGCCGTCGAGCAGGGCGCGTCTGCCGCAGCCGGGGTTGGCGGCGAGCGCGGCGAGCGCCCGGGCGTCGAGCGGACGCGGCAGCACGGCGGGGCCGCGCAGGTACGCCAGCCGCTGCCGCAGGGTCGTCACCGGCTGAGTGCGCTGCGGAGGGCCGGCGGGCGGGTAGGAGCTCACCCGCGGAAGTGTCCCATCCGCCACTGACAATCGTGGACTTACCGAGGAAACCGGAGGCCGGGGGCGGTCGGCGGCGGCCGCGCGGTCAGGGGGCCGGTGGGGTGTGGGGGCGTTCGTGTGATGGATGATGGGACGGCGACAGAATCACCGTATAAACGTATGAACTCTCACGTATCGGGAGAACTCACATGGCCCCCCGCATCCTCCTGGCCCGCCACGGCCAGACGGCGTGGTCCCTGCTCGGCAAGCACACCGGACGCACGGACGTGCCCCTGCTGGAGGAGGGCCGGCGGGGCGCGAAACTGCTCGGCGAGCGGCTGGCCCGCGACCCGTGGCGGAACCTGCCCGGCACGGAGGTCCGCACCAGCCCGCTGGTGCGCGCGAGCGAGAGCTGCGACCTGGCGGGCTTCGGGGCCCGTGCGGAGCCGTGGGACGCGCTGATGGAGTGGGACTACGGCGACTACGAGGGCATGACCCCGGCCGAGATCCAGGCCGTCCGCCCCGGGTGGCTGATCTGGCGCGACGGGGTACCGGGCGGCGAGTCCGTCGCCGAGGTCGGCGCGCGGGCCGACGAGGTCGTGGCGTGGGCACGGTCGGCGGAGCGCGACGTGCTGGTGTTCGCGCACGGGCACATCCTGCGGACCCTGGCGGCCCGCTGGCTCGGTTTCGACGCGTCGTTCGGGGCCCGGATCCGGCTGGAACCGACCTCGCTGTCGGTGCTGGGCTGGGCGTACGGTGCGCCCGCGCTGGAGCGCTGGAACGACACCGGCCACCTCGACGCGTGAAGGCGGCCCCGCCGGAATCCGGGCGCGGGGTCCGGGGCGGAGCCCCGCGGCGGCGGCGCGCTTCCATCGCCGGCGGGGCTCGAAGACCCCGGCTCTGTCCGGACCCGCGCCTCGAACGCCGGCGGGGCCGATGCGGCCCCGGCAGCGGTGGCGCGCTTCACGCGGGCCGGGGCCGACTCTCGGTCACACCCCCGCGAGGGCGGCGTGACGGGTCAGGAACGCGTTCACGCGGGGCGAGCGCTGGTGCGGGATCAGGGCTTGGGCGGTCAGGGAGAGCGTCGAGCGGACCCGGGTGGAGCGCACCTCGGCGAACAGGTCCAGCACCCGGCCCCCGGCCCAGGCGGCCTCGTCGGGGGCGCCCGCGCGGGCGAGGTCACCGGCCAGTTCGGCGGTGTAGAGGGCCACGTTCCGCGCGAAGTTCGGGTCCTGGAGGTCGGCCGCGCGGCGGGCGTGCCGCGCCGCGCGGGCGTGCTCCCCGAGCTCCGACCAGCACCGGCCCTCCAGCGACTCCAGCTCGGCCTCACCGAAGAAGGTCATCCACTCGGGGTCGGCGCCCGACGCGCCCCTGGAGAACTCGGTGTGGGCGCGCGTCAGCGCCTCCTCGCAGGCCCTGCGGTCGGCCAGACCCGCCCAGCCGCCCGCCTCCCGCAGCGCGAGCAGCGACAGCAGCCGGGGGGAACCGAGGGAGCGGGCGGCGCGCCGGCCCGCCTGGGCGGCCCGTACCGCTTCCCGGGAGCGGCCGCGGTCCCGGGCGAGGAAGGCCATGTTGCTGAAGGCGTGCGCCTCCAGGCCCGGGTTCCCCGACACCCGGGCCGTGGCCAGGGCCTCGGCGTAGTGCGAGCGGGCGTCGTCGAAGCGGCCGGAGTCGTGGGCCAGCCAGCCGACCGAGACCGCCAGTTCGCCGGCACCCGCGTGCAGCCGGTCCTCGGTGGACTGCTGCCGGGCGGCCCCCGCGTCGAGCAGGGCGTAGGCGGTGCGCAGCGGCTCGGCCGCCTTGCGGTACAGGGCGTCGGCCCCGTGCCGGTCGTCCAGCAGGCGGATCTGCCGCACGGCTTCCTCCACGGCTTCGGCTTCCGATGCGCCGGCGCGTGAGGGCATCCGGCGGGTGTCGCCGGGCAGGGCCAGGCCGAGCGTCGCGACCGCCACGGTCGCGGAGCCGCCCGCCATGAACGCGCGACGCAGCACGTCGCTCTCCTTGAGGCTGGAACCGGCGCCGGTACCGCTACCGGTACCGGCGGGCGAACGGGGGGTGGGGGGACCGGACGGGTCGCGCTGGGCCGCACGTCCCCGCACCGCCTCGCGCGGCGGAAACCCCAGGTCGGCCAGGGTTCGGCCGGGGAACATGTGGAGGAAGACCCGCTCGTACGCGTAGTTGGGGCAGCGGATCTCGCCGGACTCGACGCGGCCGACGTAGCGGGCGTCGCAGGAAACCGTTTCTCCGATCTCCTTCGCCGCCCGGCGCACCAGCGCCGCGAACTCGGCCGGTGAGCGCTGCCCGCGCAGGCGGCGGAACGTGCAGTTGGGTGAGTGGGGGGACGCCGCCATGGACGTGGCCTCTCTGGCAAGGAACGCACCGCCGGCGCCGTGGGGGTGTGTGGAGCGGAGGCCCGGCGCGCATGAACGTACCGCCAGCGGCAGGGCGTTCACACCCTGTTTGGCTACAAAACGGATATCTCACCCGCGATCCGCCATGAACTGCCATCCTTTGCGGCGTCTTCTCGCCGCACCCGTTGACGTTTTCGCGCGTTGAACCCGTGCGGAGTGGGAGGAGACTCCCTGCTCCCGGGTCGCACGCTGATCGAGGAGGGGTTCCCTTGGTGGAGGCCGGCATGGAGAGCACTGGAACGAACATCGCGCCCGGGCCCGGTGTCACCCCCGCCGAGGCCCCCGACCTGGTGACCGTGCCCACCCGGCAGGGACTGGAGGCGGTGGACATCATCCGCCGGGCCGCCAGCCGGGCCGGCGGGGTCGGCCCCGTACTGCACGACGGCTCGCACGACACCCTCGGCTTCCTCGTTCCGCCCGGCACCGCCGACGCCTGGGACCTGCCGGGCAGCGCGTGCACCCAGACCAACGGCCGCGGGATGCGCTTCGGCGACGTCGCGGCCCCCGCCCCGAGCGGCACCGGATGGCTGCTCCCGCCGGAGGCCGTCGAACCGGTCACCGATCCCGAGGTGCTGCGCGCCGCGCTCGGCGAGGCCGCCCGGCTGATCGAGGCCGCGGACAACTGCCGCTGACCCGGCCCGAACCGCTGACCGGGCACAATGGGACGGTGGCGGGCAAGGACAGAGGCAAGGACAAAGGCAAGGGCAGAGGCCGGGGCGAGCAGCGCGGACGCGGTGGCGCCGAGGCGGTCGTCGGGCAGGTGGACGGCGGCCGGGCGGAGTTGGAGCCCGACCGGGAGCGCGCGGACGCCTGGACCCTGCGGATCGACGGCGCCCCGCAGTCGCACGTGGACCTCGCCGACCCCACCCACCTCGACTTCGCGTACCAGCGTCGGATCGGCCACCTGATCGACCTCGTCGCGCCCGCGCGGCAGCCTCTGAACGTGGTCCACCTGGGCGGCGGCGCCTTCACCCTCGCCCGCTACACGGCCGCCTCCCGGCCGCGCTCCACCCAGCAGGTCGTGGAGATCGACGCCGCCCTGGTGGCCTTCGTACGCGAGCACCTGCCGCTGGACCCGCAGGCGCGGGTACGGGTCCGGGCCGTGGACGCCCGCGCGGGCCTGGCCAAGGTCCCCGACGGCTGGGCCGACCTCGTCGTCGCCGACGTGTTCAGCGGCGCGCGGACCCCGGCCCACCTGACGAGCACGGAGTTCCTGGACGACGTACGCCGCGCCCTGTCGCCCACCGGGTGGTACGCGGCCAACCTCGCCGACGGCCCGCCGCTCACCCACCTGCGGGGCCAGATCGCGACGGCGGCCTCCCGGTTCGCGGAGCTGGCGGTGGCCGCCGACCCCGTCGTGTGGCGGGGGAAACGCTTCGGCAACGCCGTCCTCGTGGCCGCCGACCGGGAGCTGCCCGTCGCGGAGTTCACCCGCCGGGTGGCGAGCGACCCGCACCCGGGCCGGGTCGAGCACGGCCGGGCCCTGGCGGACTTCGCGGGCGGCGCCGCGCCGGTCGCCGACGCCGCGGCGGTGGCCTCCCCGCAACCGCCGCCCTCCGTCTTCCGCTGACGCCGACGCCGACGCCGACGCCGACGCCGACGCCGACGACGCCGGCCGGGCGCTGCGGCGACACCGGCGAGCCGGGCCGGCCCGGCGCGCGGGGCGTGTGGACGGCGGGGACGGGGTAGGAGGAACCGCGGTCCTTCCGTGACGCGCCAGGAGGCAGCCAGAAGGAGGCAGCCGACGATGACCGATGACCCCGCGGGCCCCGGAGCCCACCCGGCCCCCGGAACACCCGCCGCGCCCGCCCCGCCCACCACCACCGCCGACTACACCCGGCGCCTCGCCCGCCTGGAGCGCTCCGGGATCAAGCGGATGCTGCCCACCCAGGCCCCGTACCGGTGGAACCTGCGCCGGCTGCGCCTGGGCCGGGTGCTCGACCTCGGCTGCGGGCTCGGCCGCAACCTGGAGGGTTGTGCCCCCGGCAGCGTCGGCGTCGACCACAACCCGCACTCGGTGCGGACCTGCCGAGAGCGCGGACTGACCGCCTACACCCCGCAGGAGCTGGCCGCCGCCCCGGACTGCGGGCCGGGGTCCTTCGACAGCCTGCTGGTCGCCCACGTCCTGGAGCACGTGGACGAGGAGACCGCCGCCGCCCTCCTCGACCGGTACCTGTCCCTGGTGCGGCCCGGCGGGCCGGTCGTCCTGATCACCCCGCAGGAGGTCGGCCACCGCTCCGACCCCACGCACGTCCGCTGGGTCGGCTTCGAGGAACTGCGCGAGCACGCGGAACGGGCCGGGGTCGTGACCCGGCGCAGCTACTCCTTCCCCTTCCCGCGGCCGGTGGGCAGGCTCTTCCCGTACAACGAGTTCGTCCTGGTGGGCACTGCCCCCGCAGCTCCGGGCCCGAACGCCTAAGGATCGACGATCTCCACCCGCGGCGCGTGGTCGTGCCAGGTGCAGAACACCGAGACCTCCCGGCCGTCGCGGGTGAAGGTGACCCGGATCCAGAAATCCAGCTTCCAGACCTGCATCCGCCACCCGGCCGCCGGGGTCGCGGAGACCAGCTCGGCCGAGGACGCCCCGAGGGAGAAGACGACCCGGCCCCCCGACACGGGATAGGCCTGCACGTCGTCCGCGTCCTGCCGGTACGTCCGCGAGCCGCCCGCAGGCTTCGAGGCCGTCGCGGCCGGGGAGGGCCCGGCGGAGGAGGGGCCGGCCGGGGGCGACGCGGACGGTCCGGGCGACGAAGGGTCGGACGAGGACGGCGACGGGGACGGCGTCTGCGGCGGGCGCGCGCTCTGCGTCGAGGAGAGCAGCGGCTCCGTGCTCAGCGGCACCGCGAGCGGCGGATCGTAGGCGGTACCCGACATGACGGTGTACACGCCCCACCACGACAGGGTCACCGCCGCCCCGGTCGCCAGGGTCCAGGCCATGGCATGTACAAGTCCTCGTCGCATCAGAGGACATACTGCACCACCCGCCCCAAGAGCGGCCCGACACCTCCCGGGGTCGTCCGAATGGACTACCGTGCGGCCATGGCAAGTGTGCTCGTGGTCGAGGACGACCAGTTCGTGCGTTCCGCCCTCATCCGGCACCTGACCGAGGCCTCGCACACCGTGCGCAGCGTCGGCACGGCTCTGGAGGCCCTGCGCGAGGTCGCCCACCACCGTTTCGACGTGGTCATCCTCGACCTCGGACTCCCCGACCTCGACGGGGCCGAGGCGCTCAAGATGCTGCGCGGCATCACCGACGTGCCCGTGATCATCGCTACCGCGCGCGACGACGAGGCGGAGATCGTCCGGCTGCTCAACGACGGCGCCGACGACTACCTGACCAAGCCGTTCTCCGTCGAGCACCTCTCCGCCCGGATGGCCGCCGTCCTGCGCCGCTCGCAGGCGGCCGCCGCCGATCCCCCCTCGCGCGTCCTGCGCGTCGGGGGCCTGGCCATCGACCCCCTGCGCCGCCAGGCCGAGCTGGACGGGGCGGTACTCGACCTCACCCGGCGGGAGTTCGACCTGCTGGCCTTCCTGGCCGGGCGGCCCGGAGTGGTCGTGGCCCGGCGCGAGCTGCTCGCGGAGGTGTGGCAGCAGTCGTACGGGGACGACCAGACCATCGACGTGCACCTGTCCTGGTTGCGCCGCAAGCTCGGCGAGACCGCCGCCAGCCCGCGCTACCTGCACACGCTGCGGGGTGTGGGCGTCAAGCTGGAACCGCCGGGATGAGGTGGGCGCTGGTCAAGGTGTGCCTCGCGGTCACCACCATGGTGGTCGTGGCCTTCGCCGTACCGCTCGGGCTCGTCGTCCAGCGCATGGCCAGCGACCGGGCCTTCTCCAACGCCGAGCGGCAGGCCGCCACCATCGGGCCGACCCTGTCCATCACCACCGACCCTGGGCAGCTGCGCAAGGCGGTCGAGTCCACGCAGATGGGCGCCGCCCGGCGGATGTCCGTCCACGTGCCGGCGGTCGGCGACCGGGGACCGGTGGACATCGGAGAGGGCCGGGCGGGCGAGCGGGCGGTGGCCGAGACCCGCAGGATCGGGCGGGCCACGACAACCTCGGTGCCGGGCGGCGGCTCGGCGCTGCTCCAGCCGACCGCCCTGGGGTCCGGGGACATCGCGGTCGTGGAGGTCTTCGTACCGGAGAGCGAGGTCAGCAACGGCGTCGCGACCGCCTGGTTGGTGCTCGCGGGCGTGGGCCTGGCGCTGATCGTGGGCTCGGTGGGGGTCGCGGACCGGCTCGGTGCCCGGCTGGTGCGGCCGGCCGAACGGCTCGCGGACGCCGCGCACCAGCTGGGCGAGGGCCGGCTCGGGGCGCGGGTTCCCGAGGAGGGGCCAAAGGAACTGCGGTCGGCGGCCGTCGCGTTCAACGCGATGGCGGACCAGGTCGTGGAACTCCTCGCCAACGAGCGGGAACTGGCCGCCGACTTGTCGCACCGGCTGCGGACGCCGCTGACGGTGCTGCGGCTCAACACGGCTTCGCTCGGGGCGGGTCCGGCCGTCGAACAGACCCGGGCGGCCGTGGAGCAGCTGGAGCGCGAGGTCGACACGATCATCCGGACCGCCCGCGAGCAGCGCCCGGCCACCGGACTGGTCGGGGCGGGCGCGGGCTGCGACGCCTCGGAGGTGATCCGCGACCGGATGGCCTTCTGGTCGGCGCTGGCGGAGGACGAGGGCCGCGAGGTGCGGCTCGCCGGGGTGGACCGTACGGTACGGATCCCCGTCGCCCGGCCCGAACTCGCCGCGGCCCTCGACGCGATGCTCGGCAACGTCTTCCGGCACACCCCCGAGGGCACTCCCTTCGCGGTGGACGTCCACGACGCCGCGGACGCGGTCATCGTGCTCGTCTCGGACGCGGGACCGGGCATCGCCGACCCGGACGCCGCGCTGCGCCGGGGCAACGACGGCGGACGCGACGGGTCCACCGGGCTGGGCCTGGACATCGTGCGCAGGGTCGCGGAGTCGACCGGCGGCGACGTGCGGCTGGGCCGCTCGGTGCTCGGCGGGACCGAGGTCCGGGTCTGGATCGCCCTGGACGGCCGGAGCCGGAGCGACTCCGGCGGCGGGCGGGCGGTACGGGGCCGCCGCAAGCGACGCGGAGCCCGATCGGGGACGGTACCGGGGCCGCGGCCCTGAGCCGGGCGGAGGCCCCGATCCGGGCCGGAACCCGGGGCGGTCCGGGGCCGGGGGCGGCAACCGATGTAACCGGCCGCCGACGGGGGCGCGCCTCGTGGGCGCGGTGACCGTGGATCTGTACGGTCCGCCGCATGGACACCCTCATCTTCGGCGGCCTCCTCGCCACGCTGATCGCCATGTACCGGGACTCGTCCCGGGCGGTCGTGCTCGGCGCGTGGTGGGTCGTGCTGCTCGCCGCGGTCCTGCTGATGGCGCACCACGTCACCAGCGGCCTCGCCCTCACCCTGAGCTACTGACGGTGGCCGCGATGCACAGCCTCCTCCCGCAGGCCCCGCCGACCGGCGGGCTGCTGGGGCGGGTGCAGTACTGGTTCGCCTGCGTCTTCGTCATCGGCTGGACCGGAGTCGTCTGCGGCGGCCTCTTCCACCAGTTCGGGCTGTGGGAGTACCCGTGCCCGCTCTGCGTCGTGCAGCGGATGTTCATGCTGCTGGCCGCGACGGGGGCCGCGTACATCATCCGCACGGCGCTGTCCCGCGGCTCGGTGAGCGGCCGCGACTACATGACGGGCTGGGGCCTGTCCCTGGTCGCGCTGATCGGGGGCTCCTTCGCGTCCTGGCGCCAGACGATGCTGCACGTCCTGCCGGGGGACAAGGGGTACGGGAGCGAGGTCCTCGGCCTGCACCTGTACGTGTGGGCGTGGATCCTCTTCCAGGCCTCCGTGGTCGCCGTCGGCATCGCCCTGGCCTTCGCCCACACCACCGCGGACCGCTCCGTCCCCGCGACCGGGCCGGGACCGCTGCGAACGGTGGGGACCTTCGCGCTGGCGTTCCTGGCGCTGATCCTCGCCGTCAACCTGCTGGCCGTCTTCCTGGAGGAAGGTTTCCACTGGTTCCTGCCCGACGACCCGACCCGCTACCAGTTCTTCCACGACGTGGGCGTCCTCGGCTAGACCCGCCGGCACGGCCGCCGCGCCCCCGCGCCCGGACGGGGGCGCAGATGTTGCCGCGGGTACGGGCCGCGCGGAGGGTGGGCGTGACGGAAGGAGTCACGCATGAGGGTCATGCTCCGCGCGCACATGGACACGGCGGCCACCAACGAGGGCATCAAGACCGGGTCCCTGCCTCAGGTGATCAAGAAGCTGATGGACACCGTCGAGCCGGAGGCGGCCTACTTCGGCCTGCACGAGGGCGTGCGGTCGTGCTGGCTGGTGTTCGACCTCCAGGACAGCGCGCACCTGCCGCCGCTGGTGGAGGACCTGTTCCTCCAGTTCAACGCCGAGATCGAGGTCGCCCCGGTCATGAACGCGGAGGACCTGGCGAAGGGGCTGGCAGCGATGAAGTCCTCGTAGCGGCGGGGCGGGCACGGCGGCCGGAGTGCCGCCGCGCCGCCCCGGCCGTCGGAAGGTTTCCGACCGCCGGACGGTCCCCGGCCGTCAGAACCGCCAGAGGGGCTCTTGTCTCAGAAGGCCCCCGTCCGGGCCAGCCGCGCGTACCAGCGGGCGCTGGAGCGCGGGGTGCGGGTCTGCGTCTCGTAGTCGACGTGGACGATGCCGAAGCGCTTGCTGTACCCGTAGGACCACTCGAAGTTGTCCAGCAGCGACCACAGGAAGTACCCCCGCACCGGCGCGCCGTCCGCGACCGCGCGGTGCAGCGCGGCCAGATGGGCCTCCAGGTACGCGATGCGCTGCGGGTCGTGCAGGTCCGGGGCGTACGCGGCGCCGTTCTCGGTGACGAGCAGCGGCAGGCCGGGCGCCTCCTCGGTGAAGCGCATCAGCAGGTCGTACAGGCCGCTCGCGTCGATCGACCAGCCCATGTCCGTGCGCTCGCCCGGGGGCTGGTGGAAGGCGACCGCGTCCGCCGCCGGCCAGGGGGAGTGGTCGGTGGCGCCGTGGCCGTCCGCGCGCGGGCCGCCGGCGGTGCCTTCCGGGGCCGCCGAGACCACCGCCGGGGTGTAGTAGTTCACGCCGAGGTAGTCCAGCGGCTGGTGGATCAGCGCCTCGTCGCCCGGGCGGACGAAGGACCAGTCCGTCAGCGGCTCGGTGTCCGCCATCAGGTCCTGCGGGTACGCCCCGTGCAGCAGCGGCCCGGTGAAGATCCGGTTGGCGAGGGCGTCGATGCGCCGCCGCGCGTCGAGGTCGGCCGCCGAACCGGTCAGCGGCCGTACCGCGCTCGGGTTGAGCGCGATGCCCACCTGGGCCGAGGACGGCAGCGTCGCCGCGGCCAGCCCGTGCGCCAGGTTCAGGTGGTGCGCCGCGCGCAAGGAGTCGGCGGGCGAGGTCCGGCCCGGGGCGTGCACCCCGGAGGCGTAGCCGAGGAAGGCGCTGCACCAGGGTTCGTTGAGGGTGGTCCACAGCTCCACCCGGTCGCCCAGTACCGCGGCGACCTGCTGGGCGTACGCGGCGAAGGCGTACGCCGTCTTCCGCTCGGGCCAGCCGCCCGCGTTCTCCAGCTCCTGCGGCAGGTCCCAGTGATAGAGGGTCACGCAGGGCCGGATGCCGTGCGCGAGCAGCTCGTCCACGAGCGCGTCGTAGAAGCCGATCCCGCCCGAGAGCACGCGCGGCCAGGACACGGAGAAGCGGTACGCCCCGATGCCGAGGCCGGCCATCAGGGCGACGTCCTCGCGCCACAGCCGGTGGTGGTCGACGGCGACGTCGCCCGTGTGCCCGCCGTGCACCTTGCCCGGGGTCCGGCAGAAGGTGTCCCAGATGGACGGCCCCCGCAGCTCGGCCGCCCCCTCGATCTGGAAGGCCGCCGTGGCGGCGCCCCACAGGAAGCCCTCGGGGAAGCGCAGTTCCGCGCCCGCGACCGCCGCCGCGTCCGGGTCCGCCGCCGTTGATGTCGTTGTTGTTTCCGTCATCCCTTGACCGCTCCCTGCATGATGCCGCCGACGATCTGGCGGCCGAAGACGAGGAACACCAAAAGCAGCGGGAGCGTGCCCAGCAGCGCACCCGCCATGATCACCGACTGGTCGGGGATGTAGCCCCGGCCCAGCCCGGTCAGAGCCACCTGCACCGTCGGGCTGCCGTTCTGGGTCAGCGCGACGATCGGCCAGAAGAAGTCGTTCCAGGCCATGACGAAGGTCAGCATGGCCAGTACCGCCATCGCGGGGCGGGCCGCCGGGAACACCACGTGCCACACGATCCGCAGCGAACTCGCCCCGTCCGTGCGCGCCGCCTCCACCAGCTCCATCGGCAGCGCCTGCGCGAGGTACTGCCGCATGAAGAACACGCCGAAGGCCGAGACCAGCGTCGGCAGGATCACCGCCTGCAGCCGGTCGGTCCACGACAGCTGCGCGATCAGCATGTACAGCGGCACCACGCTGAGCTGCGGCGGGATCAGCATCGTCCCGACCACCAGGGCCAGCAGCAGCCGGCGCCCCCGGAAGCGGAGCCGGGCGAAGGCGAAGCCCGCCAGGGTGGCGAAGACCACCGTGCCCGCCGCGACCGTGCCCGCCACGATGACGGTGTTCAGCAGGGCCGTGCCCATGTTGGCGTCGGTCCAGGCGACCTGCAGGTTGCGGCCCAGGTTCCCGCCGAACCAGAACGGCGGCGGGGTCTGGGCGAGCCGGGTGTTGCTGCGGGACGCCGCGATGGCCGTCCACACCAGCGGGAAGAGCGAGCCGGCGGTGAACACGGCGAGCACCACGTACGTGAGCTTGCCCGCGCGCAGTGACCTCATCGGGATTCCCCCCGTCCGCGCAGCAGCCGCGCCACGCCGCCGATCAGCAGCAGGATCAGGAACATCGCCCACGCGATCGCCGAGGCCCGGCCGAGGTGCAGGTTCACCCACCCCTGCTCGTACAGGTACAGCCCGAGCGTCTGGAACTGGTGGTCCGAGCCGCCCGTCGCGCCCGCCCCGCCGTTGAACAGCAGCGGCTCGCCGAAGAGCTGGGTCGCTCCGATCGTCGACACGACGCACGTGAAGAAGATCGTCGGCCGCAGCGAGGGCACCGTCACGTGCAGGAACTGCTGCCAGCGCGAGGCGCCGTCCAGCGCCGCCGACTCGTAGAGCTCGGCCGGTACGGCCTGCATGGCCGCCAGGTAGATCAGCGCGTTGTAGCCCGTCCACCGCCAGATCACGATCGTGGAGACCGCCAGCTGGGAGGCGAAGGAGCCGTTCTGCCAGTCGACCGCGTCGAAACCGACGGCCGACAGCGCCCAGTTGACCATCCCGTAGTCCCGGCCGAAGAGCAGCACGAAGACGAGGGTGGCCGCGGCGACCGAGGTGGCGTACGGGGTGAGCACCGCCACCCGGAAGAAGGCCGAGGCACGCATCCGGTAGTTGAGCAGGTGGGCGAGCCCGAGCGCGATCAGCAGTTGCGGCACCGTGGACAGCAGCCCGATGGTGACCGTGTTGCGCAGCGCGTTCCAGAAGAACTCGTCGTCCCACAGCCGGGTGAAGTTCCGCAGTCCCACCCACGTCATGTTGTCCGGGTCGGTCAGCTCCACCTGGTGCAGGGCCGCCCAGCCCGTGTACAGCAGCGGGAACAGCCCGAAGGCCGCGAAGAAGAGGAAGAAGGGCGCCACGAAGGCGTACGGGCTCCAGCGCAGGTCCCACCGGTAGCGGCGCGAGCGCCACGCCTGGCGCCGGCCCGCAGCCTTGCCCCCGGGCCCCTCCCCCTCCTCCTCCCGCGCGGGGCGGGAGGAGGAGGGGGAGGGGGAGGACGGAGAGAGTACGGCGGTCTCGTCGGTCATCCCCGCGGCACCCGCCCCGTGCCGTGCCGGGCCGTCGGACGGCTCACTGGTCGAGAGCGTTGTCGATGGCCTTCACCGCGGCGTCCCAGCCCTCCTGCGGGCTGCGGCCCTTCTGGTCGACCTGGAGCATCCCGATGTCCGCCAGGTTCTGCGCGATCACCAGGTCCTTCGGGCCGACCACGGTCACCGGCACGCCCTCCGCCGCCCGCGCGAAGATCTCACCGATCGGGGCGCCGCCGAAGTAGGCGTGCTGGGCGCCGGACACCGCGGGGAGCCCGTACGCGGCGCTCGCGCTCGGGAAGCTGCCGCGCTTCTCGAACAGCTTGGCCTGCTGCGCCGGCGCCGTCAGCCAGGCGGCCAGCTTGGCCGCCTCCTCGGTGTTCTTGCCCGCCTTGGGGACCACCAGGAAGGAGCCGCCCCAGTTGCTCGGCTTCGGTGCCTGCGCCACGTCCCACTTGTCCTTGCCCGCCGGGCCCGCCTTGTCCTGGATGTACCCGAGCATCCAGGCCGGGCAGGAGACGGTGGCGAAGGCCCCGTTGGCGAAGCCCTGGTCCCAGGACGGGGTGAACTGCTGGAGCTTGGCGCTCAGGCCTTCGGTGGCGAACCGCGCCGCCAGATCGAAGGCCCCGCGCACCGCCGGGTTGGTCTTGTAGACGACCTTGCCCTGCTCGTCGTAGAACCGCTGGGCGCTGCTGCCGGTCACCGCCGCCATCACGCCCGAGGCCGAGTCGACGAAGGCCTTCCCCTCGCCGGCCTTCGCCTTGTAGGTCTTGCCCGCCTCCAGGTACTTGTTCCAGTCCCCGGCCCAGAGCGCACCGACCGCCACCCGGTCGGTGGGCAGTCCGGCCGCCTCGAAGAGGTCCTTGCGGTAGCAGATGCCCTGCGGGCCGATGTCGGTGCCGAGGCCCACCGTGGCGCCGCCCTTCGCCGCGCTCGCCGTGCCCTGCGCCCACTTCCAGGGCAGGTACGCGGCCTTGTCCACGCCGGGTGCCTTGGCGAGGTCCACCAGCTTGTCCGCCTGGGTGGCGGTGATCTCGGCGATGTTGTTGACCTCGACGGCCTGGATGTCGGCGAGGCCGCTGCCCGTGCCCAGGTGGGTGAGGAGCTGCGGGTAGTAGTTCTCGTTGCGCTCGATGGAGGTCTGCTCGATCCGGATTCCGGGATTCTGCGCCATGTACTCGTCGTAGAGCCCGGCCTCCTGGAGTCCGAAGGCTCCGAACACCCCGACGGTGAGGGTGGTCCGCGCCTTGTCGCCGCTCGGGCCGGCGGCGCCGGGCTTCTCGGCCGGGTCGGCCGCGCATCCCGCGAGCAGCAGGGCCGCCGCTCCTACCGCGGTGACCGCCGTGACGAGACTTCTCCGGGACCGGGTCCGGGTTCTGGCTGGGGCTCGCATGTGCATCCTCCCTGAAGGACGGAACGTGCCGGGTGTTCTGTGACACAGTGTGGGAGCGCTCCCACAGTCGTCAAGAGGTAGATTCACAACCGGGAGGAAGCCATGAACGGGCACGGGCGCAGCGGGGGACGGCCGACGCTGGAGGAGGTCGCGGCGCGCGCCGGGGTCGGGCGCGGCACGGTCTCCCGGGTGATCAACGGCTCTTCCAAGGTCAGCGAGCACACCAGGGCCGTCGTCGAGGCGGCCGTCGCCGAGCTCGGGTACGTTCCCAACCGGGCGGCGCGGGCGCTGGCCGCCAACCGCACCGACGCCATCGCCCTCGTGATCCCCGAGCCCGAGGCCCGCTTCTTCGCCGAACCGTACTTCTCCGAGGTGGTCAGCGGGGTGGGGGCCGCCCTAGCCGAGACCGACGTCCAGCTCGTCCTCACGCTGGCCGGCAGCGACCGCGAGCGCCGCCGGCTTGCCCAGTACCTGTCCGGGCACCGCGTGGACGGGGTGCTGCTGGTCTCCGTCCACGCGGGGGACCCCCTGCCCGAGCTCCTGGCCGAGCTGGGCATTCCGACGGTGATCAGCGGCCGCCGCTCCGCCGCCGAGACGCTGCCCAGCGTGGACTCCGACAACCTCGCCGGTGCGGCCGAGGCCGTACGGCACCTCCTGGGACGGGGCCGGCGGGCGATCGCCACGATCACCGGACCGCTGGACGTGTACGGGGCCCAGTGCCGCCTGGACGGCTACCGGCAGGCCCTGGCGGCCGCCGGGCACCCCCCCGACGAGGAGCTGGTCTCGGTCGGCGACTTCACCGAGACCGGCGGCCGCCGGGCCATGCGCGAGCTGCTGGAGCGCCGCCCCGCCCTGGACGCGGTCTTCGCGGCCTCGGACGTCATGGCGGCGGGCGCCCGCCGGGAGCTGCGCGCGGCCGGCCGGCGGATCCCGCAGGACGTGGCCCTGGTGGGTTTCGACGACTCGGTGGTGGCCCGGCACATGGACCCGCCGCTCACCAGCGTCCGCCAGCCGATCGAGGAGATGGGTCGGACCATGACCCGGCTGCTGCTGTCGCGGATCGGCGGGGAGGAGGGCGAGGCCGCCGTCGTGCTGCCGAACCGGCTGGTGGTGCGGGAGTCGTCCTGACGGGGGCCCGGCCGCGCGGGCCGTACTCGCGCGGTGGAGCCCGGCCGGGCGGGGAGCCGGCGGCGCGGGGCGTGTGGGGGCGAGCCGTGCGGGGCCGAGCCGGCCGGGCGGGGGCGCGGGGTGTGTGGGGGCGCGGGGCGTGCCGGAGAGCCGGGGGCGCGGTGGCGCGGGCGTGCGGCGGTGCCGGTGCACCCGCACGGGGCGGCGGGCGCACACGCGAGAGGCCCCGGTCCGCTTTCGCGGACCGGGGCCTCTTCGCAGGGTGAGTGACGGGACTTGAACCCGCGGCCACCTGGACCACAACCAGGTGCTCTACCAACTGAGCTACACCCACCATGTCCGGTCGGACAACCGACCGGCCGAAGAAAAGGGTACAGGGTCCGGGAGGGTGCTCGCTCCCCCGTTTCCCCGCGCCCGTCTCCGGAGGGGTCAGGCGCCCGGCAGGACGTGCTTGGCGGCGATGGTCCGCGCGGTGTCCGAGTCGGGCCCGGGCTGCGGCACGAAGACGGCCTCGCGGTAGTAGCGCAGCTCGGCGATGGACTCCTTGATGTCCGCGAGCGCGCGGTGGTTGCCGTTCTTCGGGGGACTGTTGAAGTACGCCCGGGGGTACCAGCGGCGTGCCAGCTCCTTGATCGAGGACACGTCCACGATCCGGTAGTGCAGGTACCCCTCCAGCGCGGCCATGTCGCGCAGGAGGAAGCCGCGGTCGGTGCCGACCGTGTTGCCGCAGAGCGGCGCCTTGCGGGGTTCCTTCACGTGCTTCCGTACGTAGGCCAGGACCTGGGCCTCGGCGTCCGCGAGGGTGGTCCCGCCGGCCAGCTCGTCGAGCAGGCCGGAAGAGGTGTGCATCTCGCGCACCACGTCGGGCATGGTCTCCAGGGCCGCGTCCGGCGGGCGGATCACGATGTCCACGCCTTCGCCGAGCACGTTGAGCTCCGAGTCGGTGACCAGTGCGGCCACCTCGATAAGTGCGTCGTCCGTCAACGAGAGCCCGGTCATCTCGCAGTCGATCCACACCATGCGATCGTTCATGCGTCCCACCTTATGCGGTCCTCTCCGGACCCGGCCGCACAAGCGGAAGGTCCCCCATCGGTGGTGACCGGTGGAGGACCTTCCCTTTACGTACCCGTTGTGGGGGTTACGCGTGTTCCCGCAGCACCCGTCCCGGGGCGTACAGCTCCGCCACCGTCGGGCCGGCCGCGGCCAGAGCCGCCGCCGCCCGCTGGGGCTGCGGAGTGCGCTGGTGCGGAAGCGGGCTCTCCGAGTGCTGCGACACCTGGGCCACGTCGGCCTGCGGCCGCCGTGCCCGGTAGGCCGAGCGGTAGGCGGCCGGAGAGGACCCCAGCTGCCGTCGGAAGTGCCCGCGCAGGGCGACCGGCGAACGGAACCCGCAGCGCCCGGCGACCTCGTCGACCGAGTAGTCGGAGGTCTCCAGCAGCCGCTGTGCCTGGAGCACCCGCTGGGTGATCAGCCACTGGAGCGGCGCGCTGCCGGTGAGCGAGCGGAACCTCCGGTCGAAGGTGCGCCTGCTCATGTAGGCACGGGCCGCCAGGGTCTCCACGTCGAACTGCTCGTGGAGGTGTTCAAGCGCCCAGGCGACGACCTCGGCCAGCGGGTCGGCGCCGATCTCCTCCGGCAGTGACCGGTCGAGATAGCGCTCCTGGCCGCCGGTGCGGCGCGGTGGGACGACGAGCCGGCGGGCCAGGGCCCCTGCCGCCTCGCTGCCGTGGTCCGTGCGCACGATGTGCAGGCAGAGGTCGATTCCGGCCGCCGTGCCCGCGGACGTGAGCACGTCGCCGTCGTCGACGAACAGTTCGCGCGGATCGACGTGGACGGACGGGTAGCGCTTGGCCAGCGTCGGCGCGTACATCCAGTGCGTCGTCGCGGGCCGGCCGTCCAGCAGACCGGCGGCGGCGAGCACGAATGCCCCCGTGCACAGTCCGACGATCCGGGCCCCCTCCTCGTGCGCCAGACGCAGCGCGTCGAGCGCCTCCGGCGGTGGGGGAGAGGTGATGGAACGCCATGCGGGCACGACGACCGTGCCTGCCCGGGCGATCGCCTCCAACCCGTACGGCGCGGTCAGTTCGAGCCCGCCGGTGGTCCTGAGCGGACCGTCCTCACCGGCGCACACGAGCAATCGGTAGCGTGGAACTCCCGCGTCCTGCCGGTCAATGCCGAACACGGAGAGTGGAATTGAGCTCTCGAAGATCGGTCCGCCGCTGAAGAGCAGCACCGCGACGATCTCCCTGCGGCGACGCCCCGCGAGCTTCCGGCCGGCGTCCGCGACGACGGCGGTGGAATCCTGGCTCATGGCGCTAAGCCCCCCTTGGGTGTCGCGACTCCTTGGTCTGGTCGCACCTGCACGTTTCCCCTCGGCCTTGCACGTGGATCCCCCGCCGTAAATACATGATCGAATCTACTGCGTCCCGTGGTGTCGGCGTGACAAGTTCAGCACGCAGCGCTATGTCGACTTGGCAACTTGGCGAAAAGCATTCGATCAGGAAGCGTTCCACTCCGCGACCGGATCGGGAAGCGCGGCGTCCGGCCATGGCCAGTACCCATGGGGTCACGGCGCCCCCCGGTGGTGGTGGTCCCCGGTGGTGGGGGGAGGGGCCGGACATTCCGACAAGGCGGGGATCCTGCCGGGAAGTTGGCTGAAAACGTGCGGGTGTGGGTGTACGAATAAGTCAGTCTTGCGGGGAGGGGGCTTCGCGGCCGCCGCACCCCCGGCGGGCCTGACCCCCGGGGCCACCCCCGGGTCCGCCCCGCATCGCGGCCCCGGGTCCGCCTCCGATCGCGGCCCCGCCCCGCGAGTGCCGGCGCCGGCGCCCGGAGGGCGGCCGGTCCCCCGCCCGCTCCAAGTGCGCGGCCCGCTCCAAGCGCGCGACCCGCTCCGAGTGGCGCAGCATCGCCGTGCACGCCCCCGTGACGACGACCAGGCCGAGGGTCGCGACGGCGGCCCCGCCGTAGGAGCTCCCGTAGACGACGAGGACCACGGGGACGAGCAGGCAGCTGAAGGCGGCCCAGCGCACCACGTCACCCGCGGGGTCGTGCCGCGGACGCGCGCAGAAGTGCACGGACGAGTGAAGGGGCGGGCGGGGAGAGGCCGTGAACGGGGGAGGGGGATCGGGGCGGTGAACGGGCTGCGTCGGCTGAGCGGGCTGGACGGGGTGAACCGGATGACCGGGCACGGCGTGCTCCCTGCGGGCTCTTCCTGGACGGTCGGACGCCTGTCCAACGCCTCGCGGGGCGGCTCGGTCACCGCGCGCACGGGTGGCGCGGGCCCCGGCCGTCACTGGCTGTAGGGGGCAGCGGCCATTGCCAAGCCGCTCCTGCTCCGGCATGCTCCCTGGGACGCTCTCCAAGGGCGGCAAGCCCTGTGCAGGACAGGGGCGTCGCCGTACCCTGGGGGGTGAGGGCTCGGGAAGATGCTTCCCGGACAGAGCTCCGTCACCCAGCGTTGCCGAATTTCGCCCCTGTTGCTTCCCCTGTTGCTTCCTCCAAGGACCTCTTCACCGAGACACCCATGGCCGGTCACGAATTCTCCGAACCCGCGGACCGCAAGCGCAAACGCCTCGCCGCCGACCCCGCGTCGGACGCCGAGCCGCGCCCGGTGGAACAGACGCGCCTGCCCTGCGACCCGGCCTTCCGGCACGGGGTCGTGGTGGGTTTCGACGGATCCACGTCCAGTGAGCGCGCCCTCGCCTACGCGATCGGCATGGCCCGGCGCTCCGGATCCGGTCTGATCATCGTGCACGTCGCCAACCGGCTGCCCACCACCGTGTGGGCCGGCTGCGAGCCGCCCGTCTTCGTGGACGTACCGGACCACCGCACCGAGGTGCTCGGACTGGAGCTCGCGTGCGCGGACTACCTGGCGGAAGTGCCGTGGATCCTGGTCGAGCGCGGTGGTGACATCTGCCACGAGCTGGAGGAGGTCGGCCGGGAGTATTCGGCCGACGCCATCGTGGTCGGTTCGACGCACGGGCTCGTCGGGCGCATCTTCGGCTCCGTGGCCGGTCGGTTGGCCAAACGCGCTCAGCGACCGGTTGTTGTCATTCCGTGACCGGATGTAAGTCGCTTGTGCGGTTGTGCACCCCTGTAAAGGGTAGATAAGTGCTGCTGGGACACAGCAAACAACTGCAGATCGAAGGGAGCCCGCCGTGGACAATGGTGTCTCTGCGGGAAGCACGGCCTCGACTTCGACCCTCGGGCACATCGCCCTGGGTCTCACCCTTCTCGCATTCGGTATCGGCCACACAGGAGTGATCGACGGCGTGACCGCGGCCGGTTCCGTGTCGCTCGCGACCTACGTCGGCGGACTGGCCCTGTTCGTCCTCGGAGTCCTCGAATTCCGCGGCGGCAACGGCTTCAACGGCACCGCGTTCGCGGGCCTGGGGGCCTTCTGGTTCACCTGGGCCGCGGGAGCCGACGGAAAGGTTTCGGCGGACGCCGCCGGAGCGTTCCTCGTTCTGTTCGCCCTGCTCGGCATCACCCTCACGGTGGGCGCCGCGAGCGGACTCTTCGGCCAGGGCGTGTACGGCCTGTTCACCCTCTCCCTGCTGCTCCTGGCAACAGGCGCCTTCGCGGACAACGGCACGCTGGGCAAGGTGGCCGGCTGGGTCGCCGCGGTCGCGGGGCTGCTGGCCTGGTACGGAGCCACCGCCGTACTGGCCCACTGGCCGCTGGCGTTCGGCAGGTCCTCCCGCCGCGGCGCGGTCGCCACGACCTGACGGGCGCGGCGCGGCACATCGGGTACGCGAACGGCCCCCGGGGATGGCAGATTCCAGGGATCGTCGCCACGCGTGATCACTGGCGTGTGTGGCGAGCAGTGCAAGCAGTGGCTCGGCCGGGAGTTCCCGGCCCCCACCCCAACGTGTCCCCGGGGGGGTATAACGACACCACCCACACCAGCTCCGGGGGGGGGAGCACTAGGAGCGCCCCCACGGAAA